>NZ_CP026378.1:923239-1230986 GCF_002953215.1 Mixta calida
GGCCTTCGTTAACACTGAATCCTGCGCACTCCCACTCGTATTCAGGACGGCTCAGCATCACCGGCCTGCCTTTCAGCGTCCAGGGATTCTCCAGTTCCGCCAGATAAAGATTGGAGTTGCCGGGGATAGCCGGATCTTTTTGCGCCCACAGATACCACCGCTTGCCCTGATGCTGGAAGGTGGTCGCATCGAGCGAAAAACTGTCGATCGGCGTCTGAATGCGGCCGCGATCCTGCCATTCTCCCGCCAGCGGATCGGCGTCGTCGCAGGTCAGGGCGTACATGCGGTGCTGAAACAGCCCTTCTTTAATCTCCCGGCTCGGCGCCGCCGCAAAGTAGATCACCCATTGACCGTTCACATGGTGGATTTCCGGCGCCCAGATCAGCGCGCTCATCGGGCCGACGTCGGGTTTGCGCCACACCACCACCGTCTCCGCTTCCGCCAGACCGAGAAGAGTGTCGGCGCAGCGCAGCTCCAGGCGGTCATATTCGGGCACCGAGGCGATAAAGTAGTAGCGATCCTGATGGCGTAAAATAAACGGGTCCGCCCGCTGTTCGATAAATGGATTAGGCCACTGGGTAGTCATGGTGCCGTTCCTTCTGGTTTGATAGCAAAAGTATTGCCGTCGCGCAGCGCGCTCAGCTCACGATAGTTTTCCCGCCGTTTCGCCAGATCCTGCTGGATGGTCTGCATCAGTTGACGGTCGACTTTTAACAGGCGCACCACGCCTGCGGTAATCAGGTAGCCGATGCCGGGGATCACGGTAAACAGCAGCATAATGCCGTTGATGGCGCTGGCGTCCTGCTGTTTCGCGCCGGCATCGTAGCCGTAGAAAGAGAGCAGAAAGCCGACCATCGCCCCGGCCACCGCCAGGCCGACCTTCAGGAAGAACAGGTTGCCGGAGAAGCTGATGCCGGTGATACGCTTGCCGGTCTTCCATTCGCCGTAATCATCCACGTCCGCCATCAGCGACCAGTGCAGCGGGGAGGGGATCTGATGCAGGATATTCAGCAGGAAATACATGACCGCCACCAGCACCGTCGCCTGCGGATTCAGGAAGTAAAAGCCGCAGGAGAAGATCGCCAACGCGATATTGGTCCAAAAGAAAACCTTCAGCTTGCACCAGCGATCTGTCAGCACTTTCGCCAGCGTGCTGCCGATCATCATGCCCACCACGCCAAGGCTGATAAACAGCGTGGCGAAATGGGTGGATTGCCCCATGACCCAGGTGACGTAATACATCGTCGCCGCCATGCGGATAAAACCGGGGCAGACGTTGCAAAAGGTCAGCAGCAGAATGCGCACCCACTGATCGTTTTTCCACACGTCGCGCAGATCGTTTTTCAGATCGTCGTTAGTGGGAACGGCGGGGCGGATACGTTCGCGTACCGTAGCGAAGCAGTAAAGGAACATCAGCAGCCCGATAACCGCCATCACGCCCATCGCCATTTGATAGCCGCGCGCCTTGTCGCCGCCACCGAACCATTCGGTCATCGGCAGCAGCGTCAGGGAGAGAATCAGCGTGGCGATGCCGACCATGACAAAACGATAGGACTGGCAGGAGACGCGCTCATGGGGATCGTTGGTAATGACGCCGCCCAGCGAGCAGTAAGGAATATTGATGGCGGTATAGGCCAGCGACATCAGGAAATAGGTGACGAAAGCGTACATCACTTTGTATTCATAGCTCCAGTCCGGCGTGGTAAACATCAGCACGCTGAACAGAACGTAAGGCACCGACACCCACAACAGCCACGGACGAAATCGCCCCCAGCGGCTCTGGGTACGATCGGCGATGGCGCCCATTATAGGATCGGTCACCGCATCCAGCACGCGCACGGAAAGGAGCAATACGCCCACCAGCGCAGGCGCCAGGCCAAATACATCGGTATAGAAATAGTTAAGAAATAGCATAATCGCGCCGCCAATCATATTGCAGCCAGCGTCGCCCATGCCGTAACCCAGCTTTTCTCGAAAAGAAAGCGCAGATCCGTTCATTATATTTTCTCCCACAGAGCCGTGGAATGATTATTGCGGCTTAACGATTGGTGGGCTAATACAGGTTGGTCATGAAGATGGACAAAATAACTGCGACGGAAAAAATGTGAAGGGCGTAACGATTAGTCAGGAAGGAGAGCCGGGCGCGGGGCGCCCGGCGGAGGATTACGCACGCTGTGTTTTATTCTTAATCGCGTAGCCGATCGCCAGCACGATCAGCCAGACCGGAATCAACCAAACCGAGATCGCCATGCCCGGCGTCATCAGCATAATCACCAGAATCGCCGCCAAAAAGATCAGGCAGATCCAGTTGCCTGCCGGATAGAGAATGGCGCGGAAGCGCGTCTGTACACCCTGACGATCTTTAGCCTTGCGGAATTTCAGGTGCGCCAGACTGATCATCGCCCAGTTAATCACCAGTGCGGAGACCACCAGCGCCATCAGCAGGCCGAACGCTTCGCCAGGCATCAGGTAGTTGATCAGCACGCAGACGGCGGTCGCCAGCGCCGATACGCCCAGAGCGATATAGGGCACGCCGCGGCGGTCGACTTTCAGCAGCGCCTGCGGGCCGCTGCCCTGTTTAGCCAGGCCGTAAAGCATACGGCTGTTGCTGTATACGCAGCTGTTATAGACCGACAGCGCCGCCGTCAGGAATACGACGTTTAAGACATTGGCTACCAGCGTTTCGCCGAGATCGTGGAAAATCATCACGAATGGGCTGCTTTCGCCGACGACTTTTACCCACGGATAGAGAGACAGCAGCACCGCCAGCGAGCCGATATAGAAGATCAGGATGCGGTAGATAACCTGGTTGGTGGCGCGTGGGATGCTTTTCGTCGGATCGTCCGCTTCGGCGGCGGTAATACCGACCAGTTCCAGGCCGCCGAAGGAGAACATGATGACCGCCATCGCCATTACCAGCCCGCTAATGCCGTGAGGGAAGAAACCGCCCTGAGACCAGATATTGGTGACCGACGCTTCCGGGCCGCCTTGTCCGCTCAGCAGCAGCCAGCCGCCGAACAGGATCATCCCGACCACGGCGACCACTTTAATAATGGCGAACCAGAACTCCATCTCGCCGTAGACTTTGACGTTGGTCAGGTTAATGCCGTTAATCAGAACGAAGAAAATCGCGGCGGTCGCCCAGGAGGGGAACTCCGGCCACCAGACCTGCACATATTTGCCGACGGCGGTCAGCTCCGCCATCGCCACCAGCACATAGAGCACCCAGTAGTTCCAGCCGGAGGCGAAGCCGGCAAAGTTGCCCCAGTATTTATAGGCGAAGTGGCTGAAGGAACCGGCAACCGGTTCTTCCACCACCATTTCGCCCAGCTGGCGCATAATCAAAAATGCGATAAAACCGCCAATGGCATAGCCCAGCAAGACTGACGGCCCGGCCATTTGGATAGTTTGCCCAATTCCCAGAAACAGGCCGGTGCCGACGGCGCCGCCTAATGCAATCAGCTGAATATGACGGTTCTTTAATCCGCGCTTCAGCGTCTCGCCCTGCTGTTGTTCCATAAAAATCCTCATGCTTGTTCTTTCGCCTTCCCTGAAGAGTTGGCGTTTTGACGCCTGCGGGCAGGCGCCTGGCTTTGTAATAATATCGTTACGTTTTCTGTATTGTTAGTTTTACATAGGCGGTTATCACAATTTGTTTCCAGTGCTATCGCGAGGCTCAGAATAGTGGTAGGCGAGAAATATTGCACCTGCTTTCTTTTTCATGGCACGGGATTGTCAGAAAAGCGTTGCGCCGGTCACGTCAAAATTATTTTTTGCCATAAAATTCGAATAAAGACGAATAGGGTTCTTTTATGACGTAAAATGAGATCCGGGTCTAACTTCGTGTAAGGTTTGGTAAAATCGCGCCAGGGAGATTGTCCATTCGCGGAGAAATAGCGTCTTTTCCGTGCTGTTTTCGGGCATTTCAACACCCGACAGACAGCACAATTCGGGCTGAAGCCATATAGACAGAAGGTGAATACTTTGTTACTTTAACGTCACTTTTTTCTAATTGGTATTACCAATTTACTTCGGCGCCTGGCAGAAGAAGGGACTATGGCCTACAGTAAGATTCGCCAACCAAAGCTCTCCGATGCAATAGAGCAACAGCTTGAGTCCCTGATTATGGAAGGGACGCTGCGTCCGGGCGAAAAGCTTCTCCCTGAACGTGAACTCGCCAGGCAGTTCGATGTTTCACGTCCCTCTTTGCGTGAAGCGATACAACGCCTGGAAGCAAAAGGATTACTGCTGCGTCGTCAGGGCGGGGGCACCTTCGTACAAAAGAATCTGTGGCAGAGCCTGAGCGATCCGCTGGTAGGGCTGCTCGCCGATCATCCTGAATCCCAGTTTGACCTGCTCGAAACCCGCCACGCTCTCGAAGGTATCGCCGCTTACTACGCCGCCCTGCGTGGCACCGAGGAAGATTTACAGCGCATTCGCGACTGCCATCTGGCGATTCAGCACGCTCAGCAGAGCGGCGATCTGGATGCTGAAGCGGATGCAGTCATGCAGTATCAAATCGCCGTTACGGAAGCGGCCCATAATGTCGTGCTGCTGCATTTGCTGCGCTCAATGGGGCCGATGCTGGAAAAAAACGTAAGACAGAATTTTGAATTGCTTTACTCACGCCGGGAAATGCTGGCACAGGTGAGCAACCATCGCGCCAGTATTTTTGAGGCGATTGTGGCCCGCGAGCCGGAAAAGGCGCGCGAAGCCTCACACCGTCATCTGGCGTTTATCGAGGAGATATTGCTGGACAGAAGTCGGGAGCAGACGCGTCGTGAACGCTCCCTGCGTCGTTTACAGCAACGTAAGGAATAACGCGTAATTTTAAAAACCAGGATTTTGCATGAGGGCATTCAGGTTCCCGGCAGCGGCTCAGGCGTTCAGAAAAGAGGACGGCGGCTACGAACGGGCGGGCTTGTCGCCAACAGGTAAAAGATAAGGGAATACGCGGCAACTAACGACGGGCCTGTCTCCTTGCATTTTGGAATGAAGCAGAATGCAGGGAGACAGGCTCCAGATAATTCAACGTATTAGACACAGATAAGGAATACCCCCATGTCAGAACGTTTACATAATGACGTGGATCCGATCGAAACCCGCGACTGGCTACAGGCGATCGAATCGGTCATCCGTGAAGAAGGTGTTGAGCGTGCGCAGTTCCTGATTGACCAGGTGCTGAATGAAGCGCGTAAGGGCGGCGTGAAGGTCGCTGCAGGTACTGCTGTCAGCAACTATATCAACTCTATCGCCGTTGAAGATGAACCGGACTATCCGGGCAACGCCTCTCTGGAGCGTCGTATCCGTTCCGCAATTCGCTGGAACGCCATGATGGCGGTACTGCGTGCGTCGAAAAAAGATCTGGAGCTGGGCGGTCACCTCTCATCTTTCCAGTCTTCCGCAACGATCTATGAAGTCTGCTTCAACCATTTCTTCCGCGCGCGCAACGATAAAGACGGCGGCGATCTGGTTTACTTCCAGGGGCATATCTCTCCGGGCGTCTACGCACGCGCGTTCCTTGAAGGCCGTCTGACCGAAGAGCAGATGAACAACTTCCGTCAGGAAGTGCATGGCAATGGTCTCTCTTCCTATCCGCACCCGAAACTGATGCCGGAATTCTGGCAGTTCCCGACCGTCTCCATGGGGTTGGGTCCGCTGTCCGCCATCTATCAGGCGAAGTTCCTGAAATATCTGGAACACCGCGGCCTGAAAGACACCTCCGCGCAGACCGTATACGCGTTCCTGGGCGACGGCGAGATGGACGAGCCGGAATCTAAAGGCGCTATCACCATCGCGACCCGCGAGAAGCTGGACAACCTGGTGTTCATCATCAACTGTAACCTGCAGCGTCTGGATGGCCCGGTCACCGGCAACGGCAAGATCATCAACGAGCTGGAAGGCATCTTCGGCGGCGCCGGCTGGGAAGTGATCAAGGTTATCTGGGGCAGCCGTTGGGATGAACTGCTGCGTAAAGATACCAGCGGCAAGTTGATTCAGCTGATGAATGAAACCGTCGACGGCGACTATCAGACCTTCAAATCGCGCAACGGCGCCTACGTGCGCGAGCACTTCTTCGGTAAATATCCAGAAACCGCCGAGCTGGTGAAAGATATGACCGACGACGAGATCTTCGCGCTGAACCGCGGCGGTCACGATCCGAAGAAAATCTACGCGGCACTGAAAAAAGCGCAGGAAACCAAAGGCAAGCCGGTCGTAATCCTGGCGCATACCATTAAAGGCTATGGTATGGGCGACACCGCAGAAGGCAAAAACATCGCGCACCAGGTGAAGAAGATGAACATGGACGGCGTACGTTACGTCCGCGATCGCTTCAACGTGCCGGTTGCTGACGAAGCGCTGGAAAAACTGCCGTACGTCACCTTCGAAAAAGATTCCGAAGAGTACAACTACCTGCACGGCCAGCGTCAGAAGCTGGGCGGCTATCTGCCGAGCCGTCAGCCAAACTTCACCGAGAAGCTTGAGCTGCCAACGCTAGCAGATTTCGCGCCGCTGCTGGAAGAGCAGAACAAAGAGATCTCCACTACCATCGCTTTCGTTCGCGCCCTGAACGTGATGCTGAAGAACAAGTCGATCAAAGATCGTCTGGTGCCGATCATCGCTGACGAAGCGCGTACCTTCGGTATGGAAGGCCTGTTCCGTCAGATCGGCATCTACAGTCCGAACGGCCAGCAGTACACGCCGCAGGACCGTGAGCAGGTTGCTTACTATAAAGAAGACGAAAAAGGTCAGATCCTGCAGGAAGGGATCAACGAACTGGGCGCCGGTGCGTCCTGGCTGGCGGCTGCGACTTCTTACAGCACCAACAACCTGCCGATGATCCCGTTCTACATCTACTACTCTATGTTCGGCTTCCAGCGCATCGGCGATCTCTGCTGGGCGGCGGGCGACCAACAGGCCCGCGGCTTCCTGATCGGCGGTACCTCCGGTCGCACCACGCTGAACGGCGAAGGTCTGCAGCATGAAGATGGCCACAGCCATATTCAGGCGCTGACCATTCCGAACTGTATCTCTTATGATCCGGCTTTCGCCTATGAAGTTGCGGTGATCATGCAGGATGGCCTGACGCGCATGTATGGCGACGCGCAGGAAAACATCTACTACTACATCACCACGCTGAACGAAAACTACCATATGCCAGCGATGCCGCAGGGCGCGGAAGAGGGTATCCGTAAGGGTATCTACAAGCTGGAAACCGTAGAAGGCAGCAAAGGCAAAGTGCAGCTGCTGGGCTCCGGCGCCATCCTGCGTCACGTACGCGACGCGGCGCAGATTCTGGCGAAGGATTACGGCATCGGCTCCGACGTTTACAGCGTTACCTCGTTCACCGAGCTGGCGCGCGACGGTCAGGATTGCGAGCGCTGGAACATGCTGCACCCGACGGAAGAAGCGCGCGTGCCTTACATCGCTCAGGTGATGAACGACGCGCCTGCCGTTGCCTCAACCGACTACATGAAACTGTTCGCTGAACAGGTTCGCAGCTACATTCCGGCCAGCGACTATCGCGTACTGGGCACCGACGGCTTCGGCCGCTCTGACAGCCGTGAGAACCTGCGTCACCACTTCGAAGTAGATGCTTCCTACGTGGTGGTGGCAGCGCTGGGCGAACTGGCCAAACGCGGCGAAATCGATAAGAAAGTGGTGGCGGACGCCATTGCCAAATTCAGCATCGATGCAGATAAAGTCAACCCGCGTCTGGCATAAGAGGTAAAGATCAATGGCTATCGAAATCAAGGTACCGGACATCGGTGCAGATGAAGTTGAAGTGACCGAGATCCTGGTCAAGGTTGGCGACAAGGTGGAAGCCGAGCAGTCGCTGATCGTCGTCGAAGGCGACAAAGCGTCGATGGAAGTCCCGTCGCCGCAGGCAGGCGTGGTGAAAGAGATCAAAGTCAGCACCGGTGACAAAGTCGAAACCGGCAAACTGATTATGATTTTTGACGCGGAGGGCGCAGCGGAAGCTGCGCCAGCGCCAGCCGCCGAGAAGAAAGCCGACGCGCAGCCAGCGCCGGCCGCCGCCGCAGCCAGCAAAGACGTCAACGTGCCGGACATCGGCAGCGACGAAGTCGAAGTGACCGAAATCCTGGTGAAAGTGGGCGATAAAGTCGAGGCGGAACAGTCGCTGATCGTCGTTGAAGGCGATAAAGCCTCAATGGAAGTGCCTGCGCCGTTCGCGGGCACGGTGAAAGAGATCAAAATCAACACCGGCGATAAAGTTAGCACCGGCTCCCTGATTATGATCTTCGAAACCGCCGCTTCCGGTGACGCCGCTGCGGCCAAGCCGCAGGTAAAAGAGGAAGCGGCCAGCGCGCCTGCGGCCTCCGGCGGCTCAGCGACCAAAGAAGTCAACGTGCCGGATATCGGCGGCGATGAAGTGGAAGTCACCGAAGTGCTGGTGAAGGCGGGCGATAAAGTCACCGCCGAGCAATCTCTGATCGTCGTCGAAGGCGACAAAGCGTCGATGGAAGTCCCGGCGCCGTTCGCAGGCACGGTGAAAGAGATCAAAATCAACACCGGCGACAAAGTCAGCACCGGTTCGCTGATCATGCTGTTCGAAGTGGAAGGCGCTGCGCCAGCGGCGGCTCCTGCGGCGAAACAGGAAGCGTCCGCGCCAGCGCCTCAGGCTGAAAAAGCGGCTCCGGCTCCGGCCGCCGCGAAAGCCAGCGGCAAAGACGAATTTGCCGAGAACGACGCCTACGTTCACGCCACGCCGGTTATCCGTCGTCTGGCGCGCGAGTTCGGCGTTAACCTGACGAAGGTGAAAGGCACCGGCCGTAAAGGACGTATTCTGAAAGAAGACGTTCAGGCTTACGTGAAAGACGCGGTGAAACGCGCTGAGTCTGCACCTGCTGCGGCAAGCGGCGGCGGACTGCCGGGCATGCTGCCGTGGCCGAAAGTGGACTTCAGCAAGTTCGGTGAAATTGAAGAAGTCGAGCTGGGCCGCATCCAGAAAATTTCTGGCGCCAACCTGAGCCGTAACTGGGTGATGATCCCGCACGTTACGCACTTCGACAAAACCGACATCACCGAGCTGGAAGCGTTCCGTAAACAGCAGAACGCCGAAGCTGAGAAGCGTAAGCTGGATGTGAAGATCACCCCGGTTGTCTTCATTATGAAAGCCGTTGCTGCCGCGCTGGAGCAGATGCCGCGCTTCAACAGCTCGCTGTCTGAAGATGGCCAGAAGCTGACGCTGAAGAAATATATTAACATCGGCGTGGCGGTTGATACGCCGAACGGTCTGGTAGTTCCGGTGTTCAAGGATGTTAACAAAAAAGGCATCATTGAACTCTCGCGCGAACTGATGACCATCTCCAAAAAAGCGCGTGATGGCAAGCTGACCGCTGGCGAAATGCAGGGTGGCTGCTTCACCATCTCCAGCATCGGCGGCCTGGGCACCACCCACTTCGCGCCGATCGTCAACGCGCCGGAAGTGGCCATCCTTGGGGTGTCCAAATCCGCGATGGAGCCGGTCTGGAATGGTAAAGAGTTCGTGCCGCGTCTGATGCTGCCGATCTCTCTCTCCTTCGACCACCGCGTGATCGACGGTGCTGATGGTGCGCGTTTCATCACCATCATCAACAACACCTTGAGCGATATCCGCCGTCTGGTGATGTAACAACGACAAGGCCGGCTTATGCCGGCCTTCTCACAGGTCAGGTTATCGCCGCTGAGCCTGCCTGAAATGCGGGAAATGGGATCTTACGGAGCCGAAGCGGTTTGCAGTCTGTTAACAATTCTGTAAACTCTTGCGGTGAACGCGTCCCGGTGGATGAAGGGCGTACTGTGAATCAGGAAAGTGACGTCTGACCGCCGGATAGTCAATTAAGAGGTCATGATGAGTACAGAGATTAAAACCCAGGTCGTGGTACTTGGGGCAGGTCCTGCAGGCTACTCTGCAGCCTTTCGTTGCGCTGATTTAGGTCTGGAGACCGTAATAGTAGAGCGTTACAGCACCCTCGGCGGTGTTTGCCTGAACGTCGGCTGTATCCCTTCTAAAGCGTTGCTGCACGTTGCGAAAGTCATTGAAGAAGCCAAAGCGCTGGCGGAACACGGCATCGTATTTGGTGAGCCGAAGACCGACATTGACAAGATCCGCACCTGGAAAGAGAAAGTCATCAACCAGCTGACCGGCGGTCTGTCTGGCATGGCGAAAGGGCGTAAAGTTAAAGTTGTTACTGGTCTGGGTAAATTCACCGGCGCGAATACGCTGGTTGTCGAAGGCGAAAACGGCGCGACCACCATCAATTTTGATAACGCGATTATCGCGGCGGGTTCACGTCCAATTCAGCTGCCTTTCATTCCGCATGAAGATCCGCGCGTATGGGACTCTACGGCTGCGCTGGAGCTGAAAGAAGTGCCGAAACGCATGCTGGTCATGGGCGGCGGCATCATCGGTCTGGAAATGGGCACCGTTTACCATTCGCTGGGTTCAGAGATTGACGTGGTTGAGATGTTCGACCAGGTGATCCCGGCTGCCGACAAAGATGTGGTTAAGGTCTTCACCAAGCGCATCAGCAAGAAATTCAATCTGATGCTGGAAACCAAAGTGACTGCGGTTGAAGCGAAAGAAGACGGCATCTACGTTTCCATGGAAGGCAAAAAAGCGCCGGCGGAAGCGCAGCGTTACGACGCGGTGCTGGTGGCTATCGGTCGCGTGCCGAACGGTAAAAACCTGGACGCTGGCAAAGCGGGCGTGGAAGTGGACGAGCGCGGCTTTATCCGCGTTGATAAGCAGATGCGCACCAACGTGCCGCACATCTACGCTATCGGCGATATCGTCGGTCAGCCGATGCTGGCGCACAAAGGCGTGCATGAAGGCCACGTGGCGGCAGAAGTTATCGCTGGTAAGAAGCACTACTTCGATCCGAAAGTCATTCCGTCCATTGCTTACACCGAGCCGGAAGTGGCATGGGTTGGCCTGACCGAGAAAGAAGCGAAAGAGAAAGGCATCAGCTATGAAACCGCCACCTTCCCGTGGGCGGCATCTGGCCGTGCGATCGCTTCCGACTGCGCTGACGGCATGACTAAGCTGATTTTCGACAAAGAAACCCATCGCGTTATCGGCGGGGCGGTTGTCGGCACCAACGGCGGCGAGCTGCTGGGTGAAATCGGCCTGGCAATTGAAATGGGCTGCGACGCCGAAGATATCGCGCTGACTATCCACGCTCACCCGACGCTGCACGAGTCGGTTGGCCTGGCGGCAGAAATCTTTGAAGGCAGCATCACCGATCTGCCTAACCCGAAAGCGAAGAAAAAGTAAGTCTTGCGCGGGTAAGAACGACGCTAACGGCTCCGAAAGGGGCCGTTTTTTTATTGGTCGGGAATAAAGGAAGGATAGGTTTATCCTGTGATGTTTTGCGATCAAGTAATAAAGGCTGGCGGGCGTCGGTTGTTATTCTCTAAAAAGTTTGTGAATCAAGATAATAGCGTTTTTAAAAAGTAGGATGGATGGGGGGATTTTTAAGCGTTATTTTTTGCTTTTGATATCATTGATATAAAATTAGCGCGTTCCCCGCGCTGGCAGAGATAAACCGGCCGGATACGGCGTCAGAATGACTGACGCCGGCTGTTCGGTGATTACCGCAACGGATGACATGGCAGCGTATCAACAGGCCGGTTTTCTGGCCTGTTTTTTATCTCCTGCTGCATTCGTCTGCAAGGCTAGAACGTTGTCCATCCCTCCTGCGGTTCTGACGTATTCAGCGGTTTTAGATCGGGCGCTTTGATGGCAGGCTTGTTCCCGTCCTGATCGTTCCGTTTAGACTGGCGACCTGTGCTGTTTATACGGAACACGGCAACCGCCTCCGTTAAGCGACCGGATAGTTCTTCCAGCGCAGCCGCTGCGGTGGCCGATTGCTCAACCAGTGAAGCGTTCTGCTGGGTCACCTGATCCATTTCTGAGACAGCGACAGCAATCTGATCGATACCCCGGCTCTGCTCTTCTGAAGCCGAGGCAATTTCGGACATGATGCCGGTCACCTCGGTTACCGCTTTCACTATCTCGTTCATCGTTTCCCCTGCTGTGCTCACAAGGCTCGTCCCGGCTTCCACCTTGCTTGCGGACTCTTCGATCAGCCCCTTGATTTCTTTAGCAGCCTGCGCGCTGCGGTGCGCCAGATTACGGACTTCCCCTGCCACAACCGCGAATCCGCGCCCCTGCTCACCCGCGCGGGCTGCTTCCACCGCTGCATTCAGCGCGAGAATGTTTGTCTGAAAGGCAATGCCGTCAATTACGCTAATAATCTCAGAAATTTTCTGCGAGCTGGTGACGATATCATTCATGGTGCTGACTACGTTATCCACGACTGTGCCGCCGCGCTGGGCAATGCCGGTGGCATTACGTGCAAGCTTGCTTGCCTGAGCGGCATTTTCCGCGTTCTGCTTCACCGTCGCCGTCAGCTCCTCCATACTCGCTGCCGTTTCCTCCAGCGAGGCCGCCTGCTGCTCGGTTCGTGAGGAAAGATCGTTATTACCCTGTGAAATCTCACTCGCACCGCTAAAAATGGCGTCTGCGCTGTTGCGTACTTCCCCCACTGTCACCGTAAGCGCTGCCTGCATATTTCTCAGGCCTGCGGCCAACTGCCCCATCTCATTGGTGCCGTCAACTTCAATTACGGAAACAAGATCCCCACCGGCAAAAGAGCGGATATTTTCGAGGAGTTTGTTGAGGGGAATAATGAGTATTTTCCGAAGCCCATACCAGGCGAGGAGGGCCATAAAAACGGTGAAAGAAAGCGTTGCAATCAGTATCCAGAGATTGACTTCATAATTACGTTGAATGTTTTCAGTTCCCTGTAAAAGTTTTTCCCGGTTATTCTTGTAATACTGATTTAACTGTGTCTGAAAATCGTCCTGGTATTTTTGTGCAGGGTAATCCAGGAACTGCTGTATTTGCTTTTTCTCCAGCTGGATAGCCATTTCAGAAAGCGCTTTATGAAAGTCGGCATAGCTTCTATCTAACTGTTTAAACGCTTCTTTATCCTGCGCCAGTCCGTTGAGTATATCATTATAGTCTTTCCAGAAACGTTCGGCGTTACTGAGGTAGCTTCTGCTGTCATGGATAAGCGAATGAAAAAGTGTGTTTATCTCATCCTGATTGTTATTATCTGCATATGCCTCAAGTGCAAGGAAATAAGTAGCTGCCCGGTTCAGGGCATTTCTTGTCTGTAATAATGCCGCCCATGACTGATTCAATGCCACCTGTTCGTTTTGGATAGTCTGCTGCTCATGAAAGGCATTATTTGCGTGTTTATTTCCAATGAGGGAAATCCCCCCGGTCGCCATTTGCAGCAAAGTAAATATCAGCAATACTGCAAACAATCCTGTAACAATTCGAATACGTTTCAGCATATAAAAATCTCCATCAGCCTTCCATGCGTTCTTTCTGTGAACGTTGATCGTTAAAGAATCTATCGGCTTGCGAAAAAAAAACTTACATTTTTTTTGTGATTTTTTTGCCTGTCAGGCGAGCGTGAGGGGATGGTTTATATAGTTGCCGCATCACTTCATAAAGATGTGTAAAAAATAAATTCATGCAAAATTTCCTACTCTCTTTTTTAGGCGCTACGCAGAAAAAGAGGGCAGCGAACGGCTGGTTGGATCCAGCCGACGGCGATTAACTGTTCGTAAGCAGCTTACACACATCAGCGCTGATATTGACAACCGTTCCAGGGTAGGCGGAACAGATAGAATCGATGGTAGCTATGCATGATGCAATTTTTTCTGAAACCGCCTGTATGAGTACGGTTTGTGGTGAAGAAATAGCGCCACGCTCAGTTCAAAGCAAAAAACATGTTCTTCATGAGGGGATAAACCGGGATTGTCAGACAAGCTCTGGAGATGTCAGGGTGTTCCCCGCGTCAGCAGGAATAAACCGCTGGCTGAAATAGATGGCATTTTTATCAACGTAAGCGTTTAGGGGCAGGGAGAACAGACAGAGTTGACTGCCGCACAGGCAGCTTATGGCAGCGGCTCTACCAAAGAAATAAACAGGCGATATAAAAGCGCAGCCTTTTGCCTGTACTGCTGTTGGAGAATTTCAATAAACCCCCTCTATCTTGCAGCGCAATGTAATTAACTAAAACTATTTATATATGACAAACAGTGATTTCTTATAGCAAAATGTATATTTTATTACCTTCTGTTGCTACTACCTGATTTTTACTGTCATAAATAATTCCCAAAGTCGCAATAATTATCAAACATCTTTTTGCTGGTTCTGTCTCTGCAATAACCTCTTTGATATAAGGCAAATGAAATTATTTTTATCAGAAATTTCTGTTAATGCTGTTCTATAATTTACCCATTAACCAGAAGGAGTAAATTTTATGAGCTTTGATAAACATGATATTAGCGGTTTAGTGGGTAAACATCTGGTCTATACTTATGATAATGGTTGGAACTATGAAATTTACGTCAAAAATAATGCAACGGTAGATTATCGCATTCACAGCGGTCTGGTCGGTAACCGTTGGGTGAAAGATCAGCATGTTTACCTGGCGCGCCTTGCCAGCGATGTTTACAAAATTTCCTGGACGGAGCCTACCGGCACCGATGTCAGCCTGAGCGTGAACCTCGCCGACAAAGTGTTTCATGGCACCATCTTCTTCCCGCGTTGGGTAATGAATAACCCGGAAAAAACCGTCTGCTTCCAGAACGAACATCTCGATGAAATGGCCAGCTACCGTGAAGCAGGTCCGGCCTATCCGACTGAAGTGATCGATGAGTACGCCACGCTGACCTTTATCCGCGACGTGGGTGAAAATGACGATAGCATCATTAACTGCCCGGCCAGTGAACTGCCCGCCAACTTTCCTGAAAACCTGAAATAAACGGAGCGCCTGGCTGGCCCAAAAATATCTTTCTTTGCAGCAGAGAATATTGCGGTAAAGCGTAATGTTGCAATGCGTGCCCGTTTGCAAAGCCCCAAGTTTATAACCCCGACCTGACAATATATCAGGCCGGGGTTATTTTTTAGAATAATATTTGCCAGCGGTGGTATTAATTATAGTCTGACAAAAGTGATTATTTCCCGTGGACGGCGTGATAAAAACAAAAGCCGCTCAGGAAAAGGTTTGAACACACTTTATCTCAGAACCACTCGCCATAGCGACGCATATAAATCGTTTTCACGCCCTGGCTTAACAGACAATAGCCGAGCAGCGTGGCGACCAGCCACGGGAAGTAGCTTAACGGCAGCGCCTGTAAACCAAAAGTGGCGGCCAGCGGCGAGAAAGGCAGCGTGACGCCGATAACCACCACCGCCAGCGTTGTTAGCATAATCGGCCAGCTGGCGCGCGCCTGGATAAACGGAATCTGGCGCGTACGCAGCATATGCACCACCAGCGTCTGGGAAAGGAGCCCTTCAATAAACCAGCCGGACTGAAACAGTCCCTGATGATCGATGCTGTTGGCGCCGAAAACATGCCACATCAATGCGAATGTCGTGATATCAAAAATTGACGACAGCGGGCCCATCCACAGCATAAAGCGTCCGATATTGCGCGCATCCCATTTACGCGGGCGTTGCAGAAAGGATTTGTCCATCCGGTCCCAGGGCAGTGCCAGTTGGGAGATATCATAAATCAAATTCTGTAACAGTAGCTGAATGGCCAGCATCGGCAGAAAAGGAATAAAGGCGCTGGCGACCAGCACGGAAAAAACATTGCCGAAGTTCGAGCTGGCGGTAATGTTCAGATATTTAATGATATTGCCGAAGGTCTGGCGACCGGTGACAACCCCCTGTTCCAGTACCAGCAGGCTTTTTTCCAGCAGAATAATACCTGCGGCCTGGCGAGCAATATCGCTGGCGCCGTCGACGGAGATCCCGACGTCGGCGGCGCGCAGCGCTGCGGCGTCGTTAATGCCGTCGCCGAGAAAGCCAACGGTATGTCCCTGCTGTTGCAGCAATCTGACCACGCGCGCCTTTTGCGCCGGCGTGATACGGGCGAACAGCGTATGCTGCGTCGCCCGCAGCGCCAGCTGCGCATCATCAAGCTGGTCGATCTCTTCGCCCAGCAGCGGCTCGCCTGCTTCCAGACCGACGTCGCGGCAGATTTTAATGCTGATCGCGGCGCTGTCGCCGGTCAGCACCTTAATCGCCACGCCTTTTTCCTGTAGCGCCTGAATCGCTGCTGCCGCGCTCTCTTTTGCCGGGTCGAGGAAAGTAAGCATGCCGTACAACGTTAAATCGCACTCGTCCTCAGCGGTTAAATGCTGATACCACCCGGTGGCGCCGGTTTCACGCTTGCCTATCAGCAGCACGCGGTAGCCTTCTTCGTTCAAACGCGCCGCCCGATCGCGCAGCCTGTTACGCCACGCGTCATCCAGCGGCTGCCGTTGTCCGTCGATACAAACGTGAGTGGAGACCGCCAGCATCTCCTCCAGCGCGCCCTTGCAGATTAAAAGGTGCTGGCCCTGCTCATCTGCAACCATTACCGACAAACGGCGGCGCTCAAAATCAAACGGCAGCTCATCAATTTTACGCCAGTGCTGGGGTAAATCATGACGATGGCGCGTAAACGCCAGCACCGCGCGATCCATCAGGTTTTTATGGCTGCTCTGATGGCGGCTGTTCAGCCAGGCCAGCGTCAGCACCTGATGATCGCTGTTGCCCTGTAGATCAATATGCCGATCCAGCACAATTTGGTCTTCGGTCAGCGTCCCGGTTTTATCGGTGCAAAGCAGATCCATGGCGCCGAGATTTTGAATCGCCTCCAGGCGCTTCACCACCACTTTACGGCGCGCCATCGCCATGGCGCCTTTCGCCAGGTTGGTGCTGACGATCATCGGCAGCATTTCCGGCGTGAGTCCGACCGCAACCGCCAGCGCGAAAAACGTGGCGTCAAGCCAGTCGCCTTTGGTAAAGCCGTTCAGCAGCAGCACAACCGGCACCATCAGCGCCATAAAACGGATCAGCAGCCAACTTACGCTGTTAACGCCGCGATCGAAGGCGGTAGGCGCGCGCTCGCCGACCAGTTTACGCGCCAGAGAGCCAAACCAGGTGCGGCTGCCGGTAACGACCACCACCGCCGTAGCGGCGCCGCTGGCGACATGCGTGCCCATCAGGCACACGGAAGCGGCCTTAAACAATGCGCTTTCACTCAGCGGCTGTACGGCATTTACAGGCGTCAGCCGACACGATTTTTCTACCGGCAGCGCTTCACCGGAAAGGGCGGACTGGCTCACCAGCAGGTCGCGCGCGGCCATGAGCTTAATATCCGCCGGAATCAGATCGCCTGCCGCGAGCAGAATAATATCGCCCGGCACCAGATCCCGCTGCGGCACCTCGACAATTTGCGGGGATACGCCGTTATCTTTTCGACGCAGCACGCTGACGCGGGTAGTCATCAGCGCGCGCAGCGCATCCGCCGCTTTATTATTGCGGAACTCCTGCCAGAAGCGCAGCAGGGCGCTAAGCAGCACCATGGTCAACATAATGGTGATGCCGGTCAGATCGGTCTCCTCACCCTGACGCAGCGGCAGCCAGTAATCGGTGAAAAAGCTAATGAAGGTCAGCCCCAGCAGCACATAAATAAAGGGGTTGTTAAATGCTGTCAGCAACTGCCAAAGCGGATGAGGCGCCTGTTCATTGGCGACCTCGTTGGCGCCGTAGCGCGCCTGGCGCTCAAGAACCTGTTTATGGGTTAATCCGCGCTCGCTGCTCTGTAAACGCAGCAGCGTGGTTTCAGCAAGAACGCCAGCTTCATCGCCGATCGGCAGGCGTCGTTGAGCCGCAGCAGCGCGCTGACGCGCCGCCAGATTGATGGTCTGAGTCATCTCAGTTACTCCAAATGATACGCACCCCGATCCCGCTCAAAATGAGATCGCGGCAAAATATGAGATGGCGTTGCAGAGAAAGGGAGTAGGTTACTCAGCTCCTGTGCAACGCGTTTTACGTTGCATACAAGGGGGTTCGTCCATGACGTCTCCTTAACCGCCGTAAGGCGATAACAGATTCAGCGCTGTAAGAGTCAGCGTAAGGCGAGCCGTTACGTTAATCCGTAATGGCGAAAAGAGGCCGCTTATAGCCTGGGGGAAAAAGTGCGCGGCGATACATTAACATCAGGTTCATCTCTCAGGGGGTTAAAACGCAGACGAACCGAAAGCTCGCTGCCTGCCTGGCGGCAAGCGGCTGGCTTGCCTGTTAGATCGAATAAGTAAGCAAAAAAGGGCTCCTGCTAATAAACGGCGCTAAGTATAAAAAGATTCAGACGCTGGGTAAATTCGCAGCCTTAACCGCTCCTCAACGGGAAAGACATTTTTTCCTTAACAAAAACGCCTCAGCCATAAATTAATTTTATCGTTAAAAAGTTGAAAAAGCGCTGCGGCAGGCGTTTCGCCGGGGAAACGGCTTTGATAAATAATGTTGCTTTTTTGTAAACGCATTAACAACAGCAGCAAATCCTGCTATGCTGGCGGACGCGAAACCGGGCACCTTACCCTACATAAGCATCCAACAGATCGCCGTGAAAAAAGGTGGCCGGAAAGCCCTATACAATGAGAGCGAGGAGAACGTCGTGCTAGATGAATACCGTAAGCACGTTGCCGAGCGTGCAGCCCAGGGAATTGTTCCTAAACCTTTAGATGCATCCCAAATGGCCGCGCTGGTTGAACTGCTGAAGAACCCTCCGGCGGGTGAAGAAGAATTCCTGTCCGATCTGTTAATTAATCGTGTGCCGCCGGGTGTTGATGAAGCGGCCTATGTCAAAGCCAGCTTCCTGGCTGCCATCGCCAAAGGCGAAACGACCTCTCCTCTGGTAACACCTGAAAAAGCGATCGAATTGCTTGGCACCATGCAGGGCGGCTACAACATCCATCCGCTGATTGAAGCGCTGGATAATGAAAAGCTGGCGCCGATTGCCGCGAAAGCGCTGTCCAACACGCTGCTGATGTTCGATAACTTCTACGATGTGGAAGAGAAAGCGAAAGCGGGCAACCCGCATGCGCAGCAGGTGATGCAGTCCTGGGCGAACGCCGAATGGTATCTGAACCGTCCTGAGCTGGCGGAAAAAATCACCGTCACCGTGTTCAAAGTCACCGGCGAAACCAACACCGACGATCTTTCTCCGGCGCCGGATGCCTGGTCGCGTCCTGATATCCCGCTGCATGCGCTGGCAATGCTGAAAAACGCCCGTGAAGGCATTGAGCCGAACGAGCCGGGCAACGTAGGCCCGATCAAACAGATCGAAGCGCTGCAGGCGAAAGGCTATCCGCTGGCTTACGTCGGCGATGTAGTCGGTACCGGCTCCTCGCGTAAATCCGCCACCAACTCGGTGCTGTGGTTTATGGGCGACGACATCCCGTACGTGCCGAACAAAAAAGGCGGCGGCGTGGTGCTGGGCGGCAAAATCGCGCCAATCTTCTTCAACACTATGGAAGATGCCGGCGCGCTGCCGATCGAAGTGGACGTCAACAACCTGAATATGGGCGATGTCATCGACATTTATCCGTACAAAGGCGAAGTGCGCAACCACGAAACCGGCGAGCTGCTGGCTGAATTCAGCCTGAAAACCGACGTGCTGCTGGATGAAGTGCGCGCCGGCGGCCGTATTCCGCTGATTATCGGGCGCGGCTTGACCACCAAGGCGCGTGAGTCGCTGGGCCTGCCGCACAGCGACGTATTCCGTCAGGCGAAAGATGTGGCGCAAAGCACGCGCGGCTTCTCGCTGGCGCAGAAAATGGTTGGCCGCGCCTGCGGTGTCGACGGCATCCGTCCGGGTCAGTATTGCGAGCCGAAGATGACCTCCGTCGGTTCGCAGGATACCACCGGCCCGATGACGCGCGATGAGCTGAAAGATCTCGCCTGCCTTGGTTTCTCGGCCGATCTGGTGATGCAGTCGTTCTGTCATACCGCCGCCTATCCGAAGCCGGTCGACGTGCAGACGCACCACACGCTGCCTGACTTTATTATGAACCGCGGCGGCGTCTCGCTGCGTCCGGGCGACGGCATTATCCACAGCTGGCTGAACCGTATGCTGCTGCCGGATACCGTCGGCACCGGCGGCGATTCGCACACCCGTTTCCCGATCGGCATCTCTTTCCCGGCGGGCTCCGGCCTGGTGGCGTTCGCCGCCGCGACCGGCGTCATGCCGCTGGATATGCCGGAATCGGTACTGGTGCGCTTCAAAGGCAAAATGCAGCCGGGCATCACCCTGCGCGATCTGGTGCACGCGATCCCGCTGTACGCCATCAGGCAGGGCCTGCTGACCGTTGAGAAGAAGGGCAAGAAAAATATCTTCTCCGGCCGCATTCTGGAGATCGAAGGTCTGCCGGAGCTGAAAGTCGAGCAGGCGTTTGAGCTTTCCGACGCCTCTGCCGAGCGTTCCGCCGCTGGCTGTACCATCAAGCTGGATAAAGAGCCGATTATCGAATACCTGAACTCCAACATCGTCCTGCTGAAATGGATGATTGCGGAGGGCTACGGCGATCGTCGTACGCTGGAGCGTCGTATTCAGGGCATGGAAAAATGGCTGGCCGATCCGCAGCTGCTGGAAGCGGACGCCGACGCCGAGTACGCAGCGGTGATCGAGATCGATCTGGCGGAGATCAACGAGCCGATTCTCTGTGCGCCAAACGATCCTGATGACGCGCGCCTGCTCTCCGACGTGCAGAACGAGAAGATCGATGAGGTCTTTATCGGTTCCTGTATGACCAACATCGGTCACTTCCGCGCGGCGGGTAAACTGCTGGACAGCCATAAAGGCCAGCTGCCGACCCGTCTGTGGGTTGCGCCGCCGACCAAAATGGATGCGGCGCAGCTGACGGAAGAGGGCTACTACAGCGTCTTCGGCAAGAGCGGTGCGCGTATCGAGATCCCTGGCTGTTCGCTCTGCATGGGCAACCAGGCGCGTGTGGCGGACGGCGCGACCGTAGTCTCGACCTCGACGCGTAACTTCCCGAACCGTCTGGGTACCGGCGCTAATGTCTACCTGGCTTCGGCGGAGCTGGCGGCCGTCGCTTCTCTGCTGGGTCGCCTGCCGACGCCGGACGAGTACCAGCAGTTCATGTCGCAGGTGGATAAGACGGCGGTCGATACCTACCGTTACCTGAACTTCGATCGTTTGGATCAGTACACCGAAAAAGCGAAAGACGTGATTTTCCAGACGGCAGTCTGATAACGCAGCACGAAAAACAAAAGGGCGGTAATAACCGCCCTTTTTTACGCCTGCTGTTTAAGGGTTATCAGAAAGTTACCTTTATGCCTCCGGTAATTCCCCAGTCGTTGATGCCTTCTTTTTCCGTTTTGCGTTGATGCTGGAGCTGGCCGGTTAGCTTAACGTTGTCCGCGACATTTAACGCCATATCCGCCGCTAGCTGAATACCATTACCGCCCTTGCCGGAGTTGAAGGTCGCGTGATTTGTGCTGTCGCCCACCCGCGTTTTATTCGTGTGCGAAGAGCGATGGACGTAGCGCAGCGAGCCGCCCAGACTAGCCTGCTGCGTTGGGCAACGCTCGCATTGATAGCGCCAGGCGGCGCCCAGCGAATAGAGCGGAGTGCGCTGCATCTGCCAGGAGACGTTAGCGTTATCGCTATCGCGCAGGCTGTTGATTTGTAGATGCTGATACAGCAGACCGGCAACCGGGCCTACGCGATGATTGCCGAGCTGCCAGGTTTTTTCCGCATCGAGACCCAGATGCCAGCTGGAGGCCGTTGGGCTGGCGACCCGCCCGCGCATATCGGTATTCACTTTACCGCGAAAGTGCGTATAGCCGAACGGCGCCGATAACGTCAGGCCGCTGTCATGCTGCCACGTCAGCTGCGAAAATAAGCTCAGGGTATCGAACTGGCTGTTGCTGACGCCGTCACGCGCCTGCGGCACCATGGAGAGTTTGCCCCAGGCGACGCCAACGCTAAGGTTGGCGCGTTGTTGCTCTCGATCCAGTAGCGTGCGCTGTGTGCCCAGCATCCAGCCGTGATACTGGCTATGGAAGTTGTAGCCGTAGCGTTGGAAATTTTCGCGCGTATGATAACGATCGCTGCCTTTGTAGCAGAAAGCAAAAAAGGAGGAGTCATCGCGTGCCTGCGCTTTAAATAGCGAAAGTAAGTTCTTCTCAAAGCTGAGAAAGGCTGTCGGCAGGGAAATGTAGGCGGGCACCTGCGGGATCACCGCAGGTCGTACTACCTTGTCGGGGACCGGCGTTGGCTGCGTCTCTGGCGCCGGTTCTGGCTGCGGCTGCGGCGTTGGTTCTGGCTGCGGCTGTGGCGTTGGTTCTGGCTGCGGCTGTGGTGTTGGTTCTGGCTGCGGCTCTGGCGACGGTTCTGGCTGCGGCGTCGGCTCTGGCTGCGGCTGCGGTGTTGGTTCTGGCTGCGGCTCTGGCGTTGGTTCTGGCTGCGGCTGCGGTGTTGGTTCTGGCTGCGGCTCTGGCGTTGGTTCTGGCTGCGGCTGTGGTGGTGGTTCTGGCTGCGGCTCTGGCGGGGCGGGAATGGCGTTACCGTCCTCGCTCAGCATGATATTTTGCAGACGATAATCCCAGAAACGATCGCCAGCACCGTCAAGCAGACGCTGTTCCGCGCTTGCTTTGCCAGGCGCAAAGGCATACAGGCCCCACGCCCAGGCGCCACGCGCTACGTAGCTGCCCGCGAGCTTAAAGCTGTCGGCGCTGGCTTTACCGCCTACCTGAATCAGTGAAATGCCTTCATGGTTATCAGCGATACCGTTATGGTTAAGATCGCTGTCGCTCCAGATGCCCTGCGGGTTGACGCTGACCATTATCGCTTGATCGTTTGCGCTTTGCAGATCACCGTCGATTAGCAGGCGATCGGTCACGCCATCGCTGAAGCGGGTATTGAGCGCCAGCGTATTAGCGCTGCTGCTGGTAAGGTTTTTAATGCGCAGCGTTGTGCCGATCTTATCCTCCGGCTGCGCTCTGCCGGGAAACAGTGTTGCGCCGCTCGCCATGATGACCGCGTCCAATGTGCCTTTACCGGCCAGCAGCGTATTTTCCGCCATGTTGAGCGGCGAGGTGATGTGATTATTCACCACCAGCTCGCCCTGATTCAACGCGATACCACCTTCGGCTGTTACTTCGCCATTCAGCGTCAGGCGTCCTTCGCCCTGTTTCTCCAGCCAGCCTTTTCCGCTGATACTGGCATCAATACGCGAAGCGAGTTCGCCTGCGGTGCTGGCGCGTTGTCTGATATCGGCGTACAGCACGCTATCGCTGTCGGTCAGCATCACGCTGCCGTCAAGAGCCGATCTGGCGTAAAGATTAAGCCTGGCGTTGCCCGTCAGGGTAGCGGCGGTGGTCAGATTGCCGTGCTCCCCGAGCGTCAGCGCCGCATCAGGCGCTACCGTTAGCGTGTTGGCGGAATAATATTTCTCATCCCAGTCGTTGCTATAGTAAACCTTACCGGCATGGTACACACGCTGACCGGTAAGCGACAGCTCACCGGCGTTGACCGCCAGCTGATTTAACTCAGCGCCGCCCGCCAACTGCCTGACGGTTAAATTATTGTCTGGCTGAAAGATAAGATTAAGCCTGTCGGCGCTGGCCTTATCGCCAAATTTCCCCAAAAAAGCGTATTTATTGCTGTTGAGCGTGACCGTCGCCTGCTGGCTCGCGTGATGATTAACAATGCGTGCGCCGTCGTCATTATGATTAATCTCGCCGAAGCTGAGGCTGTTGCCGTTTAAATCGAGCGTACCACCTCTGTAGCCGAACTGAATATGGTCGCTGCGTAATTGATCGGCACTATTGAGTATCACGGTAGGCCGTCCGCTGACCAGCGTTACGCTGGAAAACGCCTGTTTCGCGCCGTTTTCATCTGCCTGCTGATCGAGAATCACCGTGCCGTCGCCCACGTTCAGCGCTCCGGCATTGACGCCGCTGGCGTTAATATGCAGCACGCCGGCGCCAATTTTATGCAGCGCGTCGTTGTCCAGACCGTTTACCTGCCAGAGTACGGTGCGATCTTTATCTACCTCCACGCCGCCACCGACCCAGGTTGCGTTACGGCCATAGGCGCTGCTAACGGCATAGTCTGCGGAAAAGCGTAGATTTCCCGCGCCCAGATTGATCGGCTTGTCCAGAATAATATGGCCGCCTTCGCCGTTAAAGTGTAGATCTTTCGTGGCGTTCAGCGCTTCATTGCTGGCATTAGCGGGCGACAGACTGGCGTAGCTGTCATCAAGGCCATGCCATTGCCATTGGGCGCTGCCCTGAGTAATGGCGGCGCTATTCCAGTGAATATTCCCGTTCGCGGCTATATCTGTAATCTCAGGCGAACGGTTCATTAACATAATATCTTGATTGAACCCGTCAGGAATATATTCAGCGCCGCTGATGCGCTGATAAGGTCCCTTATTAGAAATAGCGGCATGCATTACGCCAACAACTTTCCATTTTTTTTCCAGCGAATCATAGGCAAATACCGGGCTGCCGCTATCGCCTCCCAATATGGCAGAGGAGAACGGGGAAGAAAAAGGCGAGTCCGGCGCATAATTTTGCCAGCGCAGCGTACCGGGCGCGAAATTGATTTTCTCTCCAAAAAGAGTGCCGGCAGTTTTCCAGGCATAAGCACTGGCCAGTTGCAACTCCTGCTGCATATCATCGCTAATCTGAGCCTGAGTGCCGCCGCCAACGCGCGTATACCAGCTGTAGCGCTCATGGTCTGCCTGGCGGATAACGGATTTTTCAACATAATCAACTGGGGCAGCGTCAGTAACAACTTTATTCAGGCGCGGCAGATGGTAATCAGTGGAAGATTCGCTGTGTTCATTACGGCTAATTAATTTATAGCTGGCGGCATATTTCGCGCCATTTCCAAAGCTGACTGTTTTATAGCCTTTGTTATGTCTGACGCCGGCGACATAGGAGGGAGAAATTAATGTCGCGTATCCGCCATTTGCCACCATGCCAAAATCGGGCAACGGGAAATCGAGATACCCGTCTAAGCTATTATCTTTTCGGTAAACAGGAACATGGGTGGCGCCAGGTTTGTATTTTCCTAAATTCTCAGCGAAGTCGCGGTAGTCCTGAACGTTAATGTCGTGGCGCATAACGCCTGCCTGTGCCGCTAAACTTAAAAAAGCGCTGCCCCAGCAGCATCGATATAGTCTTCTTTTCATTAACATATCCGTATGTTTTTATTGAAGTGAGGAAAATAATCAATCTGGAACAATATAAATAAATTTGAGGACATAATGTATATTCGCGGCAAAAATGCGACGTTTCTCAATTTTCACGCTGTGTTTCAGGCACCAAGCTGCAATAATGCGCGCTATTAACGCCTTAGCTGCTGATATTGAGGGTAGAACAATGGAGTATGAATTTTTGCGCGACGTCACTGGCCAGGTGAAGGTGCGTATGAGCATGGGCCACGAGGCGGTCGGCCACTGGTTCAATGAAGAGGTCAAAGGCGACATGGCATTGCTGGATGAAGTCGAAGCGGCGATGGAGCAGGTTAAAGGCAGCGAGCGCGAATGGCAGCGTCAGGGCCATGAATATACGCTTTCACTCAACGGCGAGGATGTGATGATCCGTGCTAACCAGCTCGCTTTCGATACGGATGAGCTGGAGGAGGGCATGAGCTACTACGATGAAGAAAGCCTCTCGTTCTGCGGCATGGAAGACTTTCTGGCGGTAATCGCCGCCTACCGCGCATTTATGCAGGGCCGCTGAAACAAGCCCGCCCATGCAGCCGCAACAGGGTAGCCAGTGGCGAAAAGGTCTGACAGGATAAAAAAGCAATGAGAAATTTGAAGGCCCGCATCATTATGATGCGGGCCTTTTTGCTTTAGCGCTGCTGAATCAGTTGAGCGAGGCGCCGCCGCATATGGCGATCTCCTGACCGGTAATGGCGGCGGCGGCGGGAGAGAGCAAAAAGCTCGTCAGCGCCGCCACTTCATCCGGCTGAATATAGCGGCCAATCGGCGGCAGCTTTGGCGGCGAGCTGGCGCGGCCGGGACCATCCAGCATCGGTGTCGCCGTCGCGCCGGGCGCCACCACATTAACGGTAATGCCGCGCGGCGCCAGCTCCGCCGCCCAGCTGCGCGCCATGCCCACCAGCGCCGCCTTGGTGCTGACATACTGGCTGCGGCCCGCCGCGCCGCGCGAGGTACGGCTGCCGATCAGGATAATGCGTCCGTCGTCAGGCAGACGATTCAACAGCGCGTTGGCGATAAGTTCCGCCGCGTAGACATGCAGACGCCACAGCCGCTGGCTGATTTCTCCTTCCAGTGCCCCCAGCGGCGCCGCCTGCATCATTCCGGCTGCGTGAATAAAGGCGTCAGGCGCCGGCAGCGTCGCCAGCGCGGTTTTTAACGCCCGCTCGTCAGACAGGTCGACGGCCAAATGATGCAGAGCGTGGTGCGCCTCGCCGCTGGCCGAGCGGCTGAGTCCGGTCACCTGCCAGCCTTCGCGCAGCAGACGCTCGACAATGGCGCGACCAATGCCGGAGCTGGCGCCAGTGACCAGCGCATGGCGGCTCACGGCGCCCTCCGCAGCATCTCAACCGGCACTTTAAATACCGCCTTGCGCACCTGCGCCGGTCGGTCGTCTACCGCGCACAATGCCTGATGCGCTTCGCCGGGCGCGAATATGGCGAAATCGCCCGCTTGCAGATGCAACTGTTGACGCAGCTGCGGTTGCGCCACGATCCAGAGGTCGGGTTTGCGCTCTTCCGCCGGCATTTCCCGCGCGTCTGCGACGTCGTAGCGAATGATCTCCTCACCGGCCAGCACCACCTGAATATCGAGCCAGCGGCGGTGATATTCGGTGTGACGAGTAACCGCAGGCGCGGTGTCATTGACGCCGATAGTGCAAAACCAGCCTGCGCCTTCCGGTTGCCAGCGTCCGTCGGGCGCTGACTGTAGCGCCGCCAGCGAACATTCTGGTCGCGCCAGCAGGGCGTAAAGTTCTTCTGGCAGCGTCGCCAGCGCAAGGTATTGCAAATTGCCCGTTATCATTCTCTCTCCTTGCTTTCGTCGTTAGCCGGTCACCCAGCTTTCATCCACGCGCGCATACTTAATCGTCTGACGATGCCAGGTCCAGGCGATATGCAGCTTACCGTCCGGCCCCTGTTTAATACTGGGATAGGAGAGCTCTCGGTTCAGGCGTTGCTGCGAGTTATTGGTCATGCAGTAGCCGTCGCCTTCCTCCAGATTGCGCCGCCACGGCCAGCTCCGGCCGCCATCCCGCGAGATCGCCAGCGTCATCGGCGCACGCGGCGCGCCCCAAAAGGCGCTGCGTCCGCCGTGCGGCTGCGCCGCGACCGATAGCGCATCGCTACCTTCTTCATCTTCAATTTCGTCATACAGCGAGGTGCGGCGTTCGCTGGCGCCTTCCGCGCTCATATTGTTAAACACCAGCGCCAGATCGCCGTTGGCGAGCGTCGTCACCTGAATGGACGAATTGTTGTTCGGCAGCTCGGTGGGCTGCGGCGCGCTCCAGCTTTCGCCGCCGTCGACGGAGCGGCTCTGCCAGATATAGTCGGCCCAGCGGCTGCGGAACAGCGCCAGCAGCGAACCATCCTGCAACACTACGATATTCATATGCACGCAGCCGGTGCTTTCCGGCACCGCCACATCGCGCCAGCTGCGCCCGTTATCGCGCGAAATCTTCACCGCGCTAACGTCATGGTCGCCTACCCATTTTTCGCCTGGTCGCGTGCGGCAATAGAACACCGGCAGCAGCCACGCGCCGTCCGGCAGCACGACGATCGGCTGGCGGATAAAGGTGCCTGGCTCCTCCAGCAGCGTCTGGATTTCGCCCCAGCTGTAGCCCATATCCTGCGACTGGCGACAGCGCACGATCGCCGTATCCTGATTGCCGGATTTCTGCGCGGTCCAGAGCAGCCACAGCACATTATCGGGTGCGAGAAACAGCACCGGGTTCTGCTCGGAGCGGCCCGGATCGTCTGAAAGCTTCTGCGGCGCGCTCCAACGGTCGCTGCCGCTGTTCAGACGCGAGCAGTAAACAGAGATATCGGCGATCCCCTCCTGAGTGCCGCCGAACCAGACGCACATCAGGTCGCCGTTCGGCAGCGGCAGCAGGTTCGCCGCATGGTTTTGCGGGCAGGGTGAAGGCAGCATCGCCGTCAGCCGCTGCGGATCGTCCGCCGCTTCGTTAAGCTGGCCGTCAAAGGGAAGGGTTGGGGTTGCTTGCGTCATATCAGGCTCCACTCTTTTGCATATTTTGTTTGGTTTTCGCCACCGGCTGCTTCTGCGGGATCAGGTGATCCAGCGCCATAATCACCGCCGGGGTAATCAGGGCGATATACATATTGTTGATGCCAAACGGATCGCCCAGCAGATACCAGACCGAGGTAACCACGCAGGCGCCGATCAGACCGGCGTTGGCGCCGCGCGCGCTTTTGAAAAAAGGCAGGTAAAAGGCCATCATCGCCACTACCGAGATCGACAGGCGTATGGCGCGAGTAAAGAAAGAGAGCTTGAGCACTTCCGGCACGAACAGGACGAACAGCAGCGGCAGGAAGCCGATCGCCAGCGACAGCCAGCGCGTCATTTTGAATTCGCGCTCCGGCGTCGGGTTGCGCATCGGCACATAGAAGTCTTTGACGATCAGGGAAGCGATCGCCAGCGCCACGGTGCTGACGCTGACGAAAATCGACGCCACCAGCGAGGTGGTGACCAGGCCCGCCAGCCACGGACTCATATCCTGCAAAAACACTGGCAGCGCGTAGAGGCTGTTGATATCGGGATGCAGATATTTCGCTGCGACGCCGATAATGGCGATAGCGATGGCGATAGGCAGACAGAAAAAGAAAGCCACCCAGGTGGCGCGCTTCGCTGAGGCGGCATTTTTTGTCGAGGAGATCGCCTGGATCACAAACTGAGTGCAGAAAATGGAGCCGATAGTGCCGATCAGCCAGGCGAAAATAGTGCTGGCGCCGACGTGGCCGTCCCAGGTCCAGTAGAAATCGGGCATCTTCTCTACCATCGGTGAAATGCCGCCGGTCATATGCAGCGCTACGCCGAGGATCACCAGTATGCCGAAGTATTTTATCGCGCTGTGCAGCAGCGTCACCCAGACCATCCCTTTCATACCGCCGAAGGCAAAGTAGAAGGTGCTGACGATGGCGGTAATAAAGGCGGCCACCGGCAGATTCACCTTCAGCACCGTAGAGATCGCCGCCGCGCCGCTGACGTAGTTGCCGACGTTCACCAGCAGCAGGGCGTAGATCATGATCAACGAGATAATGTTCTTCGTCGAGGTGCCGTACTTTTCGGCGATCGCCCCGGAGATGGTGATTTTGCCGGTATTATAGATGCGCTTCACCAGCAGCAGGCCGAACAGCGGAAAGCCGATCGCCGCGCCAATCACTGACCAGGAGGCGGCGAAGCCATCTTCAAAGGCGGCCTGCGCGGTGCCGATAGTCGACTTCGCGCCGATATATTCCGACATTAGCATCACGCCGACAATAAACGCCGGCATGGCGCGCGAGCCTTCCATAAAATCGCCGGCGCTTTTACTGCGCAGCCGCCAGGTGAGCCAGGTGGTAAATAAGATATACGCAATCACGATACCGATAATGATCAGCGTATCGACAGCAGCAAATTCTTTCATTATGGCCTCTCTCAGACGTAATGAACCCTGGGGCCGGGCAGCCCCTTCACGTAATCATGTGGACGTTATGTTTTTTGTTATTGCAGATACTGATTCACAATCTGGCGGATGCGCTGTTCCTCGTCGGCGCTGAATCGCACCGCGTAGCGGCTCTCGCCAACGTCTTGTCCCATTAGCGCCAGCGCTTTTTTCACCGCGGCCGGGGAAAAGGCGACGTTGTAAAGATCGGTACGCAGGCCGGTCACGTTCTCCTGCGCCTGTCGGGACGTCTCCAAATCACCCGCCTGGAAATGACGCCAGATGTCATTGATCGCCTGCGGCGCGACGTTCGCCAGGCCGGAGATGCAGGCGGAGCAGCCGTCGACAAAGCCCTGATGAATCAACGAATCGGGGCCGTTCAGCACGTTGAAATTTTCCACACCCTGCGTGGCCTGAAGAAATCCGCTCAGGCTGTCGTAACTGCCGGCGCTGTCTTTGATGCCGATGATGTTCGGATGCGCCGCCAGCGCGCGCACCGTCTCCGGTTGCAACGTATTGCCGGTGCGCGCCGGAATGTTATAGAGAAACAGCGGCGTCTCCAGCGCGTCCGCTACCTGACGATAATGGGTGATCAGCTCTTCCTGCTTCAGCGGCACAAACCAGGGCGTAATCGCCGAGACCGCATCCACACCGAGCCGCGCCACCTGTCTGCCGAGGCGAATAGTCTCACGCGTCGAGATTTCGCCAATGTGCGCCACCACCGGCGCACGGCCGGCCACCTCATCAACGCAGGTTTCCGTTACCGCCAGCTTCTCCCGCTCGTTCAGCACGAAAAATTCGCCGTTGGTGCCGCCGCAAAAAATGCCGTTGCCCGCCGACAGCTGACGGCGCACCTGCTGACGCTGGGCGGCAGGGTGAAACGCGCCCTGCGCGTCAAAAGTGGTGACGACGGCGGTCAGGACGCCCGTAATGTTCTGTTTCATGGTTACCTCTGCGTGGATGACGGAAACAGGGTCAGGTAGACACCCCGCACCAGATCGGTGTTAACCGCGGTCGGAACGTTCTTGATCAGGCGCTGCACCTCCAGCGCCGAGTTGACCAACGCTGGCAACAGATCGGCGCCAATGCCCAGTGCTTCCAGGCTGGCGGGCAGTTTCAGGCGCTGTACCAGCGCCGCGAAATAGTCCACCAGCGCGTGGGATTTCTCTTCATCGCTCAGCGTGGCGTCTGCGCCGGGCACCAGATCCCATACTTGCGCGAACTTCGTGACCGCAGCGGGGCGGATTACGCGCATGCAGGGCGCCAGCAGGATGGCGTTCGCCACACCGTGCGGCAGGTGATATTTGCCGCCTAATGGATAGGAAAGGGCATGCACCAGATGCGTGCCGGCGTGGGCGATGGCGGCGCCGCCGTACCAGGAGGCCCAAAGCATATCGAGGCGCGCCTGCAGGTTGTGCGGCTCGGCGACGCTGGTTTCCAGGCTGGCGAACAGCTTTTTCATGCCGATGAGCGCATAGTTGTCGCTGACCGGATTGGCGACCGTGGCGGTAAAGCATTCAATCAGGTGACACAGCGTATCGATGCCGGTAGAGGAGGCAATGTGCGGCGGCATGCTGGTGGTCAGTTCCGGCGCCAGCGCCACGTAATCGGGCAACATCACTGGCGAAATAATGCCGACCTTGGTCTCCTGTTCCGGGATCGCCAGAATCGCGTTGGGCGTCGCCTCGGAACCAGTGCCGGCGGTGGTGGGGATCAGCAGCGATGTCAGGCGCGCTTCAGGCTTCACGCCCGCCAGCAGCGCTTCCAGCGTCGGCGCGTCAGGACAGCAAAGCACTGACAGCAGCTTTGCCACATCCAATACGCTGCCGCCGCCGACGCCGATCACCATATCAATCCGCCTGTCTTCAATACCGCTCAGCAGGGCGCTGACGTCGTGCTGACTCGGCTCAGGCGGCACGCCGTCCAGAATCGTCAGCCGCTCCGTCTGGCGGCGTAACCTTTCGATCAGCGCCGCGACCGCAGGAATGGCGATGATGTTTTTATCGGTCACCAGCAGCAGGTTACGCCGGTTCTGGATCAGATAGCCGATATCGTTAAGCGCCTGAAAGCCGCTGATAAGGGTGCTGTTGATGTTCATGAGGTCTGCCTTTTCTCCTTGTCACGCCGGAATCGCTGAAGCAGTTGATTGTATTTCGTCATCTTTAAATACAAGCATTGCATGGCTGCCCAATTTTATAGGGTATATCGCTTTCGATTAATTTGAGGTTGCTCACATTTAATCAATCGTGATTGAATATAATCATGTTACGGTTTTGGTTAATCATGGCCTCTTGATAAGAAAGCAGGCCTGGCGGGCGCAGAGGCGAAAGCCAATGCAGTAGAAAGGAGTGGCTATGAAAATGGTCGTCATTGCTGATGACTTTACCGGCGCCAACGACACCGGCGTTCAGCTGGCGAAGAAGGGGGCGCACACCGAAGTGATGCTCTCTGCGCGACAGAAACCGTCGCGCCATGCTGACGTACTGGTGATCAATACCGAAAGCCGCGCCTTTGATGCGGCCACGGCGGCGCAGGCGGTCACGGAAGCGCTGACGCCGTGGCGTCAGGCGGATCTGCTGATCTACAAGAAAATCGACTCCACCTTTCGCGGCAATATCGGCGCAGAGATTGAGGCGGCGCTGCGGGCCAGCGGAAAACGGCTGGCGCTGGTCGCCGCCGCGATCCCTGGCGCAGGGCGCACCACCCTGAACGGCGAGTGTCTGGTGCATCAGACGCCGCTGGCGCAAACCGAATTTGCCAGCGATCCGCGCACGCCGATTGTCGCCTCGCGTATTAAAGAAATCCTGGCACAGCAGAGCCGCCTGCCGGTAACAGAGGTGACGCTCTCAACGGTGCGCAGCGGCGAGCTGTCGGCACTGTTGCGTCATTGCCAGCGGCAGGCGCCCGCCGCCGTGGTGGTGGCCGACGCGATTACCGAACGGGATCTGGCGCTGATCACGGACGCGGCGTTGGCGCTGGAGGAACCGCCGCTACTGGTGGGCGCCGCCGGGCTGGCCGCCGCGCTGCCCGCCAGCGCCTGCGTTGCTGCGCGGCAGAGCCTGCCCGTGCTGGCAATCGCCGGTTCGATGAGCGAGGCGACGAGGCGTCAGGTTGAGCTGGCGATCCGCAACCGGCGCGCGCAGGCGGTGGAGGTGGATGCGGCGTTGCTGCTGAACCATGACCGGCGCGATATCGACCGGCTGGCGCAACAGGCGAGCGCGCTGATCGCTGCCGGACAACACTGCATTTTACGTACCAGCCGCAGCATGAACGATCGTCATCAGATCGATGCGCTGTGCCAGCAGTTTCACTGCGGTCGCGCGGAGCTGGGCGAGCGGCTGAGCCAACTGCTCGGCGAGCTGACGCTGGCGATTATGGAACGCGCGCGCATTGGCGGCCTGTTTCTTACCGGCGGCGATATCGCCATTGCGGTGGCGCAGGCGCTGAATGCGCAGGGCTACCGTATTCAGCAGGAGGTGGCGCCCTGTATTCCATGCGGCCGTTTTATCAACAGCGAGCTTGATGATTTGCCGGTGATTACCAAAGCCGGCGGTTTTGGTTCTGAGAGTGCGCTCTGTGACGCGCTTTCGTTTATTGAGGAGATGTACCGTGACCACTAAGACCATTGCCGTAACCATGGGTGATCCCGCCGGTATCGGCCCGGAAATCATTATTAAAGCGCTTTCTGAAGGAGAGCTAAACGGCGCGCCAGCGGTTGTGGTGGGGTGCCTGGAAACATTCAGGCGCATCATGGCGCAGGGTAACCTTCCTCAGGTTGAGTTGCGCGAGATTGGCGCCGTTTCCCATGCGCGCTTTGCGCCGGGCACGATCAACGTGTTGGACGAACCGCTGGCGGATCCGGCGACGCTGACGCCGGGCAATGTCCAGGCGCAGGCGGGCGACCTGGCCTACCGTTGCGTACGGCGCGCGGCCGGTCTGGCGATGGCGGGCGAGGTGCAGGCGATTGCCACCGCGCCGCTGAATAAAGAGGCGCTCCACGCCGCCGGGCATCTCTATCCTGGTCATACCGAACTGCTGGCTAAACTGACCGACAGTAAAGATTACGCCATGGTGCTCTATACGGAGCGGCTAAAGGTCATTCACGTCACCACGCATATCGCGCTGCGCAAGTTTCTCGATACGCTGAACCAGCCGCGCGTTGAAACGGTGATCGGTATGGCGGACACTTTTTTACGCCGCGTCGGCTACAGCCATCCGCGCATCGCCGTTGCCGGCGTGAATCCGCACGCGGGTGAAAACGGGCTATTCGGCGACGAGGAGATCCGTATCGTCGGCCCGGCTATTGAGGCGATGAAGGCGCGCGGCGTTGACGCTTACGGCCCCTGTCCGCCAGATACGGTTTACCTGCAATGTTATGAAGGCCAGTACGATATGGTGGTGGCGATGTACCACGATCAGGGGCACATTCCGCTTAAGCTGTTGGGCTTTTACGACGGGGTCAATATCACCGCCGGACTACCGTTTATCCGTACCTCGGCGGACCACGGCACCGCATTTGATATTGCCTGGACAGGTAAAGCGAAGTCTGAGAGCATGGCGATCTCGATTCAACTTGCGATGCAACTTGCATAGGGAAAGATGAAAGGACAAAGTCGCCTCGACCAGATTATGGATTATTTGAAAGGCCATAATCTGGTTACTGTTGATCAACTGGTGACGGCCATTTCCGCCTCGCCCGCCACTATTCGCCGCGATCTGATCAAGCTGGATAAGGAAGGCGTTATCAGCCGGACGCATGGCGGCGTGACGCTGAACCGTTTTATTCCTGAACAGCCTACCACCTCAGAAAAGATCCAACGCAATCTGGCGGAGAAGCAGGCGATCGCCCACGAAGCCGCGAAGCTGGTAAAGGCCGGAGACGCGGTAGTGTTGGACGCCGGCACCACGATGTTGGAGCTGGCGCGCCAGCTAACCCATCTGCCGCTGCGCGTGATCACTGCCGATCTGCATATTGCGCTGTTCCTCTCTGGTTTTCGCCAGATTGAAGTGACGATTATCGGCGGACGCATCGATGATTCCAGCCAGTCCTGCATCGGCGAACACGGGCGCCGTCTGCTACGCACTATCCATCCCGATATCGCCTTCGTCAGCTGCAACTCCTGGAGCCTGGAGAAAGGGATTACCACGCCGACGGAAGAGAAAGCGGGGCTGAAGCAGGATCTGCTGATTAATGCGCGCCGTCGCGTGCTGCTGGCCGATAGCAGTAAATATGGTTCCTGGTCGCTGTTTTGCGTGACGCCGTTACAGGCGTTGACGGAAGTGATAACCGACGGGCGGCTGGATGAAGAGACGCAGGCGCAGCTGCGCCGGGAGAAGATAGAACTGACGCTGGCGCAGGCCCGCAGCGCATAATGAATCGGGGCGGCAGGAACCGCCCCGGCAAGGCAGGGCCTTACTGCGTTTTCAGGCCGACAGTGGGGATATTGCGGCCATAGTAGATTTCACGCATCTCTTTCCACAGCAGGTCGGTGATCCGCTTGTGTTCCTGCGGGGTCAGGTCTTCCGGCCGGGTATTAAAAAGGTAATGCTTGAGATCGAATTCTTTCAGCAACATCTTGGTGTGGAAGATGTTTTCCTGATAAACGTTCACGTCGACCATGTCATACATCGCTTTCATATCGTCCGACATAAAGTTCTGTATAGAGTTAATCTCGTGATCGATAAAGTGCTTCACGCCATTTACGTCGCGGGTAAAGCCGCGCACGCGGTAGTCGATGGTGACGATATCCGATTCCAGCTGGTGGATCAGGTAGTTCAACGCTTTCAGCGGTGAAATCACGCCACAGGTGGAAACTTCGATATCGGCGCGGAAGGTGCACAGCCCGCCTTCGGGATGGCTTTCCGGGTAGGTGTGGACGCAGATATGGCTTTTATCCAGGTGGGCGACCACCGAACCTGGCAGCGGGCCAGGATGCTCCGATTTATCGATATCCTTTGGATCGATCGGTTCTTCGCTGACCAGAATGGTTACGCTGGCGCCTTGCGGTTCATAATCCTGACGCGCAATGTTCAGCACGTTCGCGCCGATGATTGAGCAGGTCTCGGTCAGAATTTCAGTCAGACGATTGGCGTTGTACTGCTCATCGATATAAGCAATATAGCCGTCACGTTCAGCCTCACTGTTCGCATAGCAAATGTCGTAGATACAAAAACTCAGGCTTTTCGTCAGGTTGTTGAAGCCATGTAGTTTCAGCTTTTGCAATTTAGTTCACCCCTTATAAATGTCCGGTCGGCGCTGACAGCGCATTCAACAGATATTGCGGCAGAGCGAAGCTGCCCGTGTGGATCGCCGGATTGTAATACCGGCAGTTCAGGCCTGCGGACGCAAAACGCGCCTGCAACGTCGCGGCGTCAATCTGGCGCAGCGCCGGATTATCGCTGGCCCAGGCGAAGGTCATAATGCCGCCGTAATAGGTCGGGATCGCCGCCTGATAAAAGCTGACGTCGCTGAAATAATGACCCAGCTTGCGATGACTGGTGACCGCTTCATCCTGTTGCAGGAAGCAGACGCCATTCTGCGCCACAAAGATGCCATTTTCATTAAGGCAGCGTTTACAGCCTGCATAGAATTCCGAGGTAAACAGGCTTTCGCCCGGACCCACCGGATCGGTGCAGTCAGAGATGATCACGTCAAACTTTTCGTCGGTCTGATTAACGAAGTTAACCCCGTCGTCGATCACCAGACGGAAGCGCGGATCGTCGTAGGCGCCTGCGCTGTGGTTCGGCAGATACTGACGGCAGAATTCGACCACGCCTGCGTCGATTTCAACCATCGTGATCTGCTCCAGCCCGGCGTGACGGCTCACTTCACGCAGCATGCCGCCGTCGCCGCCGCCGATGATCAACACCTTTTTGGCGTTGCCATGGGCAAGCAGCGGCACATGCGTCAGCATTTCGTGATAGATGAATTCGTCGCGCTCGGTGGTCTGTACCACGCCGTCGAGGGCCATAACGCGCCCGAAAGCGGCGTTTTCAAAAATAACCAGATCCTGGTGCTCGGTTTTTTCACGGTAAAGCACCTTATCTACCGTGAAATATTGTCCGAAGCCGGCATGAAGGGTTTCATACCAAATTTCATTTTGGGCCATGGTGGGACTCTCCTCAGAATAGCCATGAAAATTGGGCGGCACATCATAGCTAACTCTGGCAGGGGATGCACGGTCAAATTAGCAGCAGGAAAGCCTCAGACGCGTTACTTCACATAGGCCAGCAGGCTGAGCGAGTCGCGCGCCAACGCCTTGCATTTCTTGTCGTTAGAGACGGCAATGCCACTGAGATCGCGATAGCTGTCTTCGCCCAACGCCTTCATGTTATAGCTGGCGTAGTTGGTCAAATCCCAGCGGTTCTGCTGCGCGAAAAACACCAGCGCCTTGCGGATTTGGGCATCAGGCAGGTCCTGATAGCCGCAGTCATTCTTGAGATAAACAAAGACAGCGGTCAGATCCGCCAGATCTTCCGCTTCCGATTCGCTAAGCGCAAAGCTGGTGGACGAGAAACCGAGCAGCCCCGACAGCAACAGGGCCTGAATGCCTTTCTTCATAATCATTCTCTTAAAATTGCAATAATCTGACGTTAGCACAGTTATGGACGGGCTTCAGGCCATTTTTACGCTTTGCCGCCGTTTGCGGTTAAAATCGTCGCATTCTGCGTCAGCACCAGGCCCATATCAAGCCGTTTCTTATCGGCGTCATAATGCTTGGCGGCAAAGGTCAGAATCGCAGGCGTTCGAGTCAGCAGGCACCCTGTGACAGGACCTGGAGCAGCGGGCGGGTAGCAGGCATAAATCGGCTCTGTTTTATGCCTTTTCGGTTAAGCACAGTGGTTAGCTTCGGATAGGCGGATAAAAATTATAAATCCTTTGATAATAATGGTTTATTTAAGCTGCTACGCTTATGACGACACACAATATAGTGATGAACAGACGAAAGATGCTTCTGATTTAACGAAGCGATATTCAATATCGCAGGATGATGAGCAGAACCAAATTATTGATAAGCCAGGTCGTCTTGCAGAAAAAATCTTTGAATAAAAGTGTAGTAAGAATATATGTCAGGATTCTTTGCGCCAAAGGTAAATATAAAGAAGCGATAAGATCGCCAGAAAATCTCAATAATGTTAAGCCGAATGTACCGCTATTGCTTCAGGAGTGCAGGTTAAAAGATCGCATCTTTCATCGCGATAAAAAGTGTTATAAGAGAGCGCTATTGCTGTCAGGGCAGAAAGGCCGTAAAGATCCAGACCATCTGATGGTGCTGTTTCTTTCGGACGATAAAACATTTGAAAGCAAAAGATTATTTACGCAAGCAGAAGGATAATCCGGCGCTCTCTTTTTTTGAAAAGGGTAAAAAGACGGTTTTAAAAGAACGTTATCCTGAATAATGCGGCAATGCCCTGTAACGCAGCCGATCGTCACTATGAGAACATGGAACGAATAAGCCTCTTTTCCGGTCGTTGCGGAAATCAGAGTGAAAGGTGGTTTCCCGCGGGCTAAAAACGTTAAGATTTATGACTGACGTGCAATTACTCCCGGGTTCCGCATGAACCCTGTTCAAAGGACGCCGACATGCAACGCCGCGACTTTCTTAAACTTACCGCCGCGCTGAGCGCAGCGGGCCTGTTTCCCTTTTACTCAGGCCGGACGCTGGCGCAGGGCCGCCCTGCGCTGCCGATTCCCGATCTGCTGACGCCCGATATTCACGGTTCGGTGCGCGTAATCGCCCAGCGCGGCATCAGCCGCTGGAACGGCAAGGCGGTTAACAGCTGGGGCTATAACGGCGCGCTGCTCGGGCCGGCGATTGAAATGACGCGCGGCAAAACCATCAATGTGGCGCTGGAAAATCGCCTGCCGCAGGCGACCACAGTTCACTGGCACGGGCTGGAAGTGCCGGGCGCGGTGGACGGCGGTCCGCAGGCGATTATCGAGCCTGGCGGCAAGCGCACAGTCGCCATCACGCCCGATCAGCCTGCGGCGACCTGCTGGTTTCATCCGCATCAGCATGGCGAGACCGGTTATCAGGTGGCGCAGGGGTTGGCCGGGCTGGTGGTGCTGCGCGACGATGAGTCAGAAAAGCTGCTGCTGCCGAAACGCTGGGGCGTGGACGATATTCCGGTCATTTTGCAGGATAAGCAGCTGACGCCCGATGGAACCGCGATTGATTATCAGTTGGACATAATGCGGGCGGCGGTTGGCTGGTTCGGCAACCTGATGCTGACCAACGGCGTGCCATCACCGCAGCATGCGGTGCCGCGCGGCTGGCTGCGTCTGAGGCTGTTGAACGGCTGCAACGCGCGTTCGCTGAACCTTACCGCCAGCGATCGGCGTCCGCTTTACATAATAGCCAGCGACGGCGGCCTGCTGGCGGAGCCGGTCAAAGTCGAAACCTTCATGATGCTGCCCGGCGAACGGTTTGAGGTGCTGGTGGACACCAGTGACGGCAAGGCGTTCGATCTGCAAACGCTGCCGGTGACGCAGATGGGAATGACGCTGGCGCCGTTTGATGCGCCGCTTTCGCTGCTGCATATTCTGCCGCTCCGGGTTATGGCGAGCGGCACGCTGCCGGATAGCCTGGCGACGCTGCCGCCGCTCCCGACCAGCGATAATCTGCCGCAGCGCTGGCTACAGCTCATGATGGACCCGCAGCTCGATCGGCTGGGCATGCAGGCGTTACAGCAGCGCTACGGCAGGCAGGCGATGGCGGGGCACGCGCCGCCATCGACGCCAGGTGCGTCCGCCGCGCCGTCTCACCATCATGATATGGGCGACATGAAGCACGTCGCCGCGTCTGGTTACGATTTCCGCAACGGCAATAAAATCAACGGACTTGCTTTCGATATGAATAAGCCGATGTTTGCCGTGAAACAGGGACAGCTGGAGAAATGGACCATTTCCGGCGAGGGCGACAGCATGCTGCATCCTTTCCATATTCATGGCGCGCAGTTCCGCATTCTTACTGAAAACGGCAAGCCGCCAGCGGCGCATCGTCAGGGATGGAAGGATACGGTGCATGTAGAAGGGTGGCGCAGCGAGGTGCTGGTGCGCTTCAACCATCTGGCCGACGCGCAGCATTCCTATATGGCGCACTGTCATCTGCTGGAACATGAAGACACCGGGATGATGCTGGGCTTTACCGTGGCGTAACAGCAAACTGGCTGATGTCTGCAGGCTGTATGAGCAGGCTAAAGCGCAAACCCTTTTTTTGACCGTCCTTTTAAATGTTTGATTTTAAATAGCAGACAGAGGAAAGGATAAAAAAGGGTTTGCATAGGAATTGTGGCGAAAGTCATTTATCGCTAGTGAGTTACGCTTTAATATCAACAGTTCACTGCCGTACAGGCAGCTTAGAAACGTCACGCCTCACACGTTCCGACACAGCTACGGTTCACTGCCGTACAGGCAGCTTAGAAAACTGGCCGACATTGCCAGCATGAACATCAAACGTTCACTGCCGTACAGGCAGCTTAGAAACGATGAAATACGTTGCACCGCTAACAAAAGATTCCAATAACAGAAGTCGATCGATATATTCTACACATTAACTTTATAGTCTTATCTACCACGTAGCCATTAAATAATTAAGGGACTAATTATGTTAAGTAAAAAAATTCGATATAGCTGGCTGGTCAGCTATTGCCTGGGGTTTTATATCATTAGCCATAACTCGCTGCGCATTGTGTCGCCGTGCGGCGTAGCCATCGATATGATTTCCGCACTGCTGATATTTTTAGGAATTAATAAAACCTGTTATTTATTATCGGACTTTTATAACTGGTATAAAGGTAATAACGTTAAAAGTAACAGTAAAGCGCAACAATAATTCATTCGCTATCTTAAAGCGTAAAAAGGGCGGGTCTGTACCAAACGCCGCCCCGTCAATAAATGCGTTACGCCTGTTCCAGCGCCAGCTTCAGGTCCTCAATTAAATCGTCGCTGTTCTCAATGCCGATCGACAGACGAATCGTTGCTTCAGTAATGCCGATACGCTGGCGCACCTCGGCAGGCACGCCGGAATGAGTGGTGCTGCCAGGATGGCTGGCGAGCGATTCCGTTCCGCCCAGGCTGACCGCCAGCTTAAACAGCTGTAGCGCGTTCAGGAAACGGAATGAGGCAGCCTGCCCGCCGCGAATATCAAAAGAAAAGGTCGAACCGGCGCCGCTGCTTTGCGCCTGGAAGGTTTTTCCGGCGGCGGAGTTGGCGTCCAGGAATGACAGATAGTGCAGCTTCTCCACCTTCTCGTGGCCGCGTAAAAAGTTGGCGACCGCCTCGGCGTTGCGGTTGGCTTTCTCCATACGCAGCGACAGCGTCTCCAGCGAGCGGCCCAGCATCCAGCTGGAGTGCGGATCAAGCTGGGTGCCGATCGCGCTGCGCAAGGCGCGCACCTGCGTCATCAGCGCTTTGCTGCCCATCGCCGCGCCGGCGATCAGATCGGAATGGCCGCCGACATATTTGGTCAGCGAGTAAAGAGAGATATCCGCGCCGTGCTCCAGCGGCCGCTGGAACAGCGGGCCGAGCAGCGTATTGTCGCAGGCGATAATCGGACGATGGCCCTGCTGCGCGGCGATTTTCTCCGCGACGCGCCGAATAAGCGCAATGTCTACCAGGCTGTTGGTCGGGTTAGCGGGCGTTTCAATCAGAATTACCGATACGCGTCCGGCGGCCAGCGCCTGGTCTGCCGCCTGCTGCACTTTCTCTTCATTCAGGCCGTCGCTGAAGCCGACCGCCGCGACGCCCAGGCGCAAAAAGGTTTTGCTCAGCAGGGTCTCGGTGCCGCCGTAGAGCGGCTGGGAGTGCAGAATAACATCGCCCGGTTTAACGAAGGCCAGCAGCGTCGTCGAAATGGCGGACATGCCGGAAGAGAACAGCACGCTGCTTTCGGCGCGCTCATAAACCGCCAGGCGATCTTCTACAATCTCGCTGTTGGGATGATTAAAGCGCGAATAAACCAGACCGCCGGACGCGCCCGCAGGCGGCTCGCGTCGGCCCGACACATAATCAAAGAAGTCGCGGCCATCTTCCGCGCTGTTGAACACGAACGTCGAGGTCAAAAACACCGGCGGCTTTACCGCGCCTTCCGACAGCGCGGGATCGTAGCCGTAATTCAGCATCTGGGTTTCCGGTTGCAGCGGGCGTTTACCGATATGGGTTTTTTTCGTATTGGCCTGTTTCATGGTTTCTCCTGGCAATCCGGCAACGAAATTGCGCTTACGCTACCACAACGGCTTATTAGCTGATAAATGACTTAACGTTCTAACTTTAAAACCAAAAGCATGATTAAATACGGTATTTTGGACGTTCAGCAGTCTGTATGTCTGTGAGGCGCCACACCATAACGCGGTCGCGCGGCGGTATTTGACCCGCAAATTATGATAGACTTCGCTGCTTTCGACAGATGACGAAGCTGAAGCTATGAAACACACCGTTGAAGTAATGATCTCCGAAGCGGAGATTCGCAATCGTATCGCCGAACTGGGCCAGCAGATCACCGAAGATTACCGCGACAGCGGCAGCGATATGGTGCTGGTGGGCCTGCTGCGCGGCTCCTTTATGTTTATGGCCGATCTGTGCCGCACCATCGATGTTTCGCATGAAGTCGATTTTATGACCGCCTCCAGCTACGGCAGCGGCATGTCGAGCAGCCGCGACGTGAAAATCCTCAAGGATCTGGATGAAGATATCCGCGGCAAGGATGTGCTGATCGTCGAGGACATCATCGATTCCGGCAATACCCTAAGCAAAGTGCGTGAAATCCTCAGCCTGCGCGAGCCGAAATCACTGGCGATCTGCACGCTGTTGGACAAGCCGTCGCGCCGCGAAGTCAACGTGAACGTCGAATATATCGGTTTTTCTATTCCTGATGAGTTTGTGGTCGGCTACGGCATCGACTACGCGCAGCGCTATCGCCATCTGCCCTATATCGGCAAAGTGGTGATGCTGGAAGAGTAAGGATGAACGATTGTGCTGTCAGGGACAGCACAATCGATTAAAGATAGCCGTTGCGTGACGGGCTATTATGCCGCTCGCTAATTAGCGATGGCTTTCAGGATGGTTGAGCAGGTTGGCAATGCCGTGACGGTAACGCTGTTCCAGCAGCTCGCGGCTGGTGGCGGTCACTTGCAGGTCGCGCAGGCAGCCGTCGTGGATGCCGTAAACCCAGCCGTGAATCGTCACTTTCTGCCCGCGTTTCCATGCCGACTGCAGAATCGTTGAGTGGCCCAGGTTGTAGACCTGCTCCATAACGTTGATTTCGCAAAGCTTATCAAAGCGTTTCTCTGGCGGCAGTTCGCCCAGTAACGAGCTATGCTTGTACCACAAATCGCGGATGTGCAGCAGCCAGTTGTTGATCAGCCCCAGTTCCGGGTTTTCAACCGCCGCCTGTACGCCGCCGCATCCGTAGTGTCCACAAATGATGATATGTTCCACTTCAAGCACTTCTACCGCGTATTGCACCACGGAGAGGCAGTTGAGGTCGGTATGGATCACGAGGTTTGCGACGTTACGATGGACAAACAGCTCGCCAGGCTCAAGGCCGGTTAAGCGTTCGGCAGGAACGCGGCTGTCGGAGCAGCCAATCCACAGAAAGCGGGGTTTTTGCGCCAGCGCGAGGCGCTCGAAAAAGCCGGGATCTTCCTCAACCAGTAATTTAGACCATTCGCGGTTGTTGCTGATGAGTGTATCAATATCTTTCATGATGGTTATCGTTCTGTAACAAGCAAAAATGCGTGGACGTACTATAGGACAACGTCTGACAATTTCAAACGGTAAAAATAACAGTTAACAAAACAGGGTAAGCAACTTCTCTATGACCTATGCACTGGAACTAGAAAAACTCACCAAGACCTACTCCGGCGGCGTTCAGGCGCTGAAAGGGGTCGATCTGGCGGTCGAGGCGGGCGATTTTTACGCGCTGCTGGGGCCGAACGGCGCGGGGAAATCGACCACCATCGGCATTATCAGTTCGCTGGTTAACAAAAGCGGCGGCCGGGTGCGCGTTTTCGGCTACGACCTGGAAAAAGATGTGGTCAACGCCAAACGCCAGCTGGGGCTGGTGCCGCAGGAATTCAACTTTAACCCGTTTGAAACCGTGCTGCAGATCGTGGTTAACCAGGCGGGCTACTACGGCGTTGAGCGCCGCGATGCGCTGAAGCGCGCGGAGAAATACCTTACCCAACTCGATCTCTGGAACAAACGCAATGAGCGCGCGCGTATGCTCTCCGGCGGCATGAAGCGCCGTCTGATGATCGCGCGCGCGCTGATGCATGAGCCGAAGCTGCTGATCCTCGACGAGCCGACCGCGGGCGTCGATATCGAGCTGCGCCGCTCTATGTGGACCTTCCTGAAAGAGCTGAACGCGCAGGGCACGACCATTATCCTGACCACCCACTATCTGGAAGAAGCGGAAATGCTGTGCCGCAATATCGGCATTATCCAGAGCGGCGAGCTGGTGGAAAACACCTCGATGAAAGGGCTGCTGGCGAAGCTGAAGTCGGAGACCTTTATCCTCGACCTGGCGGCGAAAAGCCCGCTGCCGCGCCTGGAAGGTTTCCAGTATCGGCTGGTGGATACCTCGACGCTGGAAGTAGAGGTGATGCGCGAGCAGGGGCTGAACAGCGTATTTAGCCAGCTCAGCGCGCAGGGCGTGCAGGTCTTGAGCATGCGTAACAAGGCGAATCGCCTGGAAGAGTTGTTTGTCAGTCTGGTGCAGGGAAAAACGGGAGGTCATGCATGACGCACTTATACTGGGTCGCGCTGAAAAGTATCTGGGCGAAAGAGATCAACCGTTTCGCCCGTATCTGGATTCAGACGCTGGTGCCGCCGGTAATCACCATGACGCTCTATTTTATTATCTTCGGCAACCTGATCGGCTCGCGTATCGGCGATATGCATGGCTTCAGCTATATGCAGTTTATCGTGCCGGGGCTGATTATGATGGCGGTGATCACCAACGCCTACGCCAACGTCGCGTCGTCTTTCTTCAGCGCCAAGTTTCAGCGCAACATAGAAGAGCTGCTGGTGGCGCCGGTGCCGACCCATATCGTGATTGCCGGCTACGTCGGCGGCGGCGTGGCGCGCGGCATCTGCGTGGGCATTCTGGTGACGGCGGTATCGCTGTTCTTTGTGCCGTTCCATGTGCACTCCTGGCTGATGGTGGCGGTGACGCTGCTGCTGACCGCGGTGATGTTCTCGCTGGCGGGCCTGCTGAACGCGGTCTTTGCGCGCACTTTTGACGACATCAGCCTGATCCCGACCTTTGTGCTGACGCCGCTGACCTACCTGGGCGGGGTGTTCTATTCACTGACGCTGCTGCCCCCGTTCTGGCAGGCGGTGTCCAAACTGAACCCGGTCGTCTATATGATCAGCGGTTTCCGCTACGGCTTCCTGGGCATCAACGACGTGCCGCTGGTGTTTACGCTGTCGGTGCTGGTCGCCTTTATCGTGGTGTTTTACATACTGGCCTGGACGCTGATCCAGCGCGGGCGCGGTCTGCGCACCTGATATCGACCTGCTGAACGCGCTCTACGGAGCGCGTTTTTTTTCGCCCATATTTTGCCGTCGCGCTGCGGTAAATCTGATAAAGCAATTGGGACATTTGTTCAGTTTCGCTCTTTGTGCCAGGCTGTTTCCTGAGGCAGAGAAGGACGAACAGAATGACAGAGAGAAGCTGGCGTCAGGACCCGCAGCGGCGCGAACGTATTGCCGAGGCGGCCCTGGAGGTGATTGTAAAATATGGCGTTGCGGGCACCACCTACCGTAAGGTGGCGGCCGAGGCGGCGGTGCCGCTCAGCGCGGTCAGCTACTATTTCAGTAGTCTGGAAGCGCTGCTTTTCGCCGCGTTTAACCAGCTTTCACAGCATATCTCCGATCAATTTTCCGCCCGCATCGCCCTGGCGCGCACGCAGCAGGATGCAGTCGATGCGGTGGTGGCAATCGTGTTTGGCGACGCCACCTCCTCTTCACGCACTTTACTGCTGAGCTATGAGCTTTACGGCTACGCCAGTCGCCGTCCTGAACTGAAGCCGATCATGCTGGGCTGGATGACGCGTAGCCGCAGCGCACTGGAGCAGTTCTTCTCGCCTACGGCGGCGGTGGCGATCGACGCTTTTATCGAGGGCATGATGATCCATCGTTCCGTCATGCCGGTGACGCCGGAACTGGTGGCCTGCGCCGTAAGGCGGCTGGCCGACCTGTAGCGTCGTCTTGTCTGAACAGATGAATGGAGGAAAGATGACCGAAGCGGAAAAAGCGCTGGCGGGATTACTCTACGACGCCAACTACGATCCGGCGCTGATCGCCGAGCGCGGCGAGGTGAAATATCGGCTGCAACAGTACAATCAAACCGATCCGCGCGACCTGGCCGGACGGGACAAACAGATTAAGGCGCTGCTTGGCCGTACCGGCGAACAGATTCTGATCGAACAGCCTTTCTGGTGCGACTACGGACGCAATATCGAAACCGGCGAGAATTTTTACGCCAACGTCAATCTGGTGATCCTCGATTGCGGCAAGGTCACTATCGGCGACAACGTTTTTATCGGCCCGTCCGTCGGCATTCATACCGCCGGACATCCGCTTGACGTGGAACAGCGTAACTGCGGGCTGGAGTATGCGCGCCCGGTCGCCATTGGCAATAACGTCTGGATCGGCGCTGGCGTGCAGATCCTGCCGGGCGTGTCGATTGGCGACAACAGCGTGATCGGCGCCGGCAGCGTGGTGACGAAAGATATTCCGGCCAGCGTCGTGGCGGCGGGCAATCCGTGCCGGGTGCTGAAAACGCTTTAACTTTTTTGTCGAGGTGCGTGATGTCGCAGTTTCACTGGATTAACCCGCCCGCCGTCTGGCGCGAAGAGAACCAGCAGCTTTCGGTAGTGACCGACCAGAACACCGATTTCTGGCGCGAAACCTGGTACGGCTTTACCCGCTTCAGCGGCCATTTTTACGGCTGCGAGGCGGAAGGGGATTTTACCTTTCAGGCGCGCATTCGCGCCGATTTCCATACGCTCTACGATCAGGCGGGCATTATGCTGCTGGCCGATGAGCAACAGTGGCTTAAGGCGGGAATTGAATATAACGACGGTCACCCCGCCATCGGCAGCGTGCTGACGCAGGGCGGCTCCGACTGGGCCACCGGGCCGTTTAACGGCGATGCGCGCGATTTCTGGATGCGACTGACCCGACGCGGCGACGCCCTGCGGCTGCAATATTCCGTCGATGGCGAAGTCTGGCCGCTGCTGCGCCTGTGCCGCTTCGTCACGACGGAACGCTGCCGGGTCGGCGTGATGTGCTGCACGCCGGAGCGCGCCGGACTGGCGGTGACCTTTAGCGAGATGCGCCTGACGCCGCCCAACGGCAAGGCGCTGCATGATTTAAGCTGACACGGAAGCCGGAAAAGGGGAGGAAACGATGCGGCGGGCAGGGGAAGACTATCGGCGATAAAAAAAAGCAAATCGGGCGGCAGTAAACAGCAAGCTAAAGGGAAGTTGTAAGGGGAAGCGGGCAAAACAGGCGGGACAGAACGGTCCCGCCGGGAAATCAGGCAACCTGCACCGGTACGGCTTTCGCCAGACGCTTCATCTGATTGTCGCCTTCAAAGTAGGCGACTTTCGGCTGCCACTGGCGCGCCTCGTCGTCCGGCATCTGCACGTAGGAGCAGATGATCAAAATATCGCCTTCGCAGGCGCAGCGGGCGGCGGCGCCGTTAACGGAGATGATTTTCGAACCGCGTTCCGCCGCGATGGCGTAAGTGGAAAAACGCTGTCCGTTGGTCACGTTATAAATATCGATCGCCTCGTACTGAAGAATGCCGGAGGCGTCGAGGAAATCCTGGTCAATGGCGCAGGACCCTTCGTAATGCAAGTCGGCCTGGGTGACCTTCACCCGATGCAGCTTGCCTTGCAGCATGGTGCGTACCATATCTCTGTTACCTTGTTCCGCAACAAATCAAAAGATGAGCGACAGTATTCATGGATCGCCGTCGCTTGTCTACTGGGTCAGATCAACCGTCTGATTATCGATCAAGCGGGCCTTGCCCAGCCAGGCGGCCATCAAAATGACCGCGCGCTTGCTGTCGACATTAAGCGGCAGCAGCGTATCCGCATCGCAGATCGCCAGGCCGTCGGGACGCAGGCCTTTCTCACGCAGCGCCGCTTCGGCGCTTTCGATAATCTCTTCGGTATGACGCTCGCCGTTGGCCAGTTTCTGCGCCATCTCGCGCATCACCTGGCTTACCATCGGCGCCAGCTTGCGCTCGTCGGCGGTGAGATAGCCGTTGCGCGAACTCAGCGCCAGGCCATCCTTCGCGCGCACCGTCGGCACGCCGATAATATCGATATCGTAGCCCATATCGGCCACCATTTTGCGGATCAAGGCCAGCTGCTGATAATCTTTCTCGCCGAAGCAGGCAAGGTCGGGCTGCACCAGATTAAACAGCTTGCTGACGATGGTAGCGACGCCGCGGAAATGACCGGGGCGGCTGGCGCCTTCCAGCAGCGTCGACAGGCCCGGCACGTCGACGAAGGTTTGGGTGTCCAGCCCTTTGGGATAGATATCAGCCGGAGCGGGGGCGAACACCAGGTCGACGCCGCGACGGTTCAGCTTTTCGCAATCTTCCTGCAGGGTGCGCGGGTAGCGCGCCAGATCGTCGGCGCGATCGAACTGCATCGGGTTAACGAAGATGCTGACCACCACGATATCGGCGCGCTCGCGCGCCTCATCCACCAGCGTCATATGGCCGTCGTGCAGGTTGCCCATGGTCGGCACCAGCGCGATGCGTTTGCCATCCTGACGCCAGCGACGAATTTCACGGCGCAGCATCGGCTGCGTTTCGATAATCAACACGGATTTTCTCCTGTTCACTGGAAACTGTGTTCCGCAGCGGGGTAGACGGCGCTTTCGACTTCCTGCACGTACTGGCGCACCGCCGCGCGGATGTCGCCCGCTTCGGCCAGAAAGTTTTTGGCGAATTTGGGGATATGGCCGCCGGTAATGCCGAAGGCGTCATGCATCACCAGAATCTGGCCGTCGGTGACGTTGCCCGCGCCGATGCCGATCACCGGGATCGTCAGCGCCTCGGTGACGCGCTGCGCCAGCGCGACCGGCACGCACTCCAGCACCATCAGCTGTGCGCCCGCCGCTTCCAGCGCCAGCGCGTCGGCCAGCAGGCGCTCTGCGGCTTCATCGTCGCGCCCCTGCACTTTATACCCGCCGAAAATATTAACCGACTGCGGCGTCAGGCCAAGATGGCCGCACACCGGCACCGCGCGCTCGGTGAGCATACGCACGCTTTCCGTCAGCCAGGCGCCGCCTTCCAGCTTAACCATATTGGCCCCGGCGCGCATCAGGCGGCCCGCGCTTTCACAGGTCTGCTGCGGCGTGGCATAGCTCATAAACGGCAGGTCGGCGAGCAGCAGGCAGTGCGGCGCGCCGCGGCGCACCGCAGCGGTATGATAAGCGATATCGTCTACCGTCACCGGCAGCGTGGATTCATGTCCCTGCACCGTCATGCCCAGTGAATCGCCGACCAGCATCACCTGAATGCCTTCATCGGCAAACAGACGGGCGAAGCTGAAATCATAGGCGGTGATAGAGGCAAATTTTTTGCCTGCCTGTTTCCACTGGCGCAGGTGCGAAATAGTGGTGGGTTTCATGACAACCTCAGTATCTACGTTCTGGTGGGCGCAGTGTAAAGGATCGCGACGGTCAGAGGAAACTTCTTATCGTGGCGTCAGTAGCGCGCCCGAGGGGAGGCGGAGGCTTTACCAGAGTTGAATGGCGCTGCAGTCAAGTTTAGCTGCGATATCAGCCAGATAGCGTCCATCTGGCAGGCGGGCCTGCGGCGCGATCTCCAACAGCGGCACCAGCATAAAGGCGCGGTTGAGCATATCGTAGTGGGGCACCGTCAGACGCGGGGTTCTCAGCACCCGATCGCCAAACAGCATAATATCGAGATCGAGCGTGCGCGGCCCCCAGCGTTCCGCTTTGCGCACGCGTCCCTGTTCCAGCTCGATGCGCTGCGTATGATCGAGGAGCGCCTCTGGCGACAGCTGCGTATCAAGCGCTACGGCGGCGTTGAGATAGTCGGGCTGATCGGGCGGGCCGTAGGGCGGCGTGCGGTAAAACGCCGACACCGCCGCCCTCTGCGTTTGCGGAATGGCGGCCAGCGCATCAAGCGCGTTACGCACCTGATGCAGCGGATCGGCGAGGTTGCTGCCTAAGGCCAGATAAACGCGATTCATACGCGATCCAGGATGCGAAGGCGCAGGAGGTTCAGCATCATCATGCGTTGCTGCTGTTCTCGCGGCGCGGGGCGGCGGGACGCTTGCGCGGACGACGCTGACGACGGCGCGGCGCCGGATCGTCGCCGAGATTTTTCAGCATATGGTTCTGCTGCGGCGGCGCGGCGGCCTGGAATTCGCCCCACCAGTGCGCCAGACGCTGCAGTTCCTGATTGTTCTCCACTTCCGCGCGCAGCGCCAGCAGATCGTAGGCGGCGCGGAACTTCGGATGCTCCATCAGCTTCAGCGCGCGCTTGCCGTGACGACGGGAAATCCGCAGCTGAAGCTGCCAGATATCGCGTACCAGCGTGGTGATGCGTTTCGGAATCGCCAGCGAGCGGCAGGCTTCATCCAGTACGTCGTTCATCGCCAGCGCAAAGGCGTCATAGTAGGCGAGTCCGCTCTCCTGCGCGATGCGCTGCGCGGTCTCCAGCTGCGGATACCAGAACATGGCGGCGAACAGGAACGCGGGATTCACGCGCATCTGATTCTGAATGCGCGTGTCGGTATTCTTCAACACCTGCTCCACCATGCGCTCCATCAGGCTGTCGCCGCGCTCGGTAAAGGCGCGGCTAATCACCGGGAACAGCGGCTGAAACAGCTGATATTCGCGCAGCAGCAGATAGGTTTGATATCCGTAGCCCGCCTGCAGCAGCTTCAGCGCCTCTTCAAACAGGCGCGCCGGCGGAATATCGTTCAGCAGCGTAGCGAGGCGCGGGATCGGCTCGGCGGTGGTTTCCGCAATGGTCATCTCCAGCTTGGCGGCGAAGCGCACCACGCGCAGCATCCTGACCGGATCTTCGCGGTAGCGCGTTTCCGGATCGCCAATCAGACGGATAATGCCCTGTTGCAGATCCTGCAGGCCGCCGACATAGTCGCGCACGGTAAAATCCGCCACGCTGTAGTAGAGGCTGTTGATGGTTAAGTCGCGGCGTTGGGCGTCATCTTCAATGGTGCCGAAAATGTTGTCGCGCAGCAGCATGCCGTTCTGGCCGCGCTGGGCGTTGGCGTCTTCTTCCGCCTGGTGATGGCCGCGGAACGTCGCTACTTCGATCACTTCCGGGCCGAACATCACGTGCGCCAGACGGAAACGGCGGCCGACCAGACGGCAGTTGCGGAACAGTTTGCGCATCTGCTCCGGCGTCGCGTTGGTGGTGACATCAAAATCTTTCGGCGCTTTACCCAGCAGCAGGTCACGGACACCACCGCCCACCAGATAAGCCTCGTAGCCCGCCTTGTTCAGGCGATACAGGACTTTCAGGGCGTTTTCGCTAATGTCTTTGCGCGAGATGTTGTGACTTTCACGAGGGATGACGGTCATCTGCAGTTCGTCTTCCTCAACCTCTGCCGGCGCCGCGTCATCACGACTCAGGACTTTACGGCAAAAATTAGCTACTCGGGTAAAAATAGGACACCTCGATAATGACGATAATTAGGTGGTAAAATCAGCGGCTAATCATAGCCTGTTGCGACCCATTTGAGAATGGTGTTGTCGTTTCGATGGCGGGCAGCGCGTCATTGCGCGGCATTTTCGCCAAATCCCACTGTGCAACGGCCTGTTCAAGCAGCTGTGCTGTTGTGATATCCCGCCACGCTTCCGGCGCGGATTGTCCCAGAAAACGCAGCGCGTCGATCAGCACCGGGCGCGGGTCGCCGGTCGGCAGCGCAGGCGCATGATTCTGCTTCGACAGCTTATTGCCATCATGATTAAGCGCCAGCGGCAAATGCAGATAAGCTGGCTCCTGCCAGCCGAACTGACGCCAGAGGGCGATCTGGCGCACCGTTGGCGCAATCAGATCCGCGCCGCGCACGATTTCGGTCACGCCCTGAAAATGATCGTCCACCACCACCGCCAGGTTATAGGCGAACAGCCCGTCGCGGCGATGAATAATGAAATCTTCTTCCGCCAGCGCGCTGTCGGCATGGATATCGCCGCGCAGCAGATCGTGGAACTGCCTTACCGGCGCGCGCTGACGCAGGCGCAACGCGGCGTTTTCCGGGCCCAGATGTCGATCGCGGCAGTGCCCGTCGTACACGCCGCCGATTTGCTGAATGCGGCTGCGGGTACAGGTGCAATAATAGCTTTGCCGGTGCTGACGCAGCCACGCCAGCGCTTCACGATAGGCGTCATGACGCTGCGACTGCCACAGCACCTCGCCGTCCCAGTGCAGGCCGTAGTGGTCCAGCTGACGCAGAATCGCGTCGGCGGCGCCGGGCACTTCGCGCGGCGGATCGATATCTTCGATGCGCACCAGCCAGCGGCCGCCCTGCGCGCGGGCGTGCAGATAGCTGCCAAGCGCGGCGATCAGCGAGCCGAAATGGAGTTCACCGGAAGGAGAGGGAGCAAAGCGTCCAGTACAGGGAGTAAACATCACCGTATTCACGTAACTGCAGTGGGGCGGGAGAGTATCCCGCTCGCACTGCATCGTTCACGTGCCGTTAGCCGGCCATCTGTTTTTCGCGGATTTCCGCCAGCGTTTTACAGTCGATGCACAGATCGGCGGTAGGACGCGCTTCAAGGCGACGGATACCGATTTCAACGCCACAGGATTCACAGTAGCCGAAATCGTCGTCTTCTACCTTTTTCAGCGTCTTCTCGATCTTTTTGATCAGTTTACGCTCGCGGTCGCGGTTGCGCAGTTCGAGGCTGAACTCTTCTTCCTGAGCGGCGCGGTCGACCGGATCAGGGAAGTTAGCCGCTTCGTCCTGCATGTGTGATACCGTACGATCCACTTCATCCCTGAGTTGATTGCGCCACGCTTCAAGGATTTTCCTGAAGTGCGCCAGCTGGGCTTCGTTCATATACTCTTCGCCCGGTTTCTCCTGGTACGGCTCCACCCCAGCGATGGCGAGAATACTCAGGGACGATGTTTTACGGTTTTGCCCTTCTTGCATGTTGTTTCTCCTGGATAACACGCACTATCGATCCCCAATGGGGAAAAAAACAGGCCGCTATAAATAACAGAAGCAGTCAAGGTTGGCAATTATTCCTGAACGCATCTTGACAAGCCTGTGAGGAACAGCGTATTTAGCGCGACGCTACCTTGTAGCACAACAAATCGCACTAAATATTACAACGCCAGTTCCAGTCGCTTTTCCAGCCACATGCCCGTCGGAGATAACTGCGCCTTATAGCAAAGGATCTCTACGCCGCTCTGTTGCGCCTGTGCCAGTTCTTCTGCATAACGCGCGTCAATGTGACGTGCGGGGGAAACGTCCTCAATCCCCGAGTGCAGAACAGTAAATAACATAACCGCACGTTCGCCCCGTCGGGCGATGCTGGCCAGTTCACGCAGGTGTTTTTGGCCGCGCACGGTCACCGCATCTGGAAAGTATCCTCTCCCTTTCTGCAACAGCGTTACAGATTTCACTTCAATATAGCACTGCGGCCTGTTGTCCGCCTGAAGCAGGAAATCGATGCGGCTGCGTTCCGCACCGTATTTCACCTCAGCGCGTAAATGTTGGTAACCAGACAATTCCGCAATGCGCTCCGCCGCCAGCGCTTCGCGCACTAACTGATTGGCGCGCAACGTATTAACGCAGATCATATGACCCTGCTGCGTTTCGGTCAGCTCCCAGCTGCTGGGGTATTTGCGCGTCAGACTGTCCGAAGTGGAGTACCAAACGGTATCGCCTGGCGTGGCGCAGCCGGTCATCGCGCCGGTATTGGCGCAGTGCAGGGTAAAGGTCTCGCCCTCCGGCGTCACCGCATCGGCCAGAAAACGCTTATAGCGGCTAAGCAAACGCGCCGGACGCAGCGCCGGTTCAAATTTCATGAAGACTCCTGCAGCGGCCAGCTTTGCAGGCGGCGATAGCGAGTGCGCCCCTGGCTGAAAACCGACTGATATAAAGAAAAGCAATCCACCGTAAACCGCCAGTGGAAATTGCGCGGCGGCAGCGCCACCGGGCGGGTAGCGTTGCGCAGCAGCGTAATATGGGGATGAAAGGGCTGCGGACTTTGATGACAGCCGCTGCGCGCCGCCTGCGAACGCAGCATCTCCGCCAGCTGCAACAGCCCGCGCGGCGCCTGGCGGCAGCCAAGCCACACCACGCCGGGGCGCGGCCAGTGGCCTGCGTCATCCAGGTCGAGGGCGAAGGCACGTTGCTGGATGCGGCCAGCCAGCTGTTGCAGCCCCTGCGCTTTCTCATCGCTGACGTCGCCCAAAAAGGCCAGCGTAATATGCAGATTGGCGGCGGCGATCGGGCGGCCCGCCTCTTCGGGAAACTGTTCCGCGCGCCAGCGCACCAGCTGCTGCTGTAAAGGCTCCGGCAAACCGATGCCGAAAAAGAGACGACGTGCGCTCATAACACTCTCCGGTAAACAACACAGAGGAATGCTACAATGCGCACCATCAGAAGACCAATGCTGGACGGAGTTTCGTTTGAGTGATTTACCGGTAAGCGCCGTGCTGCCTGAGGTGCTGGCCGCGCTAAAACAGGCGCCGCAGGTGCTGCTGGCCGCCCCAACGGGCGCAGGCAAATCGACCTGGCTGCCGCTGCGGCTGTTGCAGCAGGGCGGCTTCGCCGGGCGCATCATTATGCTGGAGCCGCGTCGTCTGGCGGCGCGCAATGTCGCGCAGCGCCTGGCGGAACAGCTGGGCGAGGAGCCCGGCGGCCAGGTCGGCTACCGTATGCGCGGCGAAAGCCGCACCGGACCGGCGACCCGGCTGGAGGTGGTGACCGAAGGCATCCTGACGCGCATGCTGCAACAGGACCCGATGCTCGAAGGCGTATCGCTGATTATCCTCGATGAATTTCACGAGCGCAGCCTGCAGGCCGACCTGGCGCTGGCGCTGTTGCTGGATGTGCAGCAGGGGCTACGCGACGATCTGCGGCTGCTGATTATGTCCGCCACGCTGGATAACGCGCGTCTCAGCGCGCGCCTGCCCGACGCGCCGCTTATCGTCTCCGAAGGGCGCAGCTTTCCGGTGGAGCGGCGCTACGCCACTCTGTCGCCGCAGCTGCGTTTTGATGAGGCGGTGGCGCGCGAAGTGGCGCAGCTGCTGCGCGCGGAAAGCGGCTCGCTGCTGCTGTTTCTGCCCGGCGTCAGCGAGATCGAACGGGTGAAGAATCAGCTGGCGTCGCGCGTGGACGAGGAGACCGAACTCTGCCCGCTCTACGGCGCGCTGCCGCTGGCGGCGCAGCGTCGCGCCATTCTGCCTGCGCCCGCTGGCAAACGTAAGGTGGTGCTGGCGACCAATATTGCCGAGACCAGCCTGACCATCGACGGCATCCGTCTGGTCGTGGACAGCGCGCTGGAGCGCGCGGCGCGTTTCGACGTGCGCAGCGGCGTTACGCGGCTGCAAACCCAGCGCGTCAGCCAGGCGTCGATGACGCAGCGCGCTGGCCGCGCCGGTCGTCTGTCGCCGGGCATCTGTCTACACTTAATCAGTCGTGAACAGGCGGAGCGCGCCGCCGCCCAAAGCGAACCGGAAATTTTACAGAGCGATCTCAGCGCGCTGTGGCTCGATCTGTTGCAGTGGGGCTGTCGCGACGTCGCGCAGCTCAGCTGGATCGATACGCCGCCGTTGCCTGCGCTACAGGCGGCGCAAACGCTGTTGCGCAGACTGGGCGCTATTGACGAGGAAGGCAGGCTGACAGCTAAAGGACGTGCAATGGCCGCGCTGGGCAGCGAACCGAGTCTGGCGGCGCTGTTGACCGCCGCGAAAGATAAAGATGCGCTGGCCACCGCCGCGCGTCTGACAGCGATCCTTGAGGAACCGCCGCGTCAGGGAAGCCGCAATCTCAGCGACCATCTCTTTACCGCGCACGGCGGCTGGCAGCAGCGCGCGCGTCAGCTGCAAAAACGGCTGAGCGGCGTCGGCGGCTCGGTGGATGCCGCGCTGGCGCCGGCGCTGCTGGCGCAGGCGTTTCCCGATCGCATTGCGCGTCGCCGCGGCGACAGCGGGCGTTATCAGCTGGCGGGCGGTTCGGGCGCGATGCTCGATCACGACGACGCCCTGACGCGCCATGAATGGCTGATCGCGCCGCAGCTTCTGCAAACCGACGCGCAGACAGAGGCGCGCATCCTGCTGGCGCTGCCGGTGGATATGGCGGCTTTGCAGCACGATGCGCCCGGTCTGGTGCGCAGCGAAACCGACGTCGAATGGGACGAAGAGAAAGGCACGCTGCGCGCCTGGCAGCGCGATAAAATCGGCGTGCTGGCGCTGAAATCAGCGCCGCTGGCGAAGCCGGAGGCGGAGGTGCTGCATCCGGCGATGCTGCGCTGGATTGGCGAAAAAGGACTGTCGGTGCTGAACTGGACGCCGGAAGCGGTGCAGCTGCGGCTGAGGCTGCAATGCGCCGCGCAGTGGCTGCCGGAGGAAAGCTGGCCAGCGATGGATGATGAGACGTTGCTCGCCACTCTTGAACGCTGGCTGCTGCCGGAGATGAACGGCGTGCGCGACATGCGAGGGCTGCGTCAGATCAACCTCGTCAGCGCATTATTACATTTGCTCACATGGTCGCAACGTCAGCGGCTGGATAGTGCGTTGCCAACTCACTACACTGTGCCGACCGGCAGCCGCCTGCCGATTCGCTATGACAGCGAAAAGCCGCCCGCGCTGGCGGTGCGCCTGCAGGAGATGTTTGGCGAAGCGCAAAACCCGGCGATTGCCGAAGGGCGCGTGCCGCTGGTGCTGGAGCTGCTATCCCCCGCGCAGCGGCCGCTGCAAATCACCCGCGATCTCGCCGCGTTCTGGCGAGGCGCTTATCCGCAGGTGCAGAAAGAGATGAAAGGGCGCTACCCTAAACATGCCTGGCCCGACGATCCGGCCAGCGCGCTGCCCACGCGCCGCACCAAAAAATACGCCGCGCCGCAGTAGCCTGGGCGGATAGCTTTCGGAGGGTTCTGCTTTCCGAAATGATGCAGTAAGAACAGAGTAACCGGCCTTGCCAAAAGGCCATCCCTGGAGAAACGAAACGAATGTCTGGGAACGATCGCGAACCTATCGGGCGCAAAGGAAAACAGCCTAAGCCGCCACGTAAATCGGGCGGCCAGGGACGCCGCAGGGAAGAATATAACGACGAACAGAATGATGATTACCAGGAGGAAAGACCGGTGCCACGTAAAGGAAAAGGGCGGCCGCCGCGCAGCAAAAAAAGAAAATGGCTGGGATGGCTGATTAAGCTGTTTATTGTCGGCGTCGTCGTGATGGCGGCCTACGGCGTTTATCTCGATTCGGCCATTCGCAGCCGTATTGACGGCAAAGTCTGGCAGTTGCCGGCGGCGGTCTATGGCCGCATGGTCAACCTCGAACCCGGCATGGCCTATAACAAGAAAGAGATGATTGCACTGCTGGAAGGCACGCAGTACCGTCAGGTGACGCGCATGACGCGTCCGGGCGAGTTCACCGTGCAGGCCAACAGTATCGAGCTGATCCGTCGCCCGTTCGATTTCCCCGACAGTAAAGAGGGGCAGATCCGCGCGCGTCTGACGTTCAGCAACGATGCGCTGAGCGAGATCAAAAACCTTGATAACGGACGCGACTTCGGCTTCTTCCGTCTCGATCCGCGCCTGATCACCATGTTGCAGTCGCCTAACGGCGAGCAGCGGCTGTTCGTGCCGCGTGCGGGCTTCCCCGATCTGCTGGTGGATACGCTGATCGCGACGGAAGATCGTCACTTCTACGAACACGACGGCATCAGCTTCTATTCCATCGGCCGCGCTTTCCTGGCGAACATTACCGCCGGACGCGCGGTGCAGGGCGGCAGTACGTTGACGCAGCAGCTGGTGAAGAACCTGTTCCTGACCAACAAGCGCACGCTGTGGCGTAAAGCCAACGAAGCGTATATGGCGCTGATTATGGACGCGCGCTACGGCAAAGACCGCATTCTGGAGCTCTACCTGAACGAGGTGTATCTCGGCCAGGCGGGCAACGATCAGATCCGTGGCTTCCCGCTGGCGAGTCTCTACTATTTTGGCCGTCCGGTGGATGAGCTGAGCCTCGATCAGCAGGCGCTGCTGGTGGGTATGGTGAAAGGCGCGTCGCTTTACAACCCGTGGCGTAATCCGAAGCTGGCGCTGGAGCGACGCAACCTGGTGCTGCGCCTGTTGCAGCAGCAGAAAGTGATCGATCAGGAGCTGTATGACATGCTCAGCGCCCGTCCGCTCGGCGTACAGCCGAAGGGCGGCGTGATCACGCCTCAGCCTGCCTTTATGCAGATGGTGCGCGGCGAATTGCAGGCGAAGCTGGGCGATAAGGTGAAAGATCTCTCCGGCGTGAAGATCTTCACCACGCTCGATCCGGTGTCGCAGGATGCGGCGGAAAAAGCGGTGGAAGAGGGGATTCCGGCGCTGAAGAAACAGCGCGGCCTGAAAGATCTGGAAACCGCGATGGTGATCGTCGATCGCTTTAGCGGCGAAGTGCGCGCGATGGTGGGCGGCGCCGATCCGCAGTTCGCCGGTTACAACCGCGCCATGCAGGCGCGTCGCTCGATCGGTTCTCTGGCGAAGCCGGCGACCTATCTGACGGCGCTGTCGCAGCCTGACACCTATCGTCTTAACACCTGGATCGCCGATGAGCCTATCGCGCTGAAAATGTCCAATGGACAGGTGTGGAAACCGCAGAACGACAACCATCGCTTCAGCGGCAAGGTGATGCTGGTCGATGCATTAACCAACTCGATGAACGTGCCGACGGTAAACCTGGGCATGACGCTGGGGCTGGATAATGTGATCAATACCTGGACGAAGCTGGGCCTGCCGAAGGATCAGCTGCATCCGGTGCCGGCGATGCTGCTGGGCGCCCTGAACCTGACGCCGGTTGAAGTGGCGCAGGCGTTTCAGTCGATCGCCAGCGGCGGCAACCGCGCGCCGCTCTCTGCGGTGCGCTCGGTAATCGCCGAAGACGGCAGCGTGCTGTATCAGAGCTTTCCGCAGGCGGAGCGCGTAGTGCCTGCACAGGCGGCCTATCTGACGCTGTATACCATGCAGCAGGTTGCCGCGCGCGGCACCGCTCATGCGCTGGGCGCGAAGTTCCCGAACGCGCACCTGGCGGGCAAAACCGGCACCACCAACAGCCAGGTCGACAGCTGGTTCGCCGGTATAGATGGCAAAGAGGTCGCTATCACCTGGATTGGCCGCGATAACAACCAGCCAGCGAAACTTTATGGATCGTCAGGCGCGATGCAGCTTTACCGCCGCTATCTGGAGAACCAGTCTCCCATGCCGCTGACGCTGACGCCGCCGGAAGATATCGCCTCCATGGCTGTGGATTCCGCTGGCAACTTTGTCTGCAATACCGGCAGCAGCGGCTGGCGCACCTTACCTGTCTGGACCACCGACGCCGATGCGCTTTGCCAGCAGCAGATGCAACAGATCCAGCAGCAGCAGATGCAGCAACAGCAGTTGGAGCAACAGCAACAGCCTCAACAACCGCAACAGCAACCGCCGCAGCAGCAAAGCGGCGACGGCGTCGCGGGCTGGATCAAGGATATGTTCGGCGGCGACTGATCGCATTAAGTGAGAGTAAAACCAACGGGCGCACATTAACGTGCGCCCTTTTTTATTCCATTAGCTGCCGTTCGCGCTTTTTATTTTCACTATAAATTAAGCGGCTTCCTTAACCGGTGAGAGTAATTAAATAAGGCGGACAGCAAGCGCCTGATGCAGATTGAATGACTGTCTCTATTGCTGGCGCAGGCGGCAGGGAGGGCTATCTTCGCCATCTGTATTGTCAGGACGGTGACGAAACCGCTGTATGAGGCGACCGTCATTGCTAACGATGTCGCCGCAGGCGCTGCGTGAAGCGGTCGCCGTATGCCGGACTCCGGAAACGGAGAATGGCTGGATTTTACGCTGTCAGACTTAACGTATCTTCTTTATTGGGCGCGCTGGCTGCGCCCTTTTTGATCTATCGCATAGCGAAGAAGTCGTTGCATTAAACCTCGCCGCAGCAGGGCTGGCAGCCTCTATTAGCGCTTGCAGATCCAAGATTGTTTCGCATATTATCCACCCACAATAATAAGCATAAGAATAATTCTCGTTTACGTTTACATCCCGTTTTCACTCAGAGAAAAGATAATGGCTAATGCGCGTAGAAAAATCCTTGCAGCATCTGCTTCAGTGAGCCTGCTGAAACGACCGCTGGCGGTCCTGATTGCCTTTACCCTGGCTGGCGGCTCAGCGTTTGCCGCTGAAGAAACCATCGTTGTAGACGCCTCGGCCAGCGCGCCGCAGGAGAGCGCATGGGGCCCGGCGCCGACTATCGCCGCGAAGCGGAGCGCCACCGGCACCAAAACCGATACGCCTATTGAAAAAAATCCGCAGTCGATTTCGGTGGTGACGCGCCAGGAGATGGATATTCATCAGCCTGCCTCGGTGAAAGAGGCGCTGGGCTATACGCCGGGCGTCACCGTCGCCAGCCGTGGTGCGTCTAACACCTATGATTTTGTTATCATTCGAGGATTTTCATCTGTAGGCCTGAACCAGAACAACTATCTCGACGGCCTGAAAATGCAGGGCGATTTCTATAATGATGCGGTTATCGATCCCTATATGTTGGAACGCGTAGAGTTAATGCGCGGCCCCACCTCGGTACTCTATGGCAAAAGCAGCCCCGGCGGAATTGTCTCGATGGTAAGCAAGCGGCCGACTACGGAGCCGCTGCGGGAAGTGCAGTTCAAAATGGGCACTGACAGCCTGTTTCAGACCGGCTTTGATTTCAGCGATGCGCTGGATGATAGCGGCACCTTCTCCTGGCGTCTGACCGGTATGGCGCGCTCCAACAATGAACAGCAGATCAACGCCGAGCAGAAGCGCTACGCCATCGCACCTTCTTTCACCTGGCGACCCGATGACAAAACCAATTTCACCTTCCTCTCTTATTTCCAGAACGAACCGGAAACCGGCTATTACGGCTGGCTACCGAAAGAGGGGACGGTACAGCCGCTGCCAAACGGCGGGCATCTGCCTACCAGCTTTAACGAAGGCGCCACCAACAATACCTATTCCCGCAACCAGAAAATGGTTGGCTATAGCTTTGAACACGGCTTTAACGACACCTTTACCGTGCGTCAGAACCTGCGTTTTTCAGAAATGAAAACGGCGCAGAAAAGCGCCTACGGAACGGGCCTGTGTAACAACAGCATGAACGCCTATAATGCTTACTGCCAGGCGCTCACTGCCGCTGAGCAGTCCCATTACCTGGGACGGGGAACCATTGTTGATCATGAGCGTTTGCAGAACTTTAGCGTCGATACCCAATTGCAGAGTAAATTTGCCACCGGCGAGGTCAGCCACACCTTATTAACCGGCGTCGACTTTATGCGTATGCGTAATGATATCAGCGCACTGTATGGCAACGCCGCATCGCTGGATCTGAATAACCTGCCGTCGATGACGGAGGTGGATTTCGGTACGGCGGAGCCTTATCAGCTGAATGAAAGTAAGCAGACCGGCATTTATGTTCAGGATCAGGCCGAGTGGGACAGGTGGGTATTTACCTTTGGCGGACGCTACGACTGGTCTAAACAGGCGACCACCGTGCGCAGCGACAATGGCTACGTTGAACGTAATGACCACCAGTTTACCTGGCGCGGCGGCATAAACTATCTGTTTGATAACGGCATTAGCCCTTACTTTAGCTACAGCCAGTCTTTCGAACCCAATGCCTTCAGCCTCTACAGCGTACCGCGCGTGGCCTATGCGCCATCCAAAGGCGAGCAGTATGAAGCAGGCGTGAAGTATGTGCCGAAAGATATGCCAGTGGTGCTGACTGGCGCGGTGTACCAGCTAACCAAAACGCATAACCTGATGGCCGATCCCAATAATGCGCTTAATCAGGTACCGGCAGGCGAAGTGCGCTCACGCGGCGTAGAGCTGGAGGCGAAGGCTGCCGTTACGCCGAGTGTTAACGTCACGGCGTCATACACTTATACCGATGCGGAATACACCAAAGACACCACCATGAAGGGCAATACCCGGCGCAGGTGCCGAAGCATATGGCGTCGCTGTGGGGCGATTACACCTTTAACAGCGGACCGCTGAGCGGCCTGACCCTGGGCACCGGCGGACGTCTGATCGGCTCCAGCTACGGCGATCCGGCGAACTCCTTTAAGGTCGGCAGCGCTGCTGTAATGGATGCGGTAGTGAAATACGATCTTGGCCGTTTCGGCATGTACGGCTCCAGCATTGCGTTGAACGTCAATAACCTGCTGGACCGCGAATATGTTGCCAGCTGCTTCGAAACCTATGGTTGTTTCTGGGGCGCTGAGCGCCAGGTGGTGGCTACCGCCACATTCCGTTTCTAACTCACTCACCTGGGCGCGGCGCAAGCCGCGCCCGTCATCGTTGAAGATAACCATGTCATATCCGTCGCCACAGGAAACAACCTTTACGCTCGATCGCGTCAGTTTTGGCGTGCCGGGGCGTACGCTGCTGCATCCTCTCTCTTTGACATTCCCCGCAGGCAAAGTGACTGGCCTGATCGGCCATAACGGCTCAGGTAAATCCACGCTGCTGAAAATGCTCGGTCGCCATCATGCGGCCAGCGAAGGTCGCGTGCTGCTGAACGATAAACCGGTGGAAGCGTGGAACAGCAAAGCGTTTGCTCGCCAGGTCGCCTATCTGCCGCAGCAGCTGCCTGCGGCGGAGGGAATGACGGTACGCGAACTGGTGGCGGTAGGGCGTTATCCCTGGCACGGCGCGCTGGGTCGCTACGGCGAAGAGGATCGGGAGCGCGTTGAAGAAGCGATTGCGCTGGTGGGCCTGAAGCCGTTCGCGCAGCGGCTGGTGGATAGTCTTTCCGGCGGCGAGCGCCAGCGCGCCTGGCTGGCGATGCTGGTGGCGCAAAACAGCCGCTGCCTGCTATTGGATGAACCCACTTCGGCGCTGGATATCGCGCATCAGGTCGAGGTGCTGACATTGATTCAGCGCCTCAGCCAGCAGCGCGGGTTGACGGTGATTGCGGTGCTGCACGACATCAATATGGCGGCGCGTTACTGCGACCATCTGGTTGCGCTGCGCGCGGGCGAAGTGATTGCGCAGGGCACGCCCGCCGACATCATGCATGGCGACGTGCTTGAGCGCATTTATAACATTCCCATGGGCATTCTGCCGCACCCGCAGGGCGGCGCGCCGGTCAGCTTCGTTTACTGATACAAGGATGTGTTTATGCTGCCTGTAACTCGTCGCCGTCTGCTTGCCGCGATGGCGCTCTCTCCGCTGCTCTGGCAGCAAACGCTACGTGCCGAAACGGTCGATACGCATCGCATCGTCGCGCTGGAATGGCTGCCGCTTGAGCTGATGATGACGCTGGGCGTGGTGCCGATGGCGGCGGCGGAGCTCTTTAACTACCGTGACTGGGTGGGCGGCCTTGAGCTACCCGCCAGCGTGATCGACGTTGGCCTGCGCACCGAGCCGAATCTTGAACTGCTGACGCAGTTGAAGCCCTCTTTAATTCTCTATTCCAGCGGCTACGGCCCGTCGCCGGAAAGATTGTCGCGCATCGCCCCCAGTCAGGGCTTCGCGTTCAACAGCGGAGACGGCAAGCCGCTCAGCTCGGCGCGCCGCTCGATCATGCAGCTGGCGCAGCGTATCGATAAAGTGCCGCAGGCGCAGGCGCATCTGGCGATGTTCGATCGCTTTATGGCCGATATGCGCGTGCGACTGGCGCCGCGCGTGTCGAAACCACTGCTGCTGATGTCTCTAATCGATGCCCGCCACGCGATCGTCTTCGGCCAGGGCAGCCTGTTTCTTGAAGCGCTGCAACAGCTTGGTTTACAGAGCGCGTGGCAGGGCGAAACCAACTTCTGGGGCAGTGCGGTAATCGGCATTGAACGCCTGGCGGCGGTGCATGACGCCGAGGCGATCTGCTTCTCGCACGGCGATGACGCGCTGATGGCGCAAATCGGCGCGACCGAACTCTGGCAATCGTTGCCTTTTGTGCGTCAGCAGCGCTTCCGGCGCGTGCCGACCGTCTGGTTCTACGGCGCTACGCTTTCGGTAATGGAATTTTGTCGTACGCTCGATCGGGCGCTGGAGGCATGATGCGCAGAAGTTGGACATTTCCGGTGACGCTGATCGGCGCGCTGTTCCTGGTTTCGCTGGCGCTGACCGGGCTCAATCTTACCCACCATCTGCCGCAGCGGCAGTGGCTGACCGCGCTCTGGCAGCCGGATCGCAATGATATCGATCAGATGGTCTTTCACTTCAGCCTGCTGCCGCGGCTGGCGATCGCGCTGCTGGCCGGCGCGGGCCTGGGGCTGGTCGGCGTGCTGTTTCAGCAGATCCTGCGCAACCCGCTGGCGGAGCCTACGACGCTGGGCGTGGCGAGCGGCGCTCAGCTGGGTCTGACGGTCGTCACGCTGTGGGCGCTGCCGGGCGGAGAGATGACGCAGCAGATCGCGGCGATGGCGGGCGCGGTGCTGATCGGCCTGCTGGTGTTCGGCATCGCCTGGGGCAAGCGGCTGTCGCCGGTCACGCTGATCCTCGCCGGGCTGGTGATGAGCCTCTACTGCGGCGCGGTGAACCAGATCTTCGCCATTTTCAAACACGATCAGTTGCAAAACCTGTTTCTCTGGAGCACCGGCTCGCTAAGCCAGCAGGACTGGAGCAACGTCGCCTTTTTGCTGCCGCGCCTGTTGGTGGGCTTCGTGCTGGCGCTGCTGCTGCGCCGGCCGCTGACGCTGCTGGGGCTGGATGACGGCGTCGCCAGAAATCTTGGCGTGGCGCTGTCGCTGGTGCGACTGGCGGCGCTGGGACTGGCGATTATTCTCAGCGCGATGCTGGTCAACGCCGTCGGGATTATCGCCTTTATCGCGCTTTTTTCGCCGCTGATGGCGAAGCTGCTTGGCGCTCGGCGTCTGCTCAGCCGCATGCTGCTGGCGCCGCTGCTCGGCGCGCTGCTGCTCTGGTTGGCGGATCAGTGTGTGATCTGGCTGGCCGATAACTGGCGGGAAATCTCTACCGGCACCTTAACCGCGCTGACCGGCGCGCCGATTCTGCTCTGGCTGCTGCCGCGGCTGCGCACCGGCGCGGTGCCGCCGCAGCTCAATCAGGGCGATAACGTACCGGCAGAGCGCCAGCATGTGCTGTTCTGGGTGCTGGCGGGGCTGGGCGTACTGCTGCTGCTGGCGGCGACGGCACTTTCGTTAGGACGCGACGCACAGGGCTGGCAGTGGGCCAGCGGCGAATTGTGGCATCAGCTACAACCGTGGCGCGCGCCGCGCATGACGGCGGCGCTGGCGGCGGGCGTGATGCTTGGCGTGGCGGGCAGCGTGATCCAGCGGCTGACCGGCAACCCGATGGCCAGCCCGGAAGTGCTGGGCATCAGCTCCGGCGCGGCGTGCGGCGTAGTGCTGATGCTTTTTCTGGTGCCGGGCGACGCCTTTGGCTGGCTGCTGCCGGCGGGCAGCCTCGGCGCAGCGGTGACGCTGCTGCTGATTATGGCGGTGGCCGGACGCGGCGGCTTTTCGCCTGAACGGATGTTGCTGGCGGGCATGGCGTTCAGCACCGCGCTGACCACGCTGCTGGCGATGCTGCTGGCCAGCGGCGATCCGCGTATGGCGCAGCTGCTGACCTGGATATCGGGATCAACTTACGGCGTCGATACGCCGCAGGCGCTGCGTACCGCGCTGGTGGCTGTCGTGCTGGTCGGCATCGCGCCTTTCGCCAGCCGCTGGCTGACGATCCTGCCGCTCGGCGGGGCCACGGCGCGCGCTATCGGCATGGCGCTGACGCCGGTGCGTCTCAGCCTGCTGCTGCTGGCGGCCGCGCTGACCGCGGCGGCGACGCTGACTATCGGGCCGCTGAGCTTTGTCGGCCTGATGGCGCCGCATATGGCGCGGATGCTGGGCTTCCGGCGCGCGCTGCCGCAGCTGGCGGTCGCCGCGCTGCTCGGCGGCGGATTGATGCTGATCGCCGACTGGTGCGGCAGAATGGCGGCGTTTCCGAATCAGATCCCGGCAGGCCTGTTGGCGACTTTTATCGGTGCGCCTTACTTTGTCTGGCTGCTGCGTAAAGCGACATAAAAAAGCGGGCGCTATCGCCCGCTGCATTATTGGTTGATCATCTGAAGGGCGCCGCGAGGCGCCCTTTTTTGGCAGGAATCAGAGACGGGAGAAGCTGCGGCGCGCGGCATCAACGGTGCGTTGAATATCTTCCGCGCTGTGCGCCAGCGACATAAAGCCCGCTTCAAACGCCGACGGCGCCAGGTAGACGCCTTCGTCCAGCATCAGATGGAAGAAACGCTTAAAGCGCTCGGTATCGCAGCGCGTCACATCTTCATAGCAGGTCACTTCTTCGGCGTCGGTAAAGAACAGGCCGAACATGCCGCCGACATGGTTCACCACCAATGGAATGTTTTCCGCCTGCGCCGCTTCGCGCAGGCCCTGCGCCAGCTGCGTAGTCAGATCGGTCAGGGTAGCATGCGTGCCGGGCTGAGCGATTTCAGTCAGACAGGCGTAGCCCGCCGCCATCGCAATCGGGTTGCCGGAAAGAGTGCCCGCCTGGTAAACCGGGCCGGTCGGCGCCAGCGCTTCCATTACGTCGCGGCGTCCGCCGAAGGCGCCCACCGGCATGCCGCCGCCGATGATCTTGCCGAGGCAGGTGAGGTCCGGCGTCACGCCGTAATACGCCTGCGCGCCGCCCAGCGCCACGCGGAAGCCGGTCATCACTTCGTCGATGATCAGCAGCGCGCCAAACTCATCGCACAGCGCGCGCAGGCCCGGCAGGAAATCGGGCTGCGGCGGGATGCAGTTCATATTGCCCGCCACCGGTTCGACGATAATGCAGGCGATCTCATGCGGATACTGCTCGAAAGCGGCGCGCACGGAGGCGAGATCGTTATAGGTGCAGGTCAGGGTGTGTTTGGCGAAGTCCGCCGGCACGCCCGGCGAGTTTGGCTGGCCGAGGGTCAGCGCGCCGGAGCCCGCTTTTACCAGCAGGCAGTCGGCGTGGCCGTGATAGCAGCCTTCAAATTTGATGATTTTGTCGCGCTGGGTAAAGCCGCGCGCCAGACGGATGGCGCTCATGGTCGCTTCGGTGCCGGAGTTCACCATACGCACCATCTCCATTGACGGCACCAGCTCGCACACCAGCTCCGCCATTTTCACTTCCATTTCGGTCGGCGCGCCGAAGCTCAGGCCGCGTTCCGCCGCCTCGATCACCGCATTGCGGATCGCCGGATGATTGTGGCCCAGCACCATCGGTCCCCAGGAACCGACGTAGTCGATATAGGCTTTGCCGTCGGCATCGTACAGCCAGGCGCCGTCGGCGCGCTCAATAAACAAGGGGACGCCGCCGACGCCGGTAAAGGCGCGTACCGGCGAGTTAACGCCGCCGGGAATGGAGCGCTGCGCCTGGTGATACAGGTTTTCGGACTTACTCATGAATCGGCTCCTGAATGAGAGAAAAACCCGCCTATTCTACGGGAACTTATACGCGCGTTGAAAGGCGCACGCTAAGATTGTTGTTCATGACGGCAATTTTTGCCCATGTGCGCCACGCGGCGTATCATACCGGCCTTCATTAACTTTCCGATGCGAGCGTGATGAACGAAACTCCAACTTCTACCGAGCAGCTGCATGTCGTTCCCCTGCGACGTACTGATTTTCTACGTATGCTGCTGCGCCGCGATAAAACGCCGGTCGCCATTCTGATCGTCGCCGGCATTGTCGGCACGCTGGCCGGGCTGGTGGGCGTCGCTTTTGAAAAAGCGGTAAACGCCGTTCAGGCCTGGCGGCTGGGCGTGGTCGCCACCACCGGCGATCATCTGTGGCTGGCTTTTCCGCTGGCCTTTCTGTTATCCGCGGCGCTGGCGGCCTTCGGCTACTGGCTGGTGCGCCGCTTTGCGCCGGAGGCGGGCGGTTCCGGCATACCTGAGATCGAAGGCGCGCTGGAGGAGCTGCGACCGGTGCGCTGGTGGCGCGTCTTACCGGTGAAGTTTTTCGGCGGCATGGGCACGTTGGGCGCCGGAATGGTGCTGGGCAGGGAAGGGCCGACCGTGCAGCTGGGCGGAAACGTCGGGCGCATGGTGCTGGATCTGTTCCGCATGCGCAGCGCCGAAGCGCGCCACTCGCTGCTGGCGACCGGGGCCGCCGCCGGGCTTTCCGCCGCCTTCAATGCGCCGCTGGCGGGCATTCTGTTTATTATCGAAGAGATGCGGTTACAGTTCCGCTACAGCCTGATTTCGATTAAGGCGGTGTTTATCGGCGTGATTATGTCGAGCATCGTTTTTCGCTATTTCAACGGCGAGAAGGCGGTGATCGCGGTCGGCAAGCTGGCCAACGCGCCGATTAATACGCTCTGGCTCTATCTGGTGCTGGGCATGCTGTTCGGCATCGTCGGCGTGCTGTTCAACGCGCTGATCTTCCGTACTCAGGACTTTTTTCAGCGGCTGCACGGCGGCGTGATGAAAAAAGCGCTGATTATCGGCGCGCTGTTGGGCGGGCTGTGCGGCATTCTCGCGGTGATCGAGCCGGAGGCGGCCGGGGGCGGCTTCGGCCTGATCCCTGTCGCGGCGGCAGGACACTATAGCGTGGGGATGCTGCTGTTTATTTTTATCGCGCGGGTGATTACCACGCTGCTCTGCTTCGGTTCCGGCGCGCCGGGCGGCATTTTCGCGCCGATGCTGGCGCTGGGCACGCTGCTCGGCACCGCCTTCGGCATGGCCTGCGCAACGCTGCTGCCGGGGCTGACGCTTGAACCCGGCACCTTCGCCATCGCCGGCATGGGCGCGCTGTTCGCCGCCTCGGTGCGCGCGCCGCTGACCGGCATCGTGCTGGTGCTGGAGATGACCGATAATTATCAGCTGATTCTACCGATGATCATCACCTGCCTCGGCGCCACGCTGGTGGCGCAGTTTTTCGGCGGCAAGCCGCTTTACTCTTCGCTGCTGGCGCGCACGCTGGCGAAACAGCAGGCGCAGCAGGAAGAGGAAAAGGCACAGAGTGCGAGGGCGAATGCTTGATTGCTGTACCAGGCTATTAGATAATATTGACAAGCACGGCCATTTCTGGCCTGACAGGTTGCGACCTGATTAACTGCGGAGTGTTTCAATGAGTGATGAAGTAGCAGCACTGCCGCTGCAGTTTACCGATGCGGCAGCCAGCAAGGTAAAAACCCTGATCGCCGATGAAGATAATCCAGATCTGAAACTGCGCGTCTATATTACCGGCGGCGGTTGCAGCGGTTTCCAGTATGGCTTCACCTTCGACGATAAGATCAATGATGGCGACATGACGATCGAGAAATCGGGCGTATCGCTGGTGGTCGATCCGATGAGCCTGCAATATCTGGTGGGCGGTTCGGTGGATTATACCGAGGGTCTGGAAGGCTCCCGTTTTATCGTCACTAACCCGAATGCGAAAACCACCTGCGGCTGCGGTTCTTCGTTCAGCATCTGATAAGAAAATGGGCCTTACCTGGAGTAAGGCCCATCTGTTTTTACCGCCGTTACCCTTCTACGGTAATCAGGCGCGTCTCCTGTTTGATATTCGCCTCCTTTCCTGCGTGCTTAACGTGACCTTTAATCAGGATTTTTGCGATTGCAGCGCCTGGCAGAGTTTTTCCGCAGCCAAAATGCTGCGCGGGCCGGGGCGGCTCAGCCAGTCTTCCGGGATGGCGATCACCTGAGCGGCGAGCTGCGGCTGCCAGAAACGGGCGGTGCGCTCGGCGGCGTCGCTGTCGCCGGGAATGACTATCAGATCGGGATGGCGCGTCAGTACCTGTTCGCGGCTGACCTGCGGCCAGGGCGCCGCGCTGTCGGCAAAGATGTTGTCGCCGCCGCACAGCGCTACCAGCTGGTTTTGCAGCGTATTGCGCGCGGCCGTAAACAGCGGCCGCTGGCCGAACTGTAAGAACACCCGATGACGAGGCTGGTCTGCGTGACGCTGGCGCAGCGCCGCAAAGCGCGCCGCCAGTCGATCGGCGGCGGCCTGCGCCTGCTGCGGATGCGGACTCCACGGCGCCAGTTGACGCAACGCGGCAGGAATGTCGTCAATGGCGCTGGGATCGAGCCAGAGCACCGTTACGCCCAGCGCGCGTAGCTGATCGATTTGACGCTGTGGCGTGCCGCCGCGCCAGGCCAACACCAGATCCGGCTTCAGCGCCAGAATGCGCTCCAGCTTGATGCCCTGCCAGTTAGCGACTTGTTCAAGCTGCTTCGCCTCTGGCGGATAATCGGACCAGGCGCTGACCGCCACCGGCGTGATGCCAGCGGCGAAGGCGAGTTCGGTAAGGTGCGGCGCCAGGGTGATAACGCGCGGCGCGGCGGCGGCCATGGCCGCGCACAGCCAGAGCGTCAGCAGCCCCAGCAGCCATTTAGCCACGCGCCAGCTGGCCCAGCAGCGTTTCCACCAGCAGGGAGGACTGTTTCGCCGCCACGCTGAGAAACTCTTCGAAGCTGAGATGCGATTCCTGATCCGCCACGTCGGAGATGGCGCGGATCACCACGAACGGCGTGGCGAATTGATGGCATACATGGCCGATAGCCGTCGCTTCCATCTCTACTGCAATCGCCTGCGGGAAGGTCGCGCGAATGCGCGCCAGCGGCTCCGCGCCGTTGATAAAGGCGTCGCCGCTCACCACCAGGCCGCGCACCGCATGCAGGTTCAGCTGCTGAATGCAGCTTTCCGCCGCGGCGATCAGTTTCTCGTCGGCCGGGAAGGCGGCCGGGCAGCCCGCCATTTGCCCTGGCTCATAACCGAAAGCGGTCACGTCGGCGTCGTGATAGCGCACTTCGTCCGACACCACGATATCGCCCACCTTCAGCGAAGAGGCGAGGCCGCCCGCCGAACCGGTATTGATCACCATGTCCGGGCGGCAGCGCTCCAGCAGCAGCGCAGTGCCCATCGCGGCGGAAACTTTACCAATACCCGATTTCAACAGCGCGACCTCCACGCCATTCAGCGTGCCGGTGTAAATTTCGCAACCTGCGATGGAAAGCGTTTCACGGTTCTCGATTTTATCGCGCAGCAGGGTAACTTCCTGCTCCATCGCGCCAATAATGCCTGCTTTCATAGAGTTGCTCGCCTGTAATTAAAGTGGAATTCAGCGTTTGAAGTGTTGCATAGTCTACCACATGCTCGCGGAGAGATGTTTTCATGCAGAAACAAGGTGGAATGGATGGAGAAGATTAATTTCCGGCAGCGAATCAGCTTTCAGCGGCCGTGGAACAGTCGGGAAGCGCCGCAGGGGGAATATGCCATTACCCGTCACTTTGAAAGCGATCGCGGGCGCATTATCAACTCTGCCGCTATTCGACGTCTGCAACAGAAAACGCAGGTTTTTCCGCTGGAGCGCAATGCCGCGGTGCGCTCGCGTTTAACCCATTCGCTGGAGGTGCAGCAAACCGGACGCTATATCGCCAAAGAGATCCTCGAAACCTTGAAAAATCAGGGCGGGCTGGAAAAGTACGGCCTCCAGGAGCTGGCGGGCGCGTTTGAAAGCCTGGTCGAGATGGCCTGTCTACTGCATGACGTCGGCAATCCGCCGTTCGGCCATTTCGGCGAGGCGGCGATCAACGACTGGTTTGACGCCAATCTGCCGGCGGAGCTGGTGGATCCGCTGATCGCCGGCGTCGAAGGGGATGAGCAGCGCGACGGCTTTAACCAGCTGAATGCGATGATCCGGCAGGATCTCTGTCACTTCGAAGGCAATGCGCAGGCGATCCGCCTGGTGCACACGCTGTTGCAGCTTAATCTGACCTACTGCCAGGTCGCCTGCATTCTGAAATATACCGCGCCCGCCTGGTGGCAGGGCGACAAGCCCGCGCAGTTCACCACCCTGATGAAAAAGCCGGGCTTTTATCTTTCCGAACGCCATTACATCGCCGAGCTGCGCGCCGCCACGCAGCTGAAAGAGCATCACCGTTTTCCTCTTACCTGGATAATGGAGGCGGCGGACGATATTTCTTACTGCATCGCCGACCTTGACGATGCGGTGGAGAAAGCGATTTTCAATGTCGATACGCTCTACGGCTATCTGGAAAAACTCTGGGGGCCGGTGCGTCCCGGCGATGCCTTCAGCCGCACCATCGGCTACGCCTGGCGCGAGGCTAACGGCAAAAAAATACGCGGCAGAAGCGACCAGTTTTTTATGTCGCTGCGCGTCAGCGTGCAGAATGTGCTGGTCAGCCATGCGGTAAACCGTTTCGTAAATAATCTTGAGGCGATATTTAACGGCGACTTTAACCATGCGCTGTTAGAAGACGAGGGCGAAGAGGGGCGACTGCTGGCCTTATTTAAAACCGTCGCCCGCCGCCACGTATTTAATCACTCTGAAGTCGAGCAGCTGGAATTACAGGGCTATCGTGTGATAAAAGGGCTGCTGGATATTTATCAGCCGCTGCTGGCGCTTAATTACGAGGCCTTCACTACGCTGATGACGGAAGATTTCCTTGCCGGACATCCTATTGAAACCCGACTGTTTCATAAACTCTCCGGCAAGCACCGGCGCGCCTATCAGCAGCATATGCGCACGGTAAAGATTGAACACAAATATCAACGGCTGTTGTGGGAGCGTTATTACCGCGCGCGTCTGATTCAGGATTATATTAGTGGAATGACCGACCTGTACGCCTGGGATGAATACCGACGTTTAATGGCGGTTGAATAGTGAAGTAATAAAAAGGAGTTTTGTAAAGATGCAGAATATTTTTTTACTTTTGCCAAAAAGTTACTGATGAACTTTGCGGTAAAAAATTAATCTCATCAACACTACCATTGTTATGGTTAGCTTCATTGATCCGATACGAGTAACAGACGAATGAAAAAAACAGCTCTTGTATTAAGCGCGCTGGCTTTAAGCCTGGGAATGGCGATGAGCCCGGCATATGTGATGGCGGCAGAAACCGCTTCTTCTTCCACCACTTCCACTCAGCAATTACCCAGCCTGGCCCCATGCTGGAAAAAGTGATGCCTTCCGTCGTCAGCATTAACGTTGAAGGCAGCACCACCGCTCGTACGCCGCGTCTGCCGCCGCAGTTCCAACAGTTCTTCGGCGACAACTCGCCTTTCTGTCAGGACGGCTCGCCGTTCCAGAACTCGCCGATGTGCCAGGGCGCAGCGCCGGGCGGCAACGCCGCGCCGCAGCAGAAATTCCGAGCGTTGGGCTCCGGCGTGGTGATCAACGCGGAGAAGGGCTATGTGGTGACCAACAACCACGTGGTCGACAACGCGACGAAAATTCAGGTGCAGCTCAGCGACGGACGCCGCTATGAGGCGAAAGTCATCGGCAAAGATCCGCGCTCCGATATCGCGCTGATTCAGCTACAGGACTTTAAAAACCTTACCGCGATTAAGATCGCCGACTCAGACAGCCTGCGCGTCGGCGACTATACCGTGGCGATCGGCAACCCTTACGGCCTTGGCGAAACCGTCACTTCCGGCATCGTTTCCGCACTGGGCCGCAGCGGTCTGAACGTAGAAAACTACGAAAACTTTATTCAGACCGACGCTGCTATTAACCGCGGCAACTCCGGCGGCGCGCTGGTGAACCTGAACGGCGAGCTGATCGGCATCAACACCGCGATCCTCGCGCCGGACGGCGGCAATATCGGCATCGGCTTCGCCATTCCGAGCAATATGGTGAGAAACCTGACCGCGCAGATGGTGGAGTTCGGCCAGGTGAAACGCGGCGAGCTGGGCATTAGGGGCACCGAGCTGAACTCCGAGCTGGCGAAAGCGATGAAGGTCGACGCGCAGCGCGGCGCCTTCGTCAGCCAGGTGATGCCGAAATCGTCCGCCGCGAAAGCAGGCATCAAAGCGGGCGACGTGGTGATCTCGCTGAACAAGAAACAGATTTCCAGCTTTGCCGCACTGCGCGCCGAAGTCGGCTCGCTGCCGGTCGGCACCAAGCTGGAGCTGGGTCTGCTGCGCGACGGCAAACCGTTGACGGTGACGGTGGAATTACAGCAAAGCTCTCAGGATAAAGTCGATTCCGCCACTATCTATACCGGTATCGAAGGCGCCGACTTGAGCAACGCGGTGGTTAACGGGCAGAAAGGGGTACGCGTGGACAGCGTTAAACCGAACAGCGCCGCCGCGCGTATCGGCCTGAAGAAAGATGACCTGATTCTGGGCGTCAACCAGCAGCCGGTCACTAACCTCGGCGAACTGCGTAAAGTGCTGGATACCAAGCCGTCTGTGCTGGCGCTGAATATCAAACGCGGCGACAGCAATATCTATCTGTTGATGCAGTAAGATGTTCGGGCGGCTGAGCCGCCCGAACGTAAACAGGCGAAGTCCCTGCGGCCCGGCGGCTTGTCCGTCGGGCTTTTTTACGCCGCTACTTTTCTCTGTCGCTTTGTGATACCTACCGCAAATTTATCAATCGAAGCGGGGCTTTGTGCAAATGCACAATGCTTCACTGCAACGGCCAACGTATGCTGTTTTTCCCCTGTTATTGCTGGAGCTAATGATGGCTAACTATCACCTGGATGCTCGTCTGGCTCAGGATATCGTGGCGCGCACCATGAAGATTATCGACAGCAACGTCAACGTGATGGACGCACGCGGCCGCATTATCGGCAGCGGCGATCGGGAACGTATCGGTGAACTACACGAAGGGGCACTGCTGGCGCTGTCGCAGGCGCGCGTAGTGGATATCGATGAAGCCGTGGCGCGTCATCTGCATGGCGTGCGGCCAGGCATCAACCTACCGCTGCGTATCGCCGGCGAGATTGTTGGCGTCATTGGGTTGACCGGCGATCCGGTTTCGCTGCGCCAGTATGGCGAGCTGGTCTGCATGACGGCGGAGATGATGCTGGAGCAGGGGCGGCTGCTGCATATGCTGGCGCAGGATAGCCGCCTGCGCGAAGAGCTGGTGTTGAATCTGATCCGCAGCGAGACGCTTTCGCCAGCGCTGATGGAGTGGGCGCAGCGACTGGGGATCGATATCAATCAACCGCGCGTGGCGGCGGTGGTCGAGGTGGACAGCGGGCAGCTGGGCGTCGACAGCGCGATGGCGGAGCTACAGCAGCTGCAAACGCTGCTGACCACGCCGGAGCGCGATAACCTGATCGCCATTGTGTCGCTGACGGAGATGGTGGTGCTGAAACCGGCACTGAACGCGCATGGACGTTACGATCAGGACGATCATCGCCGCCGCGTTGAGCTGCTGCTGGGGCGTATGAAAGAGAGCGGCCATCTGCGCATCCGCATCGCGCTGGGCAACTACTTCACCGGCGCAGGCAGCATCGCCCGCTCTTACCGCACGGCGCGCACTACGATGGCGGTAGGCAAGCAGCGGATGCCCGATCAGCGCAGCTATTTTTATCAGGATCTGGTGCTGCCGGTACTGCTGGACAGCCTGCGCGGCGGCTGGCAGGCCAATGAGCTGTCGCGTCCGCTGATGAAACTCAAAGCGATGGACAACAACGGCCTGTTGCGGCGCACGCTGCTCGCCTGGTTCAGCCATAACGTACAGCCGTCGGCAACGGCGCGGGCGCTGTTTATTCATCGCAATACGCTGGAATACCGGCTGAACCGTATTTCCGAGCTGACCGGGCTGAATCTGAACCAGTTTGACGATCGGCTGCTGCTCTACGTGGCGCTGCAGCTGGATGAACAGCCCTGAGAAGGGAAACGCCGCGCGCGGCGCGGCGCGTTTTCCGTTAGCGGCTATTGCGGGTTAACTTATCCAGGTCGGATTCAATTTCCGCAATCTTATTGGAGACCACGCTCTCCAGATGGCGCAGATCGTCGAGGATTTTACGTTTCAGATCGATCTCAACCTGATCGCGCTGGCAAATCTGATCCAGTTCGTCGATCACGTAGCGCAGATTAGGGCTGATCTCCTGTACTTCCTTATAGCCCTGGCCGAGGCCGTCGGCGACCACGGTCTTACGCTGGCGCGGGTATTTAAACTTCACGCTTTTGGCAAAAAATTCGCCCTTATCTTTGCGGAAGTAAATTTTCAGAATGTCGTTGTTCGCTTCCTGACGCAGACTGTAGCGATCGATATCTTCCGGATTAGAAATGCCCAGGCTTTTTAAATTGTCATACATGGCAATGCTTCCTGTGAAGGTGAAATTGGGGCGTCGCAACGGTTCCGTTACACTTCATGTCGACCCCTAAAGGCCGCACCGGCTTCCTGCCTGCGCAGGAAAAAGCGCCTGTGATCACTGTAGACTTAAACGATAACTTTCGGGACATCGCGCCGCAGAAATTACCGAGCTAAATTATCGCCTGCATAAAAAATAAACGCATCTTTAATTTATTGCGGCATGAGCGGATAAAACCAAACGCAGCGGGCAGGCAGGGAAGGGCGAATAATAGCGGATTGTCAGAAAAAACGACGACGCGATAAGGTCAGGCAGGGGCGAACTGACGCAGCGGGAAACTGCGATGAAAGCGCCCCGCCGCGATGGGCAGGGCGGAGATCAGGCGTTACTCGTCAATGGTGCGGAGCAGCTCATTGATGCCGACTTTGCCGCGTGTTTTCGCATCGACTTTTTTCACGATCACGGCGCAGTAAAGGCTGTAAGAGCCATCTTTTGACGGTAGGTTGCCGGAAACCACCACGGAGCCGGCTGGGACGCGGCCATAGTGGATTTCGCCGGTTTCGCGGTCGTAAATTTTGGTGCTCTGGCCGATGTAGACGCCCATTGAGATCACCGAACCTTCTTCAACGATTACGCCTTCCACGATTTCAGAGCGCGCGCCGATAAAGCAGTTGTCTTCGATAATGGTCGGATTCGCCTGCAGCGGCTCCAGCACGCCGCCAATGCCCACGCCGCCGGAAAGGTGGACGTTTTTGCCGATCTGCGCGCAGGAGCCCACGGTCGCCCAGGTATCAACCATAGAGCCTTCATCGACAAACGCGCCGATATTGACGTAGGAAGGCATTAACACGGTGTTGCGGGCGATATAAGCACCCTGACGCACGGCGGCAGGCGGCACCACGCGGAAGCCCTCTTTTTTAAAGCGCGCTTCGTCGTAATCGGCAAACTTCATCGGCACTTTGTCGTAGAAACGGCTTTCGGCCCCTTCAATTACCTGATTGTCATTGATGCGGAAAGAGAGCAGCACCGCCTTTTTCAGCCACTGGTGGGTCACCCACTCGCCGTCGATCTTTTCGGCGACGCGCAGCGCGCCGCTGTCGAGCAGAGCAATGACCTGGTTAACCGCGTCGCGCGTTTCCGCGTCAACGTTGGCTGGCGTGATGTCTGCGCGTGACTCGAACGCGCGCTCAATAACACTCTGTAACTGTTGCATTTGCATTTTCATCCTGGTTATTGCATTCACCGTTGGGCAAGGACGCAGATCCCCGCTGCTGGCCCGATAGTCTGGTGAACGACGGTGTTAAAAAATCGGGGTCACACTTTATCGTTTGGATTAAGGGCCGCTGTCAACCGTTGTTGCAGCTTATGACGTAAATTGGCGCTCAGCGCCTGTCGCTCATCGTCGGCGAGGATAAACAGATCCTCCACCCGCTCGCCGATGGTGCTGATGCGCGCGCCGTGCAGCGAGATGCCTAAATCGGCAAAGACCTCTCCTACCTGCGCCAGCAGGCCGGGTCGGTCGAGCGCCACCAGCTCCAGCCAGGTGCGGCGATCGTTGAACGAGCGCAGGAAGCGCACCTCGGTATCGACGTTAAAGTGCTTCAGCTTCGCTGACTGGCGGCGGGTGCGCGGCGGCGTCCAGCTGGTCTGCGCGATCGCCTGCTCCAGCGCCTGGGTGATCATCTGGTGACGATCGGGCGCCAGCGGGCTGCCGTCCGGCTCCAGCACGATAAAAGTATCCATCGCCATGCCGTCGCGGCTGGTAAAGATTTGCGCGTCATGCACGCTGAGATTGCGACGATCCAGCTCGCCCGCTACGGCGGCGAACAGATAAGGACGGTCGGGGCTCCAGATAAAAATTTCCGTGCCGCCGCGCGTCGCCTGCGGGCTGACCAGCACCAGCGGCTTGCTGAGATCGTGATTCATCAGATGACGCGCGTGCCACGCCAGCTGGTTCGGCGTATGGCGCAGGAAATAGTCGGCGCGGCAGCGGCTCCAGATTTGATGCAGCGTTTCTTCATTAATATTGTCCATGCGCAGCAGCGCCAACGCCTGCAACCGATGATGGCGCACGCGCTCGCGCAGGTCGGGCGAGTTTTCCATGCCGCGCCGCAGCTGTTTTTCAGTGGCGAAAAAGAGTTCGCGCAACAGGCTCTGCTTCCAGCTGTTCCACAGCGTTTCGTTGGTGGCGCAGATATCCGCCACGGTCAGGCAGACCAGATAGCGCAGGCGGTTTTCATTGTGCATCACCTCGGCGAACTGCTGGATCACCGCTGGGTCCTGAATATCGCGGCGCTGGGCGGTGACCGACATCAGCAGGTGATAGCGCACCAGCCAGGCGATCAGCTGCGCCTCACGCGAATTCAAACCGTGCAGCTCGGCAAACGCCAGCGCGTCCTGCGCGCCGAGAATCGAGTGGTCGCCGTTGCGACCTTTGGCGATATCGTGAAACAGCGCTGCGATAAGCAGCAGCTCCGGCTGCGGCAGGCGCGGCCAGAGTTCGACACAGAGCGGATGGCGCGAACGGGTGGTTTCGCAGGCGAAGCTTTCCAGCTTTTGCAGCACGCGCACGGTATGTTCATCCACCGTGTAGGCGTGAAACAGGTCGAACTGCATCTGCCCGACGATTTTGCTCCACTGCGGCAGATAGGCCGAAAGCACGCTGTGACGGTGCATCGGCACCAGCGCCCGGCTCACCGCGCCGGGATGGCGCAGGATAGAGAGGAAGTAGCGGCGCGCCTCCGGCAGGTAGCAGAGCGACTGACGCAGATTGCGGCGCGCATGGCGCAGCTGGCGCAGCGTGGAGGAGTAGATGCCTTTGATATTTTCATTGCGCACCATTACCCAGAACATGCGCATGATCGCTTCCGGCTGGCGGATAAACAGCGCGTCGTCGCGCAGATCGATCAGCGTGCCGCGCAGTTGGAAATCGTCATCAATCGGCACCGGTTTATCGGTCGCCTCCAGCGCCAGAATGGCGTCGTCAAACAGCTGCAACAGCATCTGGTTAAGTTCGCCGATGCGCCGCGTGACGCGAAAGAAATCTTTCATCATGCGTTCGACCGGCTCGTTGCCTTCGCCCTGGTAGTTCAGGCGCTGCGCGACGGTTAGCTGGCGATCGAACAGCAGGCGGTTATCGTAGCGGGGCAGGGTCAGGTGCAGAGAGAAGCGGATGCGCCACAGGAACGTCTGGCACTCGTTCAGCTCGTTGCGCTCCGCCTCGGTGAGAAAGCCGAAACCGACCATCTCATCCAGCGAGGTGGCGCCGAAATGGCGCCGCGCGACCCACAGCAGCGTATGGATATCGCGCAGGCCGCCGGGACTGCTTTTAATATCCGGCTCCAGGTTGTAGCTGGTGCCGTGATAGCGTTTATGGCGCTCCTGCTGCTCGGCGATTTTCGCCGCGTAAAAGCGGTCCGAAGGCCAGAAGCCGTCGCTGAAAATATGCTTTTGCAGTTCCAGAAACAGCGCTACGTCGCCGATCAGCATGCGCGATTCGATCAGATTGGTGGCGACGGTCAGGTCGGCGAGGCCTTCCAGCAGACACTCTTCCAGCGTGCGCACGCTGTGGCCGACCTCCAGCTTCAGGTCCCACAGCAGCGTCAGCAGCTCGCTGGTGCGCGCCGCCGTCGACTCCTCCAGCGGCGTGCGGCTCAGAATCAGCAGGTCGACGTCGGAAAGCGGATGCAGCTCGCCGCGGCCATAGCCGCCTACCGCCACCAACGCGATCTCCGCCACCTCTTCAAAGCCGTAAAAGCGCCACAGGCGGCGCAGCAGTCGATCGATAAACAGCGTGCGGGCGTCAATCAGCGTTTCCACCTCTTCGCCGGCGTCGAAGGCGGCGGCGAGATGCTGTTGAAAACGGTCAAGATGCTGTTTTAGCGTCTCGCGCGTAAGCTGGGCGTCGTCCCACTCCGACGGCGAATCCGCCAGGCCATGTTTTACTTCTTCGGTTACGCCATTGCTCATGGAAAGATTGCTCCGCTTTCGCCATAAAAAAAGCCGGCGGGCAGCCGGCTTTCGCAAATCGCATTCAGGCAGGCGCGCGCTGCCCTCAGGCTTCGTTTACCAGCACTGCCGGAATGGTGTCGTCTTTACGCAGGGTAAGAATTTCACAGCCGTTATCTGTCACCACAATAGTGTGTTCATACTGCGCGGACAAGCTGCGATCTTTGGTTTTTACCGTCCAGCCATCTTTCATGCTGCGGATGCGGTAATCGCCCGCGTTGACCATGGGTTCGATGGTGAAGGTCATACCCGGTTGAAGCACGACGCCGCCGTCATCCGCGTCGTAGTGCAGCACCTGCGGCTCTTCATGGAAGCCTTTGCCGATGCCGTGTCCACAATATTCACGCACTACGGAGAAATCCTGCGCCTCGACATACTTCTGAATTTCGCGGCCCAGCGTGCGCAGACGGATGCCCGGCTTCACCATGCGCAGCGCTAAATAGAGGCTCTCCTGCGTGACGCGGCAGAGACGCTCGCCCAGAATGGTCGGTTTGCCGACGATATACATTTTGGACGTGTCGCCGTGATACTCGTCTTTAATGACCGTCACGTCGATATTGACGATGTCGCCGTCTTTCAGCAGCTTATCGTCGCTCGGAATGCCATGACATACTACGTCGTTCACCGAAATGCAGACCGATTTCGGGAAGCCGTGATAGCCCAGGCTGGCAGAAATCGCCTTCTGCGTGTTGACGATATAGTCGTTGCAGATCCGATCGAGTTCGCCGGTGGAAACGCCCGGCTTCACGTGAGGCTCGATCATCTCCAGCACTTCGGCGGCAAGACGGCCCGCCACGCGCATTTTTTCGATTTCTTCTGGGGTTTTAATTGAAATTGCCATTAATTTTATCCGCAGTTGTCGTCATTTTCGACAATAATAGAGCAAGTGGAGCCATGTTAGCAGGTCAGCCTGCGCGCTGCCACTGACCGTTAATCTGCCGATGACGGCGTCGCTTGCCGCCACGAAGGACGGTCAGGGCGATTGGCGCGCGCGGCCGATAAGCGCTAACAAATATTGGCGTCAAATCACGCTTTATGGTATAAAGCGCGCCGACGATTCCATGTAAGGCGAAAGCCCTGCGGGAAACGCATAAATCTCCCGTGTAAATAACACACACATATCGGCACATGCGCCGGGGTGCCTTTCGGGGTCGGTTGCATGGGATATGTGGAGGCCCAACCCCAACTTATTACAGAGGTAATCATGGCAACTGTTTCCATGCGCGACATGCTCAAGGCTGGTGTTCACTTCGGTCACCAGACCCGTTACTGGAACCCGAAAATGAAGCCGTTCATCTTCGGTGCGCGTAACAAAGTTCACATCATCAACCTTGAGAAAACCGTACCGATGTTCAATGACGCTCTGGCGGAACTGAACAAAATCGCTTCCCGTAAAGGTAAGATTCTGTTTGTCGGTACTAAGCGCGCTGCCAGCGAATCAATCAAAGAGGCTGCACTGAGCTGCGACCAGTTCTTCGTCAACCACCGCTGGCTGGGTGGTATGCTGACTAACTGGAAAACCGTTCGTCAGTCCATCAAACGTCTGAAAGATCTGGAAACTCAGTCTCAGGACGGTACGTTCGACAAGCTGACCAAAAAAGAAGCGCTGATGCGCGCTCGTGAACTGGCCAAGCTGGAAAACAGCCTGGGCGGTATCAAAGACATGGGCGGTCTGCCGGACGCACTGTTTGTGATCGACGCCGATCACGAACACATCGCGATCAAAGAAGCAAATAACCTGGGTATCCCGGTATTTGCTATCGTTGATACCAACTCCGATCCGGATGGCGTTGATTTCGTTATCCCGGGTAACGACGATGCGATCCGTGCTGTTAGCCTGTACCTGACCGCTGTAGCGACCACCATTCGCGAAGGCCGCTCTCAGGATCTGGCTGAGCAGGCAGAAGAAGCTTCTTTAGAGAACGCTTAATAAGGTTTGCTCTGCTACAGAGCCCTTATCATTCAGATATGATCTGTAAGGGGCCGCTTAAGGCCCCTTTATTTTTTTAACCGCCGCCCGGTCCGGCAGCGTCTGACCGGGCGGCGACGCACTCCTGCGAACAGGGGCTGTTGGCCCGCAGCGAATTGCGGGCAGGCAGGCTGGTCGTCCCGGCAATATCGTGGCGGCCGTTTCCCGCGCGAGCGGGAAGAAAAACCGCAGGCAACAGACAACTGAGGAAGAGAGAATGGCTGATATTACCGCTGCTCTGGTAAAAGAACTGCGCGAGCGTACTGGCGCGGGCATGATGGAATGTAAAAAAGCGCTGGTTGAAGCGAATGGCGACATCGAGCTGGCGATTGACAACATGCGTAAGTCTGGTCAGGCGAAAGCGGCGAAGAAATCTGGCCGCGTTGCTGCTGAAGGCGTAATCCTGACTGAAGTCGCTGGCAATGTCGGCGTGATCGTCGAGCTGAACTGCGAAACCGACTTCGTTGCAAAAGACGCAGGCTTCCTGGCTTTCGGTAAAGAAGTTATCGCCGCTGCAACCGCTGAGCGCATCACTGATATCGAAGCGCTGAAAGCGAAATTCGAAGATCAGCGCACCGCGCTGGTAGCGAAAATCGGTGAAAACATCAACATCCGTCGCGTTGCTATCCTGGAAGGCGACGTTGTAGGTTCTTACCTGCACGGCGCGCGTATCGGCGTTCTGGTTTCTGCAACCGGCGCTGATGAAGAGCTGGTTAAACACATCGCTATGCACGTTGCGGCAAGCAAGCCGGAATATGTGAAGCCGGAAGACGTACCGGCTGACGTGGTGGCTCGCGAGCATCAGATCCAGCTGGATATCGCCATGCAGTCCGGTAAACCGCGCGAAATCGCTGAGAAAATGGTTCAGGGCCGTATGAACAAGTTCACCGGCGAAGTTTCCCTGACCGGTCAGCACTTCGTAATGGACCCGAGCAAAACCGTTGGCCAGCTGCTGAAAGAGAAAGGCGCTGACGTCATCAACTTCATCCGCTTCGAAGTGGGTGAGGGCATTGAGAAAGTCGAAAGCGACTTCGCAGCAGAAGTTGCTGCTATGTCCAAGCAGTCTTAATGGTCCCGAAAGAACCGCCAACCGGCGGTTCTTTTTTGTCTGAGTTCGTCAGCATTTTTCAGTCTCATCCCAATAGCTTTCCTTACCGGCTAAGCGGATGATAGATCGGATTTAACTCCTCATTTTCATGATAGCTTCCAGGAAAAACGACCATGGCTACCAATGCAAAACCTGTTTATCAACGTATCCTGCTAAAACTGAGTGGCGAAGCGCTGCAGGGCGCCGAAGGTTTCGGCATCGACGCGAGCGTGCTCGATCGCATGGCTCAGGAAATTAAAGAGCTGGTGGAGCTGGGTATTCAGGTGGGCGTCGTGATTGGTGGAGGCAACCTGTTCCGTGGCGCCGGTCTGGCGCAGGCGGGCATGAATCGCGTCGTGGGCGACCACATGGGCATGCTGGCGACCGTGATGAACGGGCTGGCGATGCGTGATGCGCTACACCGCGCCTATGTGAACGCGCGCCTGATGTCAGCGATTCCGCTGAACGGCGTATGCGACAACTACAGCTGGGCGGAAGCCATCAGCCTGCTGCGCAACAATCGCGTAGTGATCTTCTCCGCCGGCACCGGCAACCCGTTCTTTACGACCGACTCCGCCGCCTGCCTGCGCGGGATCGAAATTGAAGCCGACGTGGTGCTGAAAGCCACCAAAGTCGACGGCGTTTATTCCGCCGATCCGGTTAAGAACCCGGACGCGACCCTGTATGACCAGCTCTCCTATCAGGAAGTGCTGGAACGTGAACTGAAAGTGATGGATCTGGCCGCCTTTACGCTGGCGCGCGACCACCAGCTGCCGATTCGCGTGTTCAATATGAACAAACCGGGCGCGCTGCGTCGTGTCGTAATGGGTGAAAAAGAAGGCACCCTGATTACGCATTAATATCCGTCACGGCGTAAAATAGGGTATATTCTGTCTGCGCGGCGTTTAGCGCGTCGCGCACCGTTCAGGATTACCGACGAATTTTACCGTTTCCTGACACGTAGCCGTGGCAGGTCAAACAGAATCCAAGGGTTACAACGTGATTAACGACATCAAAAAAGATGCCGATACGCGCATGGAAAAATGCGTTGAGGCGTTCAAAAATAACATCGGCAAAGTACGCACTGGCCGCGCATCACCAGCGCTTCTCGACGGTATCGTAGTAGAATACTACGGTACGCCGACACCGCTGCGCCAGCTGGCCAACGTTACCGTCGAAGACTCACGCACGCTGAAGATCAACGTGTTTGACCGCTCTCTGGGTCCGGCTGTTGAGAAAGCGATCATGTCCTCCGATCTCGGTCTGAATCCGAGCTCCGCCGGCACCGACATTCGCGTACCTCTGCCGCCATTGACCGAAGAACGTCGTAAAGATCTGATCAAGGTCGTGCGTGGCGAAGCTGAGCAGGGCCGTGTTTCCGTGCGTAACGTCCGTCGCGACGCGAACGACAAAGTGAAAGCGCTGCTGAAAGACAAAGCGATCGGCGAAGATGAAGAACGCCGTGCGCAGGATGAAATTCAGAAAATGACCGACGCGTATATCAAGAAAATCGATGCCGCGCTGGCTGAAAAAGAAACGGAGCTGATGGACTTCTGATTCCATCACGCTTCTGTAAAACGCCGTCCACAGCGTACTGTTATCCAGCCTACGCTGTTTGACGGCGTTTTGCTTTCTCCCCATTATTGGCGCACTGGCGCATTTCTCTGTAGCGCCGTGTCCGAATTTCTACACAGAGCGGCCTCATGAAGCAACTAACCATTCTCGGCTCCACCGGATCGATTGGCACTAATACGCTGGCGGTGGTGGCGGCTAATCCCCAGCAGTTCTCCGTTAAGGCGCTGGTCGCCGGATACAATGTCGATCTGATGACCGAGCAGTGCCTGCGCTTCCATCCCGACTACGCCGCGATGGCTGATGAAGCCTCCGCGCGCCTGCTGCGCCAGCGCCTGCATGAACAGGGCGTAAAAACCGAGGTGCTGTTCGGCGAAGAGGCCGCATGTGAACTGGCGGCGCTGGATGAGGTAGATCAGGTGATGGCGGCGATCGTCGGCGCGGCGGGCCTGCTGCCGACGCTGGCCGCCATTCGCGCCGGCAAAACGGTGCTGCTGGCGAATAAAGAATCCCTTGTCACGTGCGGCCGTTTATTTATGGAGGCGGTGAGCGCCAGCGGCGCGCGTCTGTTGCCTGTCGACAGCGAGCATAATGCCATTTTTCAGAGTTTACCGGCTTCCATCCAGCAACAGTTAGGATACGCTAACCTGCAGGAGAACGGCATTGAGTCGATCATCCTTACGGGATCTGGTGGACCGTTTCGTGACACGCCGCTCCCGGCGTTGGCTACCGTCACGCCGGAGCAGGCATGCGCGCATCCGAACTGGTCGATGGGACGTAAAATCTCCGTTGACTCCGCCACCATGATGAATAAAGGCCTGGAATACATTGAAGCCCGCTGGCTGTTTAATGCAACCGATGCGCAGATGGAAGTGATCCTGCATCCGCAGTCGGTGATTCACTCTATGGTGCGCTACCGCGACGGCAGCGTGCTGGCGCAGCTGGGATCGCCGGATATGCGTACGCCGATCGCGCATACTATGGCCTGGCCGCAGCGGGTCGAAGCGGGCGCCACACCGCTCGATTTTACCCGCATGAAGGCGTTAACCTTCGCCGAACCTGATTTTCATCGCTATCCCTGCCTGAAGCTGGCGATGGATGCGTGCGAGCAGGGGCAGGCGGCGACCACCGCGCTGAATGCGGCAAACGAGATAGCGGTCGCCGCGTTTCTTAACGGGCGGATTCGCTTTACCGATATTGCCGCGCTCAACACCGCCGTTTTGGCATCGCTTCACCATGCTGAGCCACAAAGCGTGGACGCGGTACTGGCGATCGATACTGAGGCGCGACGGGCGGCGCAGGCGCTGTTGCCGCGTTTCTCCGCGGCGGGTTAATTCGCAGTTTTGCGTGGTCGCTATTTGTGAGCCCTGGGGGAAACTGGTATAGTCCCCGGCTCCCGTTTTGCATTTACACACAGCCAGAGCGGTGAACAGAGCCGTGGTCGTCACGGCTTTTTTACGGCCGCACGGGAAATGTATTCAGAAGCCGCTGTATTTCTGATGAAAGGAAATGAATACGCGTTATGTCGTCCGAAACTCAAATAACAACCGATGACCAGCAGCGGATACGCCCGCGTCATGTGGCCATCATCATGGATGGCAACGGCCGCTGGGCGAAAAATCAGGGCAAACTTCGTGTCTCTGGTCATAAAGCGGGAGTGAAATCGGTGCGTCGCGCCGTAAGCTTTGCCGTCAGCAATAAACTGGAAGCACTCACGCTTTATGCCTTCAGTAGCGAGAACTGGTCCCGTCCGCCCCAGGAAGTGGTGGCGCTGATGGAGCTGTTTGTCTGGGCGCTGGATAGCGAAGTAAAAAGCCTGCACAAACACAATGTTCGCTTAAGAATTATTGGCGATATCAGCCGTTTTAATTCACGCTTACAGGAGCGTATTCGCCGCGCTGAGGAACTTACTCAACAAAATAATGGATTAACCCTCAACATTGCCGCGAATTATGGCGGCCGTTGGGATATTATTCACGGCGTACGACAGATAGCCGAGCAGGTGCAGGAAGGGTTGCTCCGTCCTGACCAGATCGAGGAAACTACGCTGTCCGGATTTCTCTGTATGCATGATTTGGCACCGGTGGATCTGGTAATAAGGACCGGGGGGAACATCGCATCAGTAACTTCCTGCTGTGGCAAATCGCCTACGCGGAGTTTTACTTTACCGATGTTCTCTGGCCTGATTTTGACGAACAAGTTTTTGAAGGTGCAATGAATGCTTTCTCACATCGTGAGCGTCGATTTGGCGGCGCAGCACCTGGCGGCGCCTGAGCGCCCTGGGGGTAACCTTTGCTGAAGTCGCGTCTGATTACAGCGTTCATCTTAATTCCTTTGGTGATCGCTGCGCTTTTCTGGTTACCGCCCTCCGGGTTCGCCATCGCCACGCTTGTGGTATGCATGCTGGCCGCATGGGAATGGGGCCAGCTTGCCGGCTTCACTTCCCGTCTTCAACGCATCTGGCTGGCCGTGCTTTGCGGCCTGCTGCTTGCCCTGATGCTTTTCACGCTTCCTCCTTATCAATATGCCGTGCAGCTGCCGCAGTTCAGCGGTTCGCTATGGGCTGCGCTCGGCTGGTGGATTGTCGCGCTGCTGCTGGTATTGTCCTATCCCGGTTCCGCCAGCTTTTGGCGGCAATCGCGCGCGTTGCGCCTGCTGTTCGGCGTGCTGACTATCGTGCCGTTTTTCTTCGGCATGGTGGCGCTGCGTCAGTATCACTACACCGCTGACCATTTCGCCGGCGCCTGGTGGCTGCTGTACGTGATGGTGTTGGTCTGGGGCGCTGACTCCGGGGCTTATATGTTCGGCCGTCTGTTCGGTAAGCATAAGCTGGCACCGAAAGTGTCGCCGGGAAAAACCTGGGAAGGCTTTTTCGGCGGGCTGGTCACTGCCGCGCTGATCGCCTGGCTGTTCGGCCTGTGGGCGCCGCTCAGCGTTGCGCCGGCCACGCTGCTGATCAGCTCCATTATCGCTACGCTGGCTTCCGTGCTGGGCGATCTGACGGAAAGCATGTTCAAGCGCGAAGCGGGCATCAAAGACAGCGGGCATCTGATCCCCGGCCACGGCGGCATTCTCGATCGTATCGACAGCCTGACCGCTGCGGTGCCGGTCTTCGCCTGTTTACTGCTGCTGGTGTTCAGGACGCTGTAAGGACAAGACGCTATGCTGAGCTTTATCTGGAGTCTTGCCGCCTTTATCGTTGCGTTGGGCGTGCTGATCACCGTGCATGAATTCGGCCACTTCTGGGTGGCGCGCCGTTGCGGGATTAAAGTCGAGCGCTTTTCCGTCGGCTTCGGCAAGGCGCTATGGCGCCGCCGCGACCGGCTCGGCACCGAGTACGTCATCGCGCTGATTCCGCTCGGCGGCTACGTCAAAATGCTGGATGAGCGGGTAGAGAGCGTCGCGCCGGAACTGCGTCATCAGGCCTTCAACAATAAAACGGTGCTGCAGCGCGCGGCAGTCATCGCCGCCGGCCCCGTCGCCAACTTCCTCTTCGCCATTTTCGCCTACTGGCTGGTGTTTATTCACGGCGTCCCCGGCGTGCGTCCGGTAATTGGCGAAATCCTGAGCGATTCGGTGGCGGCGGAAGCGCAAATTTCGCCCGGAATGGAACTTAAAGCTGTAGATGGCATCGAAACGCCTGACTGGGATGCCGTGCGCATGGCGTTGGTAGGTAAGATCGGCGACACCGACGTTACCCTGACGCTGTCGCCTTTCGGTTCATCGCAGCGTGTGGAAAAACGGGTCGATTTGCGTAACTGGCATTTTGAGCCGGACAAGCAGGACCCTGTGTCGGCGTTGGGCATCGCGCCGCGCGGGCCGGAGATTGAAACGGTACTGGCGGATGTACAGACGAACTCGCCTGCCAGCACGGCAGGTTTGCAAGCTGGCGACAGGATCGTTAAAGTCGATGGGCAACCGCTGACGGCATGGCGGGATTTCGTTAACCTGGTGCGGGAAAGTCCGGCCAAAGCCATCGCGCTGGATGTCGAGCGCCAGGGTGAGATCGTCAGCCTGACGCTGACGCCGACCGCGAAAGGCGCGGAAGGGTTTGCCGGCGTCGTGCCGCGCGTGCTGCCGCTGCCGGAAGAGTATAAAACGGTGCGGCAGTATGGTCCGTTCGCTGCCATTGGCGAGGCCGGGGAGAAAACCTGGCAGCTGATGAAGCTGACGGTCGGCATGCTTGGCAAATTGGTCACCGGCGATGTTAAGCTGAACAACCTGAGCGGGCCGATTTCTATCGCGCAGGGCGCCGGGATGTCAGCAGAGTATGGGATGATTTATTACCTGATGTTTCTTGCGCTTATCAGCGTGAATCTCGGTATTATCAATTTGTTCCCGTTACCGGTATTAGATGGTGGGCATCTGCTTTTTCTGGCGATTGAAAAAATCAAAGGAAAACCGGTGTCCGAGCGAGTTCAGGACTTCAGTTATCGCATCGGCTCGATTTTGCTGGTGCTGTTAATGGGGCTTGCACTATTCAATGATTTCTCTCGCCTGTGATGACCGGAACGTTGTCCAGGCTGGGACGTGTTAGGAAGAACGCATAACAACGATGGCGATGAAAAAGTTGCTCATAGCGTCGCTGCTGTTCAGCAGCGCCACCGTTTACGGTGCAGACGGGTTCGTAGTGAAGGACATTCATTTCGAAGGACTGCAGCGAGTCGCTGTCGGTGCGGCTCTGCTCAGCATGCCGGTGCGTGTTGGTGATACGGTAGATGATGAAGATATCAGTAATACCATTCGCGCCCTGTTTGCTACCGGGAACTTCGAAGATGTTCAGGTCCTGCGCGACGGCGCCACGCTGATTGTTCAGGTCAAAGAGCGTCCCACCATTGCCAGCATCACTTTCTCCGGCAACAAGGCGGTGAAAGATGACATGCTCAAACAGAATCTCGAAGCGTCCGGCGTGCGCGTCGGCGAAGCGCTGGATCGCACGACTATCTCCAGTATTGAAAAAGGGCTGGAAGATTTCTACTACAGCGTCGGCAAATACAGCGCCAGCGTAAAAGCGGTAGTGACGCCGCTGCCGCGCAACCGCGTCGATCTGAAACTGGTCTTTACCGAAGGCGTTTCGGCGAAAATCCAGCAGATCAACGTGGTCGGCAATAAAGCCTTTAGCTCCGATGAACTGATCTCGCGTTTTCAACTGCGTGATGAGGTGCCATGGTGGAACCTGGTCGGCGATCGCAAGTATCAGAAACAGAAACTGGCCGGCGATTTAGAAACGCTGCGCAGCTTCTATCTCGATCGCGGCTACGCCCGTTTCAACATCGACTCCACGCAGGTGAGTCTGACGCCCGATAAAAAAGGCATCTACATCACCATCAATATCCACGAAGGCGACCAGTACATGCTTTCCGGCGTGGTGGTGAACGGCAGCATGGCAGGGCACTCCGCCGAGATTGAAAGCCTGGCGAAAGTACAGCCTGGCGAGCTGTATAACGGCACCAAAGTGACCAAAATGGAAGACAGCATTAAGCAGCTGTTGGGCCGTTATGGTTACGCCTATCCGCGCGTCGTCACGCAGCCGGAAATTAACGATGCCGATAAGACCGTTAAGCTGCACGTCAACGTCGACGCGGGCAACCGTTACTACGTGCGTAAGGTGCGCTTCGAAGGCAACGACACGTCGAAAGACGCGGTGCTGCGCCGTGAAATGCGTCAGATGGAAGGCGCATGGCTGGGCAGCAACCTGGTCGAGCAGGGCAAAGAGCGTCTGAATCGCACCGGCTACTTTGAAACCGTCGACGTCGATACGCAGCGCGTACCGGGCACGCCGGATCAGGTTGACGTGGTTTATAAGGTGAAAGAACGCAACACCGGCACCTTTAACTTCGGTATCGGCTACGGCACCGAGAGCGGCGTCAGCTTCCAGGTCGGCGTGACCCAGGATAACTGGCTGGGCACCGGTAATACCGTTGGCATCAGCGGCACCAAAAATGATTACCAGACCTACGCAGAATTCTCCCTGACCGATCCTTATTTCACGGTAGATGGGGTAAGCCTCGGCGGACGTATTTTCTATAACGACTTTAAAGCGGACGACGCCGACCTCTCTGACTATACCAACAAGAGTTATGGTCTGGATGGCACGCTCGGCTTCCCGGTCAATGAAAACAATACGCTACGCGTCGGCCTCGGCTATGTGCATAACGACCTCTCCAACATGCAGCCGCAGGTGGCGATGTGGCGTTATCTGCGCTCGGTCGATCAGAATCCGTCGCTTTCCGGCGATGCGGAATATTCCGCCGATGACTTCACCTTCAACTATGGCTGGACGTACAACAACCTGGACCGTGGATTCTTCCCCACCGCCGGTAACCGTACCAACCTGAACGGTAAAGTCACCATTCCGGGATCGGACAACAACTTCTATAAAGTGACGCTGGATACGCAGCAGTATATGCCGATTAATGACGACCATACCTGGGTACTGCTGGGTCGCGGTCGCGTCGGCTACGGCGATGGTCTGGGCGGCAAAGAGCTGCCGTTCTATGAGAACTTCTATGCTGGCGGCTCCAGCACGGTACGCGGCTTCCGTTCTAACAACATCGGCCCGAAAGCGGCGTATATCAACGATAACTCATCAACCTGTTCAGGCAATCAGAGCCTGTGTAAATCGGACGATGCGGTGGGCGGCAACGCGATGGCGGTGGCCAGCCTTGAGCTGATTACCCCGACGCCGTTTATCAGCGAGAAGTACGCTAACTCGGTGCGCACTTCGCTGTTCGTCGATGCCGGTACGGTATGGGATACCAACTGGGAAAACACTGCGGAAAGCCGTGCGGCCGGTATACCGGACTACAGCGATCCGGGCAATATCCGTATGTCCGCCGGCCTGGCGCTGCAGTGGATGTCGCCTCTGGGCCCGCTGGTGTTCTCTTACGCCCAGCCGTTCAAGAAATATGATGGAGATAAAGCGGAGCAGTTCCAGTTTAACATTGGTAAAACCTGGTAACCTCCGCTTCAGGGAAGCATAGCGATTAGTATCGCACTGTGCGCCGGTCTTCGGGTTCGCCCATTGGCTGGCGTATCAGGTAAATCTGTGTCTTTGACACAAACGTTGATGGTAAGGAGTTAATAGTGAAAAAGTTGTTGTGTGCCGCAGGTCTGGGTCTCGCTTTAGCGGTTTCCGCAGGCGCTCAGGCTGCTGATAAAATTGCCGTGGTAAACGTGTCCAGCATTTTCCAACAGTTACCGCAACGTGCCACTGTTGCGAAGCAGCTGGAAAACGAGTTCAAAGGCCGCGCCACCGATCTGCAGAGCCAGGAACGCGATCTTCAGGCAAAAATGCAGCGCCTGCAGCGTGATGCCTCTACCATGAAGGCCAGCGAACGCAGCCGCATGGAAAAAGATATCATGTCCCAGCGCGAAGCGTTCTCTTCTAAAGCGCAGGCTTTCGAGCAGGACAACCGTCGTCGCCAGATGGAAGAGCGTAACAAGCTGCTGAGCCGCATTCAGGACGCAGTGAAGAAAGTCGCCGACAGCGAAGGTTATGATGTCGTGATCGACGCCAACGCGGTAGCTTACGCTTCTAATGCGAAAGACATCACGGCTGACGTTCTGAAACAGGTTAAATAATCAATGTCTTCAATTCGACTGGCTGATTTAGCCCAGCAGTTGGATGCAGAATTGCACGGAGATGGCGATATCGCCATCTCCGGCATTGCTTCTATGCACTCCGCCCAAAACGGTCAAATCACTTTCCTCGCCAACAGCCGCTACCGTGAGCAGCTCGCCGAGTGCCAGGCTTCCGCCGTGGTGCTGACAGAAGCGGATCTGCCGTGGTGCAAAAGCGCCGCGCTGGTGGTTAAAAACCCTTACCTGACCTATGCGCGTATGGCGCAGCTGTTAGATACCACGCCGCAGCCAGCGGAGAATATCGCGCCGAGCGCGGTTATCGACGCCAGCGCCAGTCTGGGCAGCAATGTTTCCATCGGCGCAAACGCCGTTATCGAATCGGGCGTGGTGCTCGGCGATAATGTGGTGATCGGCGCCGGCTGCTTTGTCGGCAAAAATACCCATATCGGCGCTGGCTCACGTCTGTGGGCGAATGTGACGGTGTATCATGACATCCGCATCGGTCAGCACTGCCTGATTCAGTCGGGCACGGTGATCGGCGCAGACGGCTTCGGTTATGCCAACGACCGCGGTAACTGGGTGAAAATCCCGCAGTTGGGATCGGTGATTATCGGCGATCGCGTCGAAATCGGCGCCTGTACCACTATCGATCGCGGCGCGCTGGATAACACTCAGATTGGTAATGGTGTTATCATTGATAACCAGTGCCAGATTGCACATAACGTCGTGATTGGCGACAATACTGCCGTTGCTGGCGGTGTGATCATGGCAGGTAGCCTGAAAATCGGTCGTTACTGTATGATCGGTGGAGCCAGTGTGATTAACGGCCACATGGAAATTTGTGACAAAGTGACCGTCACCGGCATGGGAATGGTGATGCGGCCCATCACTGAACCTGGGGTATACTCCTCAGGCATTCCGCTGCAACCCAATAAAACCTGGCGTAAAACTGCAGCGCTGGTGATGAATATCGATGAAATGAGCAAACGCTTAAAAGCCATCGAGCGTAAAGTCGGCAAAGACGACTAAACGTACATTCATCCCGCGTCTGTCCGGCTTTCATAAATAAAACATGCTAAGCAGGGAAGCCAGGCGCCACATAAACTAATTTGCGGCCTGCCGATGATCGTCCGGATCGGTGCAGGCCGTGTTATTGATGCCATCAGAATTTTTAGGACAGGAAGAGTATTTTGACTACTGAAACTCATACTCTGAATATTGAAGAGATTTTAGAACTACTGCCGCACCGTTATCCGTTTTTATTGGTCGATCGTGTCCTGGAGTTCGAAGAGCATAAATATCTGCGCGCCGTGAAAAACGTCTCTGTTAACGAACCGTTTTTCCAGGGGCATTTCCCTGGTAAGCCGATTTTTCCGGGCGTTTTGATTCTGGAGGCGATGGCGCAGGCGACAGGTATTCTGGCGTTTAAAAGCGTGGGCAAACTTGAGCCAGGCGAGCTGTACTACTTCGCCGGAATCGATGAAGCACGCTTCAAGCGTCCGGTAGTGCCAGGCGATCAGATGATTATGGAAGTGACTTTCGAGAAAACCCGTCGCGGCCTGACGCGCTTTAAAGGCGTCGCTACCGTTGATGGCAAGATTGTTTGTGAAGCGACCATGATGTGTGCCCGTAGCCGGGAGGCGTAATACGTGATTGATGCAACCGCCGTAATTCATCCAAGCTCGATCATCGAAGAGGGCGCCGTTATCGGCGCTCGTGTTCACATTGGCCCGTTCTGCTATATCGGCGCCAACGTTGAAATCGGTGAGGGCACCGTTCTGAAGTCTCATGTGGTGGTGAACGGACATACCCGCATTGGCAAAGACAATATTATTACCCAGTTCGCCTCTATCGGTGAGGTGAACCAGGATCTGAAATATGCGGGCGAGCCGACGCGCGTTGAAATCGGCGATCGCAACAGCATTCGCGAAAGCGTGACTATTCATCGCGGGACGGTGCAGGGCGGCGGTGTAACCCGTATCGGCAGCGATAACCTGCTGATGGTCAATGCACATATTGCGCATGACTGCATCATCGGCAACCGCTGCATCTTCGCCAACAACGCGACGCTCGGCGGACACGTGACGGTGGATGATTTCGCCATTATCGGCGGCATGACGGCGGTGCATCAGTTCTGCATTATCGGCGCGCACGTCATGGTGGGCGGCTGTTCCGGCGTGGCGCAGGATGTGCCGCCATACGTCATCGCGCAGGGTAACCACGCGACGCCGTACGGCATCAATATCGAAGGCCTGAAACGCCGCGGTTTCAGCAAAGAAGGGCTGCACGCGATTCGTAACGCCTATAAATTGCTTTACCGCAGCGGAAAAACGCTGGAAGAGGTCAAGCCGGAAATCGAAGCGCTGGCGAAAGAGCACGCTGAAGTTCAGCCGTTTTACGATTTCTTCGCCCGCTCAACGCGAGGTCTGATTCGTTAACCCATGGCTGCTCGTCCCTTAACGATTGCCCTTGTCGCCGGAGAAACCTCCGGCGATATTCTTGGTGCCGGTCTCATTCGCGCGCTGAAAGCAAAACACCCTGACGCCCGCTTCGTCGGCGTGGCGGGGCCGCGTATGCAGGCGGAAGGCTGTGAAAGCTGGTACGACATGGAAGAGCTGGCGGTCATGGGCATTGTGGAAGTGCTGGGACGACTGCGGCGCCTGTTGAAAATCCGCCGCGATCTGACCCGTCGCTTCACCGCGCTAAAGCCGGACGTTTTTGTCGGCATTGACGCGCCCGATTTTAACATTACCCTGGAAGGTCGCCTGAAGCAGCGCGGCATCCGCACGATCCATTACGTCAGCCCCTCAGTCTGGGCGTGGCGGCAGAATCGGGTATTTAAAATCGGTCGCGCCACTAACCTGGTGCTGGCGTTCCTGCCGTTCGAAAAAGCCTTTTACGATCGCTACGATGTGCCCTGCCGTTTTATCGGCCACACTATGGCGGATGCTATGCCGCTACAACCCGATAAGACGGCGGCGCGTCGCGACCTGGGCATCGACGAAAAGGCGCTCTGCCTGGCGTTGCTGCCCGGCTCGCGTCGGGCGGAAGTAGAGATGCTCAGCGCCGATTTTCTAAAAACCGCGATGCTGCTGCGTGAGAAATGGCCGCAGCTGGAGATCGTGGTGCCGCTGGTCAACGCGCAGCGGCGCGAACAGTTTGAGCAGATCAAGGCCGAGGTTGCGCCCGAACTGCCGATACACCTGTTGGACGGTAAAGGCCGCGAGGCGATGATCGCCAGCGATGCGGCGCTGCTGGCATCCGGCACCGCCGCGCTGGAGTGCATGCTGGCGAAGTGCCCGATGGTAGTCGGCTATCGTATGAAGCCGGTTACCTTCTGGCTGGCCGAGCGGCTGGTGAAAACCGATTATGTATCGCTGCCGAACCTGCTGGCCGGTCGCGAGCTGGTGCCGGAGCTGCTACAGGACGATTGCCAGCCGGAGCGGCTCGCCGCCGCGCTGGAGCCGCTGTTGGGCGCGGGCGAAACGCGCGCGCGCCTGCTGGAAACCTTTACCGAACTACACCAGCAGATCCGCTGGAATGCCGATGAACAAGCGGCGCAGGCCGTACTGGAGTTGGCGAATGGCTGAATTTATCTATCCCGACGCGCGGCTGATCGCTGGCGTCGATGAAGTGGGGCGCGGACCGCTGATCGGCGCGGTGGTGACGGCGGCGGTGATCCTCGATCCCGCGCGTCCCATCGTCGGCCTGGCGGACTCCAAAAAGCTCAGCGAAAAGCGGCGCCTGGCGCTGTATGATGAAATCAAAGGGAAGGCGCTGGCCTGGAGCCTCGGACGCGCCGAGCCGGACGAGATCGACCAGCTCAATATCCTGCACGCCACCATGCTGGCGATGCAGCGCGCCGTCGCTGGTCTGACGATACAGCCTGATTATGTGCTGATCGACGGCAACCGCTGTCCGGCGCTGCCGATGCCGTCAATGGCGGTGGTGAAAGGGGATAGCCTGGTCGCTGAAATCAGCGCGGCCTCCATTCTGGCGAAAGTCACGCGCGATCGCGAAATGGCGGAGCTGGATCATGTTTTCCCGCAGTATGGCTTTGCGCAGCATAAAGGTTATCCCACCGCACAGCATCTGGCGATGTTGACAGAACATGGCGCTACGCCGCACCATCGTCGTAGTTTTGCGCCGGTGCGCAATGCGCTCCTGGACCTTGAAGTAAAACATCTCACCGCTGAATCTGCGCGCTAAGCGCGCTTTGCTGCAGTTAACCGGAAAGAAAGATGGCCGAACCACGTTTTATTCATCTGCGTATCCACAGCGATTATTCGATGGTCGACGGACTGGCGAAGACCGGCCCGCTGGTGAAGAAAGCGGCCGCGCTCGGTATGCCGGCGATGGCGATCACGGATTTCACCAACCTGTGCGGACTGGTGAAGTTTTACGGTACGGCGCACGGCGCTGGCATTAAGCCGATTATCGGCGCCGATTTTCTCGTCGCCAGCGAGCTGATGGGCGACGAGCTGACACAAATCACCGTACTGGCGATGAACAATACTGGCTACCAGAATTTGACGCTGCTGATTTCACGCGCCTACCAGCGCGGCTACGGCGTTAACGGGCCAACGATCGATCGCGACTGGCTGGCGGAATTCAGCGAAGGGCTGCTTCTGCTCTCTGGCGGACGCCGCGGAGACGTGGGCCGCAGCCTGCTTCGCGGCAATCAGGCGCTGGTGGCGCAGTGTCTCGCCTTCTATCAGGAACACTTTCCCGATCGCTATTATCTGGAGCTGATCCGCACCGGGCGTCCTGATGAGGAAAGCTATCTGCATGCCGCCGTCGAGCTGGCAATTGCGGAAGGCGTTCCGGTCGTGGCGACCAATGAAGTCTGTTTTATTAATGAAGAGGATTTCGACGCGCATGAGATTCGCGTCGCGATTCATGACGGCTATACGCTGGACGATCCTAAACGCCCGCGCAACTACAGTCCGCAGCAATATATGCGCAGCGCGGAGGAGATGTGCGAACTCTTCTCCGACATCCCGGAAGCGCTGGAAAACAGCGTAGAGATCGCCCGTCGCTGTAACGTCACGGTACGGCTTGGCGAATATTTCCTGCCGAAATTCCCCACCGGCGAGATGACCACCGAAGACTTTCTGGTGATGCGTTCGCGCGAGGGGTTGGAGGAGCGTCTGGCGTTCCTGTTCCCCGATCCTGAGGTTCGGGCGCAGAAGCGGCCGGAATATGACGAACGTCTGGAGATCGAGCTTAACGTTATCAACCAGATGGGTTTCCCCGGCTACTTCCTGATTGTCATGGAGTTTATCCAGTGGTCGAAAGATAACGGCATTCCGGTCGGACCGGGACGCGGTTCGGGCGCCGGCTCGCTGGTGGCCTATGCGCTGAAGATCACCGACCTCGATCCGCTGGAATTCGACCTGCTGTTCGAACGCTTCCTGAACCCGGAGCGCGTCTCCATGCCCGACTTCGACGTCGATTTCTGCATGGAAAAACGCGATCAGGTGATTGAACACGTTGCCGATATGTACGGGCGCGACGCGGTATCGCAGATCATCACCTTCGGCACCATGGCGGCGAAAGCGGTTATCCGTGACGTGGGCCGCGTGCTGGGCCATCCTTACGGTTTCGTCGATCGCATCTCGAAGCTGGTGCCGCCCGATCCGGGTATGACGCTGGAAAAAGCGTTCGCCGCCGAGCCGCAGCTGCCGGAAATCTATGAGGCCGATGAAGAGGTCAGGGCGCTGATCGATATGGCGCGCAAGCTGGAAGGGGTGACGCGCAACGCCGGCAAGCACGCCGGGGGCGTCGTGATCGCGCCGACCAAAATCACCGACTTCGCGCCGCTCTACTGCGATGAAAACGGCAACCACCCGGTTACCCAGTTTGATAAAAACGACGTGGAATACGCCGGTCTGGTGAAGTTCGACTTCCTCGGCCTGCGCACCCTGACCATCATCAACTGGGCGCTGGATATGATTAATGCGCGCCGGGCGAAGCAGGGCGAGGCGCCGATCGATATCGCCGCGATTCCGCTGGATGATAAAAAAAGCTTTGATATGCTGCAGCGCGCGGAAACCACAGCGGTTTTTCAGCTTGAATCGCGCGGCATGAAAGACTTGATTAAGCGTCTGAAGCCGGACTGCTTCGAAGATATGATCGCACTGGTGGCGCTGTTCCGTCCCGGCCCGTTGCAGTCGGGAATGGTGGATAACTTTATCGACCGTAAGCACGGGCGCGAAGCGATCTCCTACCCGATATTCAGTGGCAGCATGAGTCGCTGAAGCCGGTGCTGGAACCGACCTACGGCATCATTCTCTACCAGGAACAGGTGATGCAGATCGCCCAGGTACTGGCGGGCTATACGCTCGGCGGCGCGGATATGCTGCGTCGCGCCATGGGTAAGAAGAAGCCGGAGGAGATGGCCAAGCAGCGCTCGGTGTTTAAAGAGGGCGCGGAGAGCATGGGCATCGACGGCGAGCTGTCGATGAAAATCTTCGATCTGGTGGAAAAATTCGCCGGTTACGGCTTCAATAAATCACACTCCGCCGCCTATGCGCTGGTTTCTTACCAGACGCTGTGGCTGAAGGCGCACTATCCGGCCGAGTTTATGGCGGCGGTAATGACCGCCGATATGGACAACACCGAGAAAGTGGTCGGCCTGGTGGATGAGTGCTGGCGCATGGGGCTGAAAGTGCTGCCGCCGGATATCAACTCCGGCCTCTATCAGTTCCACGTCAACGATGACGGCGAGATCGTATACGGCATCGGCGCCATTAAAGGCGTCGGTGAAGGTCCGATCGAAGCGATCATTGAGGCGCGAAATAAAGATGGCTACTTCCGCGAGCTGTTCGATCTCTGCGCGCGCACCGATCCGAAGAAAATCAACCGCCGCGTGATGGAAAAACTGATCATGTCGGGCGCCTTCGATCGTCTGGGGCCGCATCGCGCGGCGCTGATGAGCGCGCTGGGCGATGCGCTGAAGGCGGCGGATCAGCACGCCAAAGCGGAGGCGATCGGGCAGGCGGATATGTTCGGCGTACTGGCGGAGGAGCCGGAGCAGGTAGAGCAATCCTATGCCAGCATCACGCCGTGGCCGGAGCAGGTGCGGCTGGACGGCGAGCGGGAGACGCTGGGGCTTTATCTGACCGGCCATCCCATCAACCAGTATCTGAAAGAGATTGAACGCTACGTCGGCGGCGTGCGTTTGAAAGACATGCATCCGACCGATCGCGGTAAAATCACTACCGCGGCCGGTTTGGTGGTGGCGGCCCGCGTTATGGTCACTAAACGCGGCAACCGTATTGGCATCTGCACGCTGGATGATCGTTCCGGTCGTCTGGAGGTGATGTTGTTCACAGATGCGCTTGATAAATACCAGCAGCTGCTGGAAAAAGACCGTATCCTGATCGTCAGCGGACAGGTCAGCTTTGATGACTTCAGCGGGGGCCTTAAAATGACCGCCCGTGAAGTGATGGATATCGACGAAGCACGTGAAAAATATGCGCGTGGACTTGCTATCTCGCTGACGGACAGGCAAATTGATGACCAGCTTTTAAACCGTCTCCGTCAGTCTCTGGAACCCCATCGTTCGGGGACAATTCCGGTACATCTCTACTATCAGAGAGCGGATGCGCGGGCCAGACTGCGTTTTGGCGCAGCATGGCGCGTATCTCCCTGCGATCGTTTGCTGAATGACCTGCGATCGCTGATAGGATCGGAGCAGGTGGAACTGGAGTTTGACTAAAACAGGAACATTATGAGTCTTAATTACCTGGATTTTGAACAGCCAATCGCAGAACTGGAGGCGAAAATCGACTCCCTGAAGTCGGTTGGCCGTCAGGATGAAAAACACGATATTAATCTGGATGAAGAGATTCAGCGTCTGCGTGAAAAAAGCGTAGAGCTGACGCGTAAAATCTTCGCCGATTTGGGCGCGTGGCAGATCGCGCAGCTGGCGCGTCATCCGCTGCGTCCTTACACGCTGGACTATGTCCGTAACGTGTTTACCGACTTTGACGAGCTGGCAGGCGACCGCGCCTACGCTGACGACAAGGCGATTGTCGGCGGCATTGCGCGTCTGGATGGACGTCCGGTAATGATCATCGGCCATCAGAAAGGCCGTGAAACGAAAGAGAAGATTCGGCGTAACTTTGGTATGCCGGCGCCGGAGGGCTATCGCAAAGCGCTGCGCCTGATGGAAATGGCCGAGCGTTTCAAGATGCCTGTCATTACCTTTATCGACACGCCGGGCGCTTACCCTGGCGTGGGCGCGGAAGAGCGCGGTCAGTCTGAGGCGATTGCGCGCAACCTGCGTGAGATGTCTGGCCTGAAAGTGCCGGTTATCTGCACCGTTATTGGTGAGGGCGGTTCCGGCGGCGCGCTGGCTATCGGCGTGGGCGACAAGGTCAACATGCTGCAGTACAGCACCTATTCCGTTATTTCACCGGAAGGCTGCGCCTCTATCCTGTGGAAAAGCGCGGATAAAGCGCCGCTGGCGGCGGAAGCGATGGGCATTATCGCGCCGCGTCTGAAAGAACTGGATTTGATCGACGCGATTGTCCCGGAACCGCTGGGCGGCGCGCATCGCGATCCGCTGGCGGTGGCCGCTTCGCTGAAAGCGCAGCTGCTGGCCGATCTCGCCGAACTGGATGGGCTGAACACCGAAGAGCTGCTTAACCGCCGCTATCATCGTCTGATGAACTACGGCTACGCATGATGCGTAGCGCGTAAAAAAAGGCGGCCTTCGGGCCGCCTTTTTTATACCGTCATTCAGCGTTTTCGATGCGGATTATTCTCGCTTCGTCGCTTCATTTCTCCTGCCGCTGCGCATCTTCGCTATGCTTATTCTTTATCGCCCATCGCCAGGAGGTGCTAATTGAATATTATTGCGATAATGGGACCGCATAACGCTTTTTATAAAGATGAACCCATGCGCCAGCTGCATCAGGCGCTGATAAATCAGGGTCTTGAACCGATCTATCCGAAAGACGCCAATGATTTGGTGAAGCTGATTGAGCATAATCCCCGCATTTGCGGCGTGATTTTTGACTGGGATGAGTACAGTCTCGATTTATGCAGCGAGATTAATCAGCTTAACGAGTACCTGCCGCTCTACGCCTTTATCAATACCCACTCCACAATGGACATCAGCATCAATGAGATGCGCATGGCGCTGTGGTTCTTTGAGTACGCGCTCGATATGGCGGAGGACATCGCCCAGCGCATCCGGCAGTATACCGACGAATATATCGATAACATTACGCCGCCGTTAACCCGCGCGCTGTTCACCTATGTGAAAGAGGGAAAATATACCTTCTGCACGCCAGGCCATATGGCCGGCACCGCTTTCCAAAAAAGCCCGGTAGGCACGCTGTTTTACGACTTCTACGGCCCCAACACGCTGAAGGCGGACACGTCGATTTCGGTGACCGAGCTGGGCTCGCTGCTCGATCACACCGGGCCGCACCTGGAGGCGGAGGAGTATATCGCCCGCACCTTCGGCGCCGAGCAGAGTTATATGGTGACCAACGGCACCTCCACCTCGAATAAAATTGTCGGCATGTACGCCGCGCCAGCGGGCAGCACCATGCTGGTGGATCGCAACTGCCATAAATCGCTAACCCATCTGCTGATGATGAGCGATATCGTGCCGATCTGGCTGAAGCCGACGCGCAACGCGCTGGGCATTCTCGGCGGTATTCCAAAGCGCGAATTCACGCGCGAAAGCATCGCGTTGAAGGTGGCGCAAACCGAACACGCCGCGTGGCCGGTACATGCGGTGATCACTAACTCCACCTACGACGGCCTGCTCTATAACACCCAATATATCAAAGAGACGCTGGAGGTGCCGTCGATCCATTTCGATTCCGCCTGGGTGCCTTACACTAATTTCCATCCTATCTACGCCGGTAAAAGCGGCATGAGCGGCGAGCGCACGCCCGGCAAAGTGATTTATGAAACTCAGTCGACGCACAAGCTGCTGGCCGCTTTCTCTCAGGCTTCGCTGATCCATATTAAAGGCGACTATGACGAACAGACTTTTAATGAAGCCTATATGATGCACACCACCACTTCGCCCAACTATTCGATCGTCGCCTCGATCGAAACGGCGGCGGCGATGCTGCGTGGCAATCCTGGCCGTCGGCTGATAAACCGTTCGGTGGAACGAGCGCTCCACTTCCGCCGCGAGGTGCAGCGACTGCGTGAAGAATCTGACAGCTGGTTCTTCGATATCTGGCAGCCGGACGGCATTGATGAAGCGGAATGCTGGCCGATCCAGCCCGGCGACGAGGAGTGGCACGGCTTTGCCGATGCAGATCGCGATCATATGTATCTCGATCCGATCAAAGTCACCATTCTGACGCCGGGCATGAGCGAGCAGGGGGTGATGGCGGACGAGGGGATCCCGGCGGCGCTGGTAGCGAAGTTCCTCGACGAACGCGGCATCGTGGTAGAAAAAACCGGGCCGTACAACCTGCTGTTCCTGTTCAGCATCGGTATCGATAAAACGCGGGCGATGGGGCTGCTGCGCGCGCTGCTGGACTTTAAGCGCGCCTACGATCTTAATCTGCGTGTGAAAAATATCCTGCCGGATCTCTATGCCGAAGATCCCGATTTCTACCGCAATATGCGTATTCAGACGCTGGCGCAGGGCATTCATCAGCTGATCCGTCAACACGATCTGCCGCGCCTGATGCTGAAAGCTTTCGACGTATTGCCGGAAATGAAGATGACGCCGCATCAGGCGTTTCAGCTACAGGTAAAAGGGGAAGTGGAAACGGTGGAAATCGACCAGATGATCGATCGCGTTTCCGCTAATATGATCCTGCCTTATCCCCCCGGCGTGCCGCTGGTGATGCCGGGAGAGAGGATCACCGAGGCGAGCCGCCCGGTACTCGATTTCCTGTTAATGCTGTGCGCGATTGGCCGTCACTATCCTGGCTTTGAAACCGATATTCACGGCGCCAGGCTGACGGAAGATGGGCGCTATCTGGTGCGCGTGCTGAAGCAGGATGAACCGGCGATACCGGCGGGTGAACGCTGATTTTGCAGAGTTTGCCGCCTTGCCTGACGGCGGGCGAGCAGGTAGGGTGCGACATTGCGGTTTACAAGGCGGCCAACGGCCTGGCGGCCGCATGAAGAAAGCGGCAGGACATGCAGTAAAATCCCGCTCGTAACCGTACCCACTTGCGATAAGCGAAACCCTCAAGGAGAAGTTATGCTGGGCATTAAACAGGTTCATCATATTGCGATCATCGCCAGCGACTACGCGCGCAGCAAGGCGTTCTACTGCGATATCCTCGGCTTTACGCTGCAACAGGAAGTCTGGCGCGAAGCGCGCGATTCATGGAAAGGCGATCTGGCGCTGAACGGCCAGTATATGATTGAGCTGTTTTCTTTCCCTGCGCCGCCAGCCAGAGTGAGCCACCCGGAAGCCTGCGGCCTGCGGCATCTCGCCTTTGCCGTTGAAGATATCGACGACGCCTGCCGCTTTCTGCAGGAAAAGGGCGTCGCATATGAACCGGTGCGCGTCGATCCTTTGACCGGCAAGCGTTTTACCTTCTTCCACGACCCCGATAATTTGCCGCTGGAGCTCTACCAGGCGTAAAATATCCGCTTTGACGGCCATCCTGCGATGGCCGTTTTTCCGTAACAGGTTTCCCGATGACGCAGCTTGCACAACTTGAACAACGACTGGCCGGTGAACGGCGATTGCTGGTGGCATTCAGCGGCGGTCTGGATTCTACCGTTCTGTTGCATCAGCTGACGCTGCTGCGCCAGCATCAGGATCTCCAGCTGCGCGCGATCCATATCCATCACGGACTTAGCCCACACGCCGATCGCTGGGCGCAGCACTGCCGCACCGTTTGCGATGCATGGCAGGTCGCGCTGGAGACGGTGAAAATTGCGGTGAACGGTAGCGAAGGCGGTATTGAGGCCTCGGCGCGCGAAGGACGCTATCGCGCCTTTCGTCAGCATTTACAGGCTGGCGAAGCGCTGGTGACGGCGCAGCACCTTGACGATCAGTGTGAAACGCTGCTGCTGGCGTTGAAGCGCGGCAGCGGTCCGGCCGGTCTGGCGGCGATGCCCGCCAGCCTGACGCTGGGGGGCCATCGTCTGCTGCGCCCGCTACTGCGCTGCCGTCGCGAGGCGCTGGAAAGCTGGGCGCAACAGCATCAGCTGCGCTGGATAGAGGATGAAAGCAACCAGGACACGCGTTATGACCGCAATTTTTTACGACAGGAGATCGTACCGCGCCTGAACGCCAGATGGCCCCATTTTTCTGAGGCGGTGGCGCGCAGCGCGGCGCTGTGCGGCGAGCAGGAGCAGCTGCTGGATGAGCTGCTGGCGGAGTCGCTGCGTGCGCTGACGCAGCCGGACGGCGCGTTGCGCATCGCCGGATTCGCCGCGCTGAGCGAGGCGAGACGCGCCGCGCTGCTGCGACGCTGGATTGCCGCCTGCGGCGGTAAAATGCCGTCGCGCGACGCCATTCAGCGTATCTGGCAGGAGGTCATCTGCGCGCGCGAAGACGCGGCTCCCCGTTTACAGCTGGGGGAATTCGAACTGCGCCGCTATCGTCAGGCGCTTTACTGGCTGCCGCTGCGTCCATCGGTGCGCGACGCGGTGCTGCCCTGGTCTGACGTGCGGCAGCCGCTTTCGCTGCCGCACGGTCTGGGCGTGCTGCGGCTGGCGGAAACGGGCATTGAAATCCGCCCGCCGCGCGCCGATGAAAGCGTTACCGTGCGCTTTCAGGCGCAGGGCAGCTTCGCCATTATCGGACGCGGCGGACATCGGCCAATTAAAAAACTGTGGCAGGAGTGCGGCGTACCGCCCTGGCGACGTGAAAGCACGCCGCTGATTTTTTATAACGATACGCTGATCGCCGCGCTGAATACTTTTGTTTGCCGTGACGGAAGCCCCGCGCCGGGCCATGGTTTGCGCATCGCCTGGCAACAACCACAACATGGAGAATTGCAATGAAAAGCGTGCTGATAGTGCTATTGGCCTCGTTTACCGCGCCTGCGCTGGCCGCAGGCGATATCGCCGCGGGTCAGGAAAAAGCGGCCGCCTGTAGCGCCTGTCACGGTGCGGAAGGCAAGGCGTCGGTGTCGCTTTATCCCAATCTGGCTGGGCAGAATGCCGACTATTTGCAGCATGCGTTGCAGGCCTATAAGAAAGGGGAGCGTAGCGGTGGTCAGGCAGAGGTGATGAAGGCGTTCGTTAGCGGATTAAGCGATGAGGATATGGCGGATCTGGCGACGTATTACCATTCGCTGAAGCCATAATAACGCAGGGCGGGACAAGCCCGCCCGCAGGTTTAATCAGACTCGCTGACGACAACGGTGCCTAGTTCCGGGTGACTGAAACTGGCGATATGATCCAGACGCAGCTCGCGCGTTTCGCCGCTGAGGTCCGCCACCAGATACTCCACGTTTTTACGGGTGATCATATCGTTGGCTTTCACCTTAAGCTGCTCGCCGTTCTTGAGTTCCAGAGCCAGCGTCCACTGTTTTTGGCAAGCGAGTTCCAGACTATCATAATCGTCGCAATTGATCGGTTTGTAGGCTTCATTCGTCAACATAATCGCTCACCATTAAGTTTGCAGCAGCATACGCTGCCTGTTCCCTGACAGAAGAGTCTAGCGCAGAATTCGCCGCTATCTCATTCAGTGTTTTTAACGCGCAACCTATGGCGTCGGGCACGTATCCCAGTTCGCCGCCGCCGATTTCAGCGTACTTCTGACGAACCAAATCACAATATTGCTGCACATGCACCTCCTTTCAGAGCGTAAATCTCCGACTTAAGCGACTATAACACAGCCCCCAGCGGGAAATCAGCCTGTTCACGTCAGGGATTTATCCTGGCGTGCGGCAGAAAGGGAAAGCGGATAGGCGGCGATGGGAGAGCGGCGGCGCAGGTCGCCGGGATGAACAGGCGGTCAAAATAATTGACCTTTTACCGATGGGCGTCACACTGTAGCAGAGAAGAATGCCCGCGTTATAAAGGCCGCGCAGCCGAAACAGGCTGCGCACCACCACTTATTAAGCAAGCAGGATATATGATTGTACTGTCACGCAATGTCACTATCAGCGACGCTGAAATCGAAATAAGCGCGATCCGCGCGCAGGGCGCTGGGGGACAGCATGTGAATAAAAGCGCGACCGCCATCCATCTGCGTTTTGATATTCGCGCCTCGTCGTTGCCGGCGTTTTATAAATCGCGCCTGCTTGACGCCAGCCATCACCTGATCACCGCCGAAGGGGTGGTGATCATCAAAGCGCAGGAGTACCGCAGCCAGGAGATGAACCGGGAAGCTGCGCTTAAACGGCTGGAAAACCTGATTCGGGAGCTGACGGCGGAGGAGAAAACGCGCCGCGCTACGCGTCCGACGCTGGCCTCTAAGCGGCGGCGGCTGGAAGGAAAAGCGCAGCGCAGCGCGACGAAGGCGCTGCGCGGCAAGGTAATATAGGCAATATGCAGGCAATAAAAAAGCCACCGCGTGGGTGGCTTTTATGATGAATAAAACGCTTAGCCCTGAATCGCTTCCACCAGGAAATCCACAATCCGATCGCGTTTGATCATCTGCTTCTCACCGGCGCGGCGCGCTTTATATTCGATTTCGTCGTTATCCAGGTTACGATCGCCCAGCACGATAGTGTGCGGAATGCCGATCAGCTCCATATCGGCGAACATCACGCCCGGACGCTCTTTACGATCGTCCAACAGCACGTCGATGCCTTTGGCGCGCAGCGTGGCGTACAATTCTTCCGCCAGCTCTTTCACGCGGAAAGATTTGTGCATGTTCATCGGCAGAATGGCGACCTGGAACGGCGCCAGCGCGGCTGGCCAGATAATGCCGCGGTCGTCATGGTTCTGCTCAATCGCTGCCGCCACCACGCGGGTGATGCCGATGCCGTAGCAACCCATGGTCAGCGTCTGGTTGCGGCCATCTTCGCCCTGAACCGCCGCCTTCATCGCTTCAGAATATTTGGTGCCCAGCTGGAAGATATGGCCCACTTCGATACCGCGTTTGATCAGCAGCGTGCCTTTACCGTCTGGGCTTGGATCGCCTTCCACCACGTTGCGCAGATCGGCGATCTGCAACGGTTCGGGCAGATCGCGGCCCCAGTTGATGCCGGTAAAGTGTTTGCCGTCGATGTTGGCGCCAGCGCTGAAATCGCTCATTTTTGCCACGGTGCGATCGGCGATAACCGGCAGCGTCAGGCCGACAGGACCCAGCGAACCAGGGCCTGCGCCTACGGCGGCGCGGATCTCTTCTTCAGGGGCGAAGGTCAGCGGTGCGGCGACGATAGACACTTTTTCCGCTTTGACTTCGTTCAGCTCATGATCGCCGCGCACCAGCAGCGCAACCAGCTGGTGGCCGCTCTCTTCGCTCGCTTTCACGATCAGGGTTTTCACCGTTTTATCAACCGGCAGGTTAAACTGCGCAACCAGCTCGGCGATGGTTTTAGCGTTCGGCGTATCAATCTGGGTCAGCGGTTGAGACGGTGCCGGACGCTCGCCTGCCGGCGCGACTGCTTCCGCCAGTTCGATGTTGGCGGCGTAGTCAGATTCGGTAGAAAAGACGATGTCATCTTCGCCGCTCTGCGCCAGTACCTGGAATTCATGCGAAGCGCTGCCGCCGATAGAGCCGGTATCTGCCTGGACCGCGCGGAAGTCGAGCCCCATGCGGCTGAAGCTTTCGCTATAGGCGCGATACATCGCGTCGTAAGTTTCCTGTAGCGACTCCTGCGAGGTATGGAAGGAATAGGCGTCCTTCATGATGAATTCGCGCGAGCGCATGACGCCGAAACGCGGACGCACTTCGTCGCGGAACTTGGTCTGGATTTGGAACAGATTCAGCGGCAACTGCTTGTAAGAGCTCAGCTCGTTGCGGATCAGATCGGTAATGACTTCTTCATGCGTCGGACCCAGCACGAAAGGACGATCGCCGCGGTCGACCAGACGCAACAGTTCAGGACCGTATTGTTCCCAGCGGCCGCTCTCCTGCCACAGGTCGGCTGGCTGCACCACTGGCATTGAGATCTCAATCGCGCCGGCGTTGGTCATCTCTTCGCGCACGATGTTTTCAACTTTTTTAAGTACGCGTAAGCCCGTCGGCAGCCAGGTGTAAAGACCTGAAGCCAGTTTACGAATCATCCCTGCGCGCAGCATCAGCTGATGGCTGATCACTTCGGCGTCGGACGGCGTCTCCTTAAGCGTGGAGAGCAGATATTGAGTAGTACGCATCTGTAAGATTCCAGTTTGGACGGAAAACAGTCAAAGCATGACCTGAAAGTGGCGGTTAGTGTACCAGCGAGTGATGCACCTCAAAAGAGAAGGGAGAACAAATTAGCGCGCATCGAGCGCCACGACTTCGGTCCCTTCTGACGTTACGCGCCAGCGCACGTTAAAATCGAGTAGCCAGACGGCATATTCGCGGTCGGGCTCTTCACCTTTGCGGTAGGCCGGGCGGGGATCCTGCGCCAGCACCTGCGTGATAAAACGCGCCAGCTGCGGATAACGTGGCTCATTACGGGCCAGCTGCTGCTGCGCCAGCGCGGAAAAACGCACCGGCATTTCCGCCGACGGCGCCTCTTGCGCAAAGCCCGCGCGCGCCTGCGGCAGCGCCTCGGCAAACGGCAGGTAAGGCTTGATATCCACAATCGGCGTGCCGTCGACCAGGTCGAGGCTACCCAGTTCCAGAATCACCTGACCTTTCTGACAGCGAACGCCTTTCAGTTCGACCAGCGACATGCCGATTGGATTAGGCCGAAAGGTCGAGCGCGTGGCGAAAACGCCCATTCGCGCGTTGCCGCCGAGACGGGGAGGGCGCACGGTGGGACGCCAGCCGCCCTCCATCGTTTGGTGAAATACAAACAGCAGCCACAAATGGCTGAAGGATTCCAGACCGCGCACCGCCGCCTGCTGATTATAGGGCGGCAGCAGATGCAGCTCGCCGCCGCCATCTTCAATCAGGCCCGGCTGACGTGGAACGGCGAACTTCTCTTTCCACGGTGAGCGAATCACGCCGATCTGTTCAAAGGTGAAATGGCTCATTTACTGTCGGAGACTTTCAGCGCGGTGCCCTGACAAACGGCCTGGCGATAGCAGCCCTGGCTTTCGTTCACCACTTCGCATTTATGCAGCAGGACAGCATTGGCCTTCATATAAGAGGCGCGGATCTGCATGCGCTTACGCGCGGTATTGATATTGGCTGGCGAGCCCTGACGGCTGGTCTGGCAATCTTCTCCCGAAACCTCGCCTAAATCGCGGAACGGATTACTCAGCAGCTCGTTCATATCGGTATAGAGCTTCACCGGCGTTGGGCGCACGGCAGAACGGGTATGCGTTTCAACGGGCGTCGGCCTGGCTGCGGGCGGGGTAATGGGCTTATAGGGCTTATGCAGCAAAGAGCATCCTGTCAGCGAAAGCGCCAACAAACAGAGCGGTAACGCACGCATTAAACTGTCCTCGTTTCTTAAAATTGGCGTTATTGAAGCAAGCAATCCATGAAATGACAAGTTGCGATCGTCTTAGCTGAGAAGCAAAAAGGCGGCCCGACTAACCGGACGGCAAGCGCAGAATACGCTGTACCGGCCGATCGACGGGCCGCCTGATGATATGCAGTAACGCCTGTAAGCGGCGGCTGGCGCTTAAAACGCGCAGCCGGGCGCGGTAATTACCAGCCTTTAACGGCGCCACCGTTAAAGATTTTATTCGCGGCGTCAGCGACTTCGTCAGACTGATAGGCCTGAACAAATTTCTTCACATTCTCTGCGTCTTTATTATCTTCACGCGCAACGATCATGTTGACGTAAGGGGAGTCTTTATCTTCTACAAAGATGCCGTCTTTTGCCGGCGTCAGCCCAATCTGGCTGGCGTAAGTGGTGTTGATCACCGCCAGCGCGATCTGAGCGTCATCTAGCGAACGCGGCAGCTGCGGCGCTTCCAGCTCGACAATCTTCAGCTTTTTCGGGTTTTCCACGATATCCAGCGAGGTCGGCAGCAGACCCACGCCATCTTTCAGCTTGATCAGACCCACTTTCTGCAACAGCAGCAGGGAACGGCCGAGGTTGGTCGGATCGTTAGGAATCGCTACCTGAGCGCCTTCCTGCAGATCGTTCAGCGATTTGATTTTTTTCGAGTAGCCCGCGATAGGGTAGACGAAGGTTTTGCCGACCGAGACCAGCTTATAGCCGCGGTCTTTGATCTGCCCGTCCAGGTAGGGCTGATGCTGGAAGGCATTAACATCGATATCGCCCTTGCTCAACGCTTCGTTCGGCAGCACGTAATCGTTAAAGGTGACCAGTTCGACGTCGAGACCATATTTGTCCTTCGCCACTTTCTGCGCGACCTCAGCAACCTGCTGCTCGGCGCCCACAATCACACCCACTTTAATGTGGTTTGGATCTTTCTCTTCCTGTCCACATCCTGCCAGAGCCATGGCGCCCAGAAGCGCGCTTACCGCAGCAATCTTTTTAAATGTAAAAGACATATCCCTTCCTTAATAGAGAGAATTGATGTTGCTTATTTATGTGTGACTGCACGAACGATGCGGTCGCCACAGAACTGAATGAGATACACCAGGACAACCAGCAATACCAGTACGGTATTCATTACCGTGGCGTTATAGCCGATGTAGCCGTACTGATAGCCGATCTGCCCCAGTCCGCCTGCGCCGACCGCGCCGCCCATGGCGGAATAGCCGACCAGCGTAATCAAGGTAATAGTGGCCGCATTTACCAGCCCCGGCAAGGCTTCCGGCAGCAGAACCTTACGAATGATCTGCATCGGCGTGGCACCCATCGCGCGTGACGCCTCAATCAGTCCGGTAGGCAACTCCAGCAGGGCATTTTCCACCATACGCGCGATAAAAGGCGCGGCGCCGACGGTCAGCGGAACGATCGCCGCCTGCAGGCCGATCGAGGTGCCAACGATGGCGCGAGTAAAAGGGATCATCCAGACCAGCAGGATGATAAAAGGAATCGAACGGAAAATATTCACCAGCGCGGACATCACGCGATAAAGCTTGTTGTTCGCCATAATCTGACCGGGACGGGTGATATAGAGCAGCACGCCGACCGGCAGACCGAGCACAAAGCCAAAAAAGCCAGAGACGAAGGTCATCATCAGCGTTTCCCAGATGCCGCGGGCCAACAACCACATCATTGCTTCAGACATACCCTAATACCTCTACTTTTACATGGTGCTGCTGTAAATAGGCGATCGCGCCCTGCGTCTCCTGCTCGCTGCCGTGCATTTCCGCCAGCATGATGCCGAACTTCACACCGCCCGCGTAATCCATCTGCGCACTGATAATGTTGTTGTTAACGTTGAAGCGACGCGCCGTTTCCGACAGCAGCGGCGCATCCACCGACTGACCGGTAAACTCCAGGCGCAGCAGCGGCACGCTTTCCGCCGTCGATGCAGCCTTCAGGCGCTGCTGATAATCTTCCGGAATATCCAGATGCAGCGTCGACTGAATAAACTGCTGCGCCAGCGGCGTTTTAGGATGGGAGAAGACTTCGCTAACGCTGTCTTTTTCAATCAGCTGACCGTTGCTGATAACCGCAACCTGATCGCAGATGCGTTTCACGACATCCATTTCATGCGTAATCAGCAGAATGGTAATGCCGAGACGGCGGTTAATATCTTTCAACAGTTCCAGAATTGCGCGCGTGGTCGCCGGATCGAGAGCGCTGGTGGCTTCGTCGCACAGCAGCACTTTCGGGCTGCTGGCTAATGCGCGGGCGATAGCGACGCGCTGTTTCTGTCCGCCGGAAAGGTTCGCTGGCCAGGCGTCATGTTTGTCGCCAAGACCAACGAGATCCAGCAGCTCGGTGACGCGCGCTTTTACCGCTTCGCGCGGCGTATTGTCCAGCTCTAGCGGCAGCGCTACGTTGCCGAATACGGTGCGGGAGTTAAGCAGATTGAAATGCTGGAAAATCATGCCGATCTGGCGGCGCGCCAGCGTAAGCTGGCTTTCGGAAAGCGTCGTCAGTTCCTGACCATCGACCAGAACGCTGCCTGAAGTCGGGCGCTCCAGCAGGTTGACGCAGCGAATTAACGTGCTTTTACCGGCGCCGGATGAGCCGATGACGCCGTAAATCTGCCCGGCGGGCACATGCAGGCTAACATCGGACAGCGCGGTAATAGTGCGCGAGCCCTGCTGAAAGACTTTAGTAATATGGGAAAGTTTTATCATTGATTTACTTATTATCTATCGCGATGTAGTTATCCGTGGTGTTTTCTGTTTTTGCCTGAGCGGACCGACAAAAAGTTGAAACGGATGTTAAGGCATCCAGACGTCCAAATCAATCAGAGAGATTCAATCTGCCATTCTCTCTTTTATTACAATCATGCGATACTGACAGACAAATTCGGCAGCAGGAGTTTCTACGTGACGGCTAAAGTACCGGCGGTTTTTCTCGATCGCGATGGCACAGTGAATGTGGATCATGGCTATGTCCATGAGATTGATGATTTTCAGTTTATCGACGGCGCTATTGAAGCGATGCGCGAGCTGAAAGAGATGGGATATGCGTTGGTGCTGGTGACGAACCAGTCCGGCATCGCGCGCGGCATGTTTAGCGAAGATACGTTTATGCAGCTCACCGAGTGGATGGACTGGTCGTTGGCCGACAGAGGCGTGGACTTTGACGGCATCTACTATTGCCCCCATCATCCTGAAGCGGCGGTTGAAGCGTATCGTCAGGAGTGCGACTGTCGCAAGCCGCAGCCCGGCATGCTGCTGAGCGCGATGAAGCACCTTAATATCGATATGACCGCTTCCTATATGGTAGGCGATAAGATTGATGATGTCCTGGCGGGCAAAGCAGCTGGCGTTGGCACCAATGTGCTGGTGCGCAGCGGCAAAGCGGTCACCGTCGAAGGCGAAAAGGCGGCCGATTGGGTGTTGGACAGCATTGCCGACCTGCCTGCACGGATAAAACAGGGCTAAAAACAGGCGTTCTGCACGAAATTTCAGCGAACGATAAAAAAGTTGAAATTAGCACTTGTCAGCCCCGAATTACTCCCTATAATGCGCCTCCATCGACACGGCACAACGGCTTACGCCATGCGGTGTTGAGCGGTTCAGCGAAGTCTGAATCGCCGGAGAAAAACTTCTGAAAAAGGGGTTGACTCTGAAAGAGGAAAGCGTAATATACGCCACCTCGCGACAACGGCACGAAACGCCGGTCGCACCGCTCTTTAACAATTTATCAGACAATCTGTGTGGGCACTCACAGGACGGATATCGCAAAACACATTTGCAGTATCAAGTCTCAGGAGTGAACACGTAATTCATTACGACGTTTTTCTATGAGCATCAGACTTTAATTGAAGAGTTTGATCATGGCTCAGATTGAACGCTGGCGGCAGGCCTAACACATGCAAGTCGAACGGTAACAGGAAGCAGCTTGCTGCTTCGCTGACGAGTGGCGGACGGGTGAGTAATGTCTGGGGATCTGCCCGATGGAGGGGGATAACCACTGGAAACGGTGGCTAATACCGCATAACGTCGCAAGACCAAAGTGGGGGACCTTCGGGCCTCACACCATCGGATGAACCCAGATGGGATTAGCTAGTAGGTGGGGTAACGGCTCACCTAGGCGACGATCCCTAGCTGGTCTGAGAGGATGACCAGCCACACTGGAACTGAGACACGGTCCAGACTCCTACGGGAGGCAGCAGTGGGGAATATTGCACAATGGGCGCAAGCCTGATGCAGCCATGCCGCGTGTATGAAGAAGGCCTTCGGGTTGTAAAGTACTTTCAGCGGGGAGGAAGGGATGGCGCTTAATACGCGCCGTCATTGACGTTACCCGCAGAAGAAGCACCGGCTAACTCCGTGCCAGCAGCCGCGGTAATACGGAGGGTGCAAGCGTTAATCGGAATTACTGGGCGTAAAGCGCACGCAGGCGGTCTGTTAAGTCAGATGTGAAATCCCCGGGCTTAACCTGGGAACTGCATTTGAAACTGGCAGGCTTGAGTCTCGTAGAGGGGGGTAGAATTCCAGGTGTAGCGGTGAAATGCGTAGAGATCTGGAGGAATACCGGTGGCGAAGGCGGCCCCCTGGACGAAGACTGACGCTCAGGTGCGAAAGCGTGGGGAGCAAACAGGATTAGATACCCTGGTAGTCCACGCCGTAAACGATGTCGACTTGGAGGCTGTTTCCTTGAGAAGTGGCTTCCGGAGCTAACGCGTTAAGTCGACCGCCTGGGGAGTACGGCCGCAAGGTTAAAACTCAAATGAATTGACGGGGGCCCGCACAAGCGGTGGAGCATGTGGTTTAATTCGATGCAACGCGAAGAACCTTACCTGGTCTTGACATCCACGGAATTCGGCAGAGATGCCCTAGTGCCTTCGGGAACCGTGAGACAGGTGCTGCATGGCTGTCGTCAGCTCGTGTTGTGAAATGTTGGGTTAAGTCCCGCAACGAGCGCAACCCTTATCCTTTGTTGCCAGCGCGTGATGGCGGGAACTCAAAGGAGACTGCCGGTGATAAACCGGAGGAAGGTGGGGATGACGTCAAGTCATCATGGCCCTTACGACCAGGGCTACACACGTGCTACAATGGCGCATACAAAGAGAAGCGACCTCGCGAGAGCAAGCGGACCTCATAAAGTGCGTCGTAGTCCGGATTGGAGTCTGCAACTCGACTCCATGAAGTCGGAATCGCTAGTAATCGTGGATCAGAATGCCACGGTGAATACGTTCCCGGGCCTTGTACACACCGCCCGTCACACCATGGGAGTGGGTTGCAAAAGAAGTAGGTAGCTTAACCTTCGGGAGGGCGCTTACCACTTTGTGATTCATGACTGGGGTGAAGTCGTAACAAGGTAACCGTAGGGGAACCTGCGGTTGGATCACCTCCTTACCAAGCTGATACCTTCCCGTGCAGTGCTCACACAGATTGTCTGATAGAAATTAACGAGCAGTAAAATCCCGGCAGGCTTGTAGCTCAGGTGGTTAGAGCGCACCCCTGATAAGGGTGAGGTCGGTGGTTCAAGTCCACTCAGGCCTACCAATTCCTTCCAGTACGGCGTTATGGTTCCGGCTTGCATAGTTTACTATGCTTCGCGAAACCATGCCTTGTCCTGAACGGAATTAAAGGTTAACGGTGATTTTACAGTATATCTGGGGCTATAGCTCAGCTGGGAGAGCGCCTGCTTTGCACGCAGGAGGTCAGCGGTTCGATCCCGCTTAGCTCCACCATCAACGTCAGGTTGATGACCACTCCAGAATACATTCACGAATGTATTGTGCAGTATTTGCTCTTTAACAATCCGGAACAAGCTGAAAATTTGAAAGAGCAGCTTCTTGTATAAAGAACTGTTCAGAGTCTCTCAATTTCTCGCACCATGCGGTGTCGCAAGACGCCTGCGGGTTGTGAGGTTAAGCGACCAAGCGTACACGGTGGATGCCCTGGCAGTCAGAGGCGATGAAGGACGTGCTAATCTGCGAAAAGCGCCGGTGAGGTGATATGAACCGCTATCAGCCGGCGATGTCCGAATGGGGAAACCCAGTGTGATTCGTCACACTATCGTTAAGTGAATACATAGCTTAACGAGGCGAACCGGGGGAACTGAAACATCTAAGTACCCCGAGGAAAAGAAATCAACCGAGATTCCCTGAGTAGCGGCGAGCGAACGGGGAACAGCCCAGAGCCTGAATCAGCATGTGTGTCAGTGGAAGCGTCTGGAAAGGCGCACGGTACAGGGTGACAGTCCCGTACACGAAGATGCATGTGCTGTGAGCTCGATGAGTAGGGCGGGACACGTGGTATCCTGTCTGAATATGGGGGGACCATCCTCCAAGGCTAAATACTCCTGACTGACCGATAGTGAACCAGTACCGTGAGGGAAAGGCGAAAAGAACCCCGGCGAGGGGAGTGAAAAAGAACCTGAAACCGTGTACGTACAAGCAGTGGGAGCCTTCATTTATGAGGGTGACTGCGTACCTTTTGTATAATGGGTCAGCGACTTATATTCTGTAGCAAGGTTAACCGTATAGGGGAGCCGCAGGGAAACCGAGTCTTAACCGGGCGCTCAGTTGCAGGGTATAGACCCGAAACCCGGTGATCTAGCCATGGGCAGGTTGAAGGTTGGGTAACACTAACTGGAGGACCGAACCGACTAATGTTGAAAAATTAGCGGATGACCTGTGGCTGGGGGTGAAAGGCCAATCAAACCGGGAGATAGCTGGTTCTCCCCGAAAGCTATTTAGGTAGCGCCTCGTGAATTCATCTCCGGGGTAGAGCACTGTTTCGGCTAGGGGGCCATCCCGGCTTACCAACCCGATGCAAACTGCGAATACCGGAGAATGTTATCACGGGAGACACACGGCGGGTGCTAACGTCCGTCGTGAAGAGGGAAACAACCCAGACCGCCAGCTAAGGTCCCAAAGTCATGGTTAAGTGGGAAACGATGTGGGAAGGCCCAGACAGCCAGGATGTTGGCTTAGAAGCAGCCATCATTTAAAGAAAGCGTAATAGCTCACTGGTCGAGTCGGCCTGCGCGGAAGATGTAACGGGGCTAAACCATGCACCGAAGCTGCGGCAGCGACGCGAATGCGTTGTTGGGTAGGGGAGCGTTCTGTAAGCCTGCGAAGGTGTGCTGTGAGGCATGCTGGAGGTATCAGAAGTGCGAATGCTGACATAAGTAACGATAAAGCGGGTGAAAAGCCCGCTCGCCGGAAGACCAAGGGTTCCTGTCCAACGTTAATCGGGGCAGGGTGAGTCGACCCCTAAGGCGAGGCCGAAAGGCGTAGTCGATGGGAAACGGGTTAATATTCCCGTACTCGGTGTTACTGCGAAGGGGGGACGGAGAAGGCTATGTTGGCCGGGCGACGGTTGTCCCGGTTTAAGCGTGTAGGCTGACTTTCCAGGCAAATCCGGAAGGTCAAGGCTGAGGCGTGACGACGAGGCACCACGGTGCTGAAGCAACAAATGCCCTGCTTCCAGGAAAAGCCTCTAAGCATCAGGTAACAGTGAATCGTACCCCAAACCGACACAGGTGGTCAGGTAGAGAATACCAAGGCGCTTGAGAGAACTCGGGTGAAGGAACTAGGCAAAATGGTGCCGTAACTTCGGGAGAAGGCACGCTGGCATGTAGGTGGAGGGACCCGCTCCCCGAGCCGAAGCCAGTCGAAGATACCAGCTGGCTGCAACTGTTTATTAAAAACACAGCACTGTGCAAACACGAAAGTGGACGTATACGGTGTGACGCCTGCCCGGTGCCGGAAGGTTAATTGATGGGGTTATCGCAAGAGAAGCTCCTGATCGAAGCCCCGGTAAACGGCGGCCGTAACTATAACGGTCCTAAGGTAGCGAAATTCCTTGTCGGGTAAGTTCCGACCTGCACGAATGGCGTAATGATGGCCAGGCTGTCTCCACCCGAGACTCAGTGAAATTGAACTCGCTGTGAAGATGCAGTGTACCCGCGGCAAGACGGAAAGACCCCGTGAACCTTTACTACAGCTTGACACTGAACATTGAGCCTTGATGTGCAGGATAGGTGGGAGGCTTTGAAGCGCGGACGCCAGTCTGCGTGGAGCCATCCTTGAAATACCACCCTTTAATGTTTGATGTTCTAACCTGGCGCCGTAATCCGGCGTGGGGACAGTGTCTGGTGGGTAGTTTGACTGGGGCGGTCTCCTCCCAAAGTGTAACGGAGGAGTACGAAGGTCAGCTAATCACGGTCGGACATCGTGAGGTTAGTGCAATGGCATAAGCTGGCTTGACTGCGAGAGTGACGGTTCGAGCAGGTGCGAAAGCAGGTCATAGTGATCCGGTGGTTCTGAATGGAAGGGCCATCGCTCAACGGATAAAAGGTACTCCGGGGATAACAGGCTGATACCGCCCAAGAGTTCATATCGACGGCGGTGTTTGGCACCTCGATGTCGGCTCATCACATCCTGGGGCTGAAGTAGGTCCCAAGGGTATGGCTGTTCGCCATTTAAAGTGGTACGCGAGCTGGGTTTAGAACGTCGTGAGACAGTTCGGTCCCTATCTGCCGTGGGCGCTGGAAGACTGAGAGGGGTTGCTCCTAGTACGAGAGGACCGGAGTGAACGCACCGCTGGTGTTCGGGTTGTCATGCCAATGGCACTGCCCGGTAGCTAAGTGCGGAAGAGATAAGTGCTGAAAGCATCTAAGCACGAAACTTGCCTCGAGATGAGTCTTCCCTGGGGCCCTGAGCCCCCTGAAGGGACGTTGAAGACGACGACGTTGATAGGCCGGGTGTGTAAGCGCAGCGATGCGTTGAGCTAACCGGTACTAATGACCCGTGAGGCTTAACCTTACAACGCCACAGGCGTTTTGAGGATGAGAGACGATTTTCAGCTTTGTTTACCGGATAAAAGAAATCTGCGGAAACGAAAGATGTTGCGCTGAAGCAAGGCGGCAAATGAGACATCAGGAAGGAGCATACAGCGGTATGTGACTGAGTGATGCGAATGCGGCCAACGCAGCAGCAGCGCAGGAGATTCGTTTCCGGCACAAAGAATTTGCCTGGCGGCAAGAGCGCGGTGGTCCCACCTGACCCCATGCCGAACTCAGAAGTGAAACGCCGCAGCGCCGATGGTAGTGTGGGGCCTCCCCATGCGAGAGTAGGGAACTGCCAGGCATCAAATCAAGGTTAGTCCTGTAAAGGTCGACACCGGTTATCAGCGAGACCCCGCTGGTAATGCAGTATTCGGTGGTGCGGTAGTTCAGTCGGTTAGAATACCGGCCTGTCACGCCGGGGGTCGCGGGTTCGAGTCCCGTCCGCACCGCCACTCTATAAGCAATAGCCCTGACAGCAATGTCAGGGCTTTTTGCTTTTCTGTTTTGGCTCGCTTCAATGCCTTCACTTAAGCCCAAAACTTTTACGCAGACTTTCTTCATCAGTTTTGGGTTCAATATTTTATGTACCTGAAGCATACAGACTGCGTACCAGAGCGTTTACCGCGCCATTTGCTCCAGTCTGTGTACGATGGAGCGTGAGTAGCCTTACAGAAGATGATGTTCGTTAATCCATTCGCCGAGAAAATCGATAAAGGCCCTGACGCGCGTACTGACGGCGCGATCGCTGTAATAAACGGCGTTAAACGGCATTGCGACCGGCAGGCGTTTATCGGCCAGTACCTCAACCAGGCTACCATCGCTGAGTTCTTTATCGATCATGTAGTCTGAGAGGCAGGCGATACCGTTCCCCGCCAGGCAGAGCTGCTTCAGCGTCTCTCCGCTATTGGCAGTAATGGTGGGCTGAATGGTATAGAGTTCGCCGTCGGGCTGCGCTACAGGCCAGCGATTCAGCGCCGGCGTTTCTACGAAGCCGAGGCAGCTGTGCTGCGCCAGCTCGTCAACGCTTACCGGCACGCCGCAGCGCGCCAGATAAGCTGGCGCTGCAATCATTTTGCGATAGCTGGTAAACAGTGGACGGGCGCGCAGGCTGGAGTCTGTCAGGTTCCCGGCGCGGATCGCCACATCCACCTTACGCTCAATCAAATTAATAAAGGTTTCGGAAGAGATGAGAGAAAGCGTCATCTCTGGGTAGCGCTGGCGAAAAGGCGCCATCATTGGCGTCAGCAGGTGTAAAACAACCGGCGTGGCGGCATCTACCCGCAGTAATCCGCGCGGCACCTGTCGGCTTTCCATCAGCTCATTTTCCGCCGCCGCCATCTCCTGCAACAGCTTTTGCACCTTACGAAAATAGCCTTCGCCTTCCTGTGTAAGGCTGATTTGGCGAGTGGTGCGCGTCAGCAGTTCAACGCCGAGCTTAGCTTCCAGCTTTTTCACAGCGCGGCTAACGGCGGAGGTCGCCAGCTCCAGCTGCCTGGCTGCGCGGCTGAAGCTGCCGCTTTCCACTACCGTAACAAAGATTTTTAACTCATCTGTAGATGCTTTCACCCCGTCTCCCGTACGTTATTCTTTCCTCTGCGTTCTTGCCGGACAGGATAGCAGAGGGCAGGGCGATCCGAATTTGTTGCTATCGTAACATTTGCTTGCCTGTCGGAAAGGTAAATTCCATCGCGCCGATTGAAACTCTCCCCTGAAGCCCCTATAACTGAAGTCAGTAGTTGTATACAGACACTTCAGAAACGGGCGGTATCGTGCGGAAAAAAACCTATGCCATGAGATATGTAGCCGGCCAGCCAGCGGAAAGAATTTTCCAGCCGAACGCCATGCTGCATGTTGGGCAAGCGCTTCCGCCAGGCGCGCCGATTACCTCCAGCGCAACGCTACGCGTGCTGGTATGGAATATCTTTAAGCAGCAGCGGGCTGACTGGCTGTCAGTGCTGCAAAACTTTGGCAAAGATGCGCAGCTGGTGTTGCTGCAGGAGGCGCAGACCACGCCGGAGCTGGTGCGCTTTGCGACGTCGAACTATCTGGCGGCGGATCAGGTGCCTGCTTTCGTGCTACCGCAACACCCGTCAGGCGTCATGACGCTGGCGGCTGCCCATCCGGTTTACTGTTGCCCGCTGCGCGAACGTGAGCCGCTGCTGCGCCTGGCGAAATCGGCGCTAATTACGGCTTATCCTTTACCGGACGGCAAAATGTTGATGGTGGTAAACATCCATGCGGTTAACTTTAGCCTTGGCATCGATGTTTACAGCAAACAGCTGGGGCCGATTGGCGAGCAGCTGGCGCATCATGACGGCCCGGTGATTATGGCCGGGGACTTCAATGCATGGAGCCGTCAGCGTATGAACGCGCTCTATCGTTTTGCGCGCGAGATGGGTTTACGCGAGGTGCGCTTTACCGATGATCATCGGCGTAAGGCGTTTGGCAGACCGCTCGATTTCGTTTTCTACCGTGGATTACAGGTAGCCGAAGCCAGCGTGCTGGTAACGCGCGCCTCCGATCATAATCCGCTGCTGGTCGAATTCGCCGCTACCGATTCTGTTCAGGCATAAAAAAAGCCGATCCTGCGATCGGCTTTTTCTCTTCAGCAAGTTTAGCTGTCTGGCGTCGCGCTGTTATTCACGAACAGGGTGATCTTATCACCTGGCTGAATCGAACTACTGTCGCTCAGCACGCTGTTCCAGCGCTTGACGTCTTTGATGTCCACACCATGTCGACGCGCAATACTGGCAAGAGAATCACCCTTACGAACCTTATAGGTGATGCTGTTGCCGTTATCGGCCAGTTCACTACCTGCGACGCTGTTACCAAAGGTCAGCGTCTGTCCCGGCTTAATCGTGTTACCGCGCAAATTATTCGCGCGTTGCAACGCTTTTACCGAAACGCCCATCCGGCTGGCTATGCCTGACAGGGTGTCGCCGTTACGCACCGTATAGCTTTTGGTGCTGGCGCTGTTTGCCGCAAGACGCGTCGGCTGTACAGCGGCGATATCACCAGAGGCCAGAGAACTACGCAGCTGAGCGACATTCGCCTTCGGCACCATAATATAGTGCGGTCCGTTAGGCGCCGTGGCGCCGCGTTTGTAGCCCGTATTGTAGTTCTTCAGCTTCGCGACCGGCAAGCCGGCCATTTCCGCCGCCTGCGTCAGTTCTATCTGCTGACCCACTTCAACGCGCGCCAACGCTCGACTTTCGTTCGGGGCTGGTAACCGTACGCCATAACGCTTGTTGTTTTTCAGGATATCCTGCAACGCCAGCATTTTAGGAACGTACAGCGTGGTTTCACGCGGTAAGGACAGATGCCAGAAATCGGTTGGTTTGCCGCGCGCTTTATTCTGTTTAATCGCTTTCAGCACTCGCCCTTCGCCGCTGTTATACGCTGCGATGGTCAGCAACCAGTCTCCGTCGAACATCTTGTTCAGACGTTCCATCATATCCAGAACCGCTCGGGTCGAAGCGACGATATCGCGTCGGCCGTCATACCACTGATTCTGTTTTAAACCGTAGTTACGCCCCGTGCTCGGCACTATCTGCCAGATGCCTGCGGCATTCGCGGCGGATGTGGCGTGGGGGTTAAAAGCGCTCTCCACTATGGGTAGTAGTACCAGTTCCATCGGCATCTTACGTTGCTTAATCTGCTCGACTATCCAGTACATATACGGCTCTGCCCGTAAAGTTACATCGTGGAGATAGCTCTTGTTTCTTAAGTACTTTTGTTTCTGCTCTCGGATCCGGGGTTTTCCGGAACCTCCATTTTCAGCCCGTCTCGAATGTAATTCCACAAATCCTGGTCCTGAGTCAGGGCCGTTCCATCATCCTGCCAACGCGGGGATAACAGGCGATCTGTAAATTTATCATTCTCACTTTGACCAGCTGAAGACAGACTCTGTGCATGCTGTTCAGGGACAGCGGCATCGTGTCGCGATGCCTGACATCCCATCATCAGCAAGACCGAGGCGAGAAGGATAATCGCTCTAGTCTTCATGTATGTGTCAATGGTTTGCTTAAAAGACGAGCAATCATACGTGCTGCAGCACCACAACACAACCAGAAAAATCAAAAATTGTCTTTCTTCTGCCGTAGCAGGGCAAAAACGTCCCATGCGTGCTGCGGGGGCATATTCAAGCGCAACGCCCTTTGTAAATCAGCATCTTGCGTACGCAGAAATAAATTAATATACCGTTCGTGCCCCAGTTTTGTTGGCAGACTACTGCAATTTTCAGCACGTAACTTCTTAATTTCCTGATAATAGCGCTGAATTTCCCGATCTTCCGGCAGCGTAGCGTTAGCAAATTTTAAGTTGGATAAGGTATATTCGTGTGCGCAGCAAACCAGCGTTTCATCAGGTAATTCAGCAAGTTTTTGAAAAGATTCGTACATCTGTTCAGCGGTGCCTTCAAACAGACGTCCGCATCCGCCTGAAAACATCGTATCGCCGCAAAAAAGATAAGGCGCGCTGTAATATGAGATATGTCCCAAAGTGTGGCCGGGCGTAAAAATTACCCTAAATTCGCAGTCCAAAACAGGCACGATATCGCCTTCGCTGACAATATGCGTGGCGCCCTTATCTTGTGTCTCTTGCGGTCCGTAGACCACAAGATCAGGCCACCTGTGCACCAGTTCTTTTACGCCGCCAACGTGATCGTGATGGTGATGCGTCAGCAAAATGGCGACCGGGGTCCACTGCTGTTTTTCAATCGCTGCGAGCACCGGCGCCGCTTCGCCTGGATCGACGATCAGGCAGCGGCCCCGATCATCGTTTAATGTCCAGATGTAGTTATCCTGAAACGCTGGGATACTGTTAAGATTCATACACACCTCTCGCACGTCGTGAAGGAACACTGATGGTAAAACATGAAGCCCGCTAAAACACGCCAAATTCTGGCCGCACCGCACTCCTGGTCTGAGATGCCCTGGGGGGAATCGTTCCGCGACGCGTTGACCCAGCATCTGCAGCCTTGCCTCGGCAAGCTGTATGGCTTCCATCTGCTGAAAATCGGCAACCTGAGCGTTGAGATCGATACGCAGGCCTGCGCCATTTCGCATCAGGTCAACGTCGGCGAAGTGGGGCAGGCGGTGCAGGTGGTGGCCGATCCGATGCATCTGCCCTTTGAAGCGAAATCGGTGGATGCCTGCTTGCTGGCGCATACCCTGAGCTGGAGCCAGGACCCGCACCGCATTCTGCGTGAAGTGGATCGCGTGCTGATCGATGACGGCTGGATGATTATCACCGGTTTTAATCCGCTCAGCCTGCTGGGAATGGGGAAACTGCTGCCGGGCCTGCATCGCCGCCCGCCGTGGAATGGCCGCATGTTCAGCCAGATGCGTTTACTGGACTGGCTAAGTCTGCTCAATTACGAAGTGGTGTACCGCAGCCGTTTTCAGGTGGTGCCGTGGAACCGCCAGGGCGGGCGGATGATCAGCACCCACATACCGGCGCTGGGCTGCCTGAATATTATGGTGGCGCGTAAGCGCACCCTGCCGCTGACCATGACGCCAGCCAAAAAAATCAGCGGCAAAGTAAAACTGCGCGCAACGGTCAACGCCACGCGCCAGCTGCACAAGACGAAAGATCAGGACTCCGGCTGATAGCCGATATCTTCAAACGCCGGGCTTCCGGCGGCGGCGCGCGCCAGCTCATCGCAGCGTTCGTTTTCCGCATGCCCGGCGTGACCTTTTACCCATTCCCATTTGATCTGATGATGGCTGAGCGCCGCATCCAGCCGCTGCCACAGGTCGACGTTCTTAACCGGCTTCTTATCGGCGGTCTTCCAGCCGCGCTTTTTCCAGTTATGGATCCAGCTGGTGATCCCCTGGCGCAGGTACTGGCTGTCGGTGCTGAGCGTCACTTCACAGGGCTGCGTCAGCGCTTCCAGCGCCACGATGGCCGCCATCATCTCCATACGGTTATTGGTGGTGCGATAAAAACCGGCGCTAAAGGTTTTTTCATGCTCGCGATAGCGTAAAATAGCGCCATAGCCGCCAGGGCCGGGGTTACCGAGGCAGGAGCCATCGGTGAAAATTTCTACCTGTTTGCGCATCTCTGGTAGACTTCCTCCTGAAAAAACGCCAAGTCTGACATAAACGAGCCTTATGAGCACAGCAATTACACGCCAGATCGTTCTCGATACAGAAACCACCGGTATGAACATGGTGGGGGTGCATTACGAAGGCCATCGCATTATTGAAATCGGTGCGGTGGAGATCATCAATCGCCGTCTGACCGGCAATAATTTCCATATGTACCTGAAACCCGATCGGCTGGTGGACCCGGAAGCGTTCGGCGTTCACGGCATCGCCGACGAGTTTCTGCTGGATAAACCGACCTTCAGCGAGATTGCCGACGAGTTCCTGGAATATATTCGCGGCGCCGAGCTGGTGATCCACAACGCCTCGTTCGATATCGGCTTTATGGACTACGAGTTCAGCAAGCTGAATCGCGGCATCAGCAAAACGGAAACCTTCTGTCAGATCACCGACAGTCTGTTAATGGCGCGTAAGCTGTTCCCCGGCAAGCGCAACAGCCTGGATGCGCTCTGCTCGCGTTACGAAATCGACAACAGCAAGCGAACGCTGCACGGCGCGCTGCTCGATGCCGAGATTCTGGCGGAAGTCTTTCTGACCATGACCGGCGGACAGACTTCGCTGGCGTTCTCTATGGACGGTGAACAACAGCAGAACGAAAGCGGCGAAGGGATCCAGCGCGTCGCGCGCACCTCCGGGCTGCGCGTGGTGGCGGCCAGCGACGAAGAGGTGATGGCGCATGAACAGCGTCTCGACCTGGTGATGAAAAAGGGCGGCAGCTGCCTTTGGCGGGCATAAATACATCATTTCGCTGCAAAAAAACGCAGTAAGATGAAAAAACAGGCAAACGAACGCCCGCGTAAGAAAAAGCGTTGACGGCCAGCGCAACTCCCCTTAATATGCGCCTCGTTCCCGACGGGGAACACAGCGCGGTGCGGTAGTTCAGTCGGTTAGAATACCGGCCTGTCACGCCGGGGTCGCGGGTTCGAGTCCCGTCCGCACCGCCAACTATTCGGAAAGGCCGATTCAGTAATGAATCGGCCTTTTGCTTTTCTGCGTTTTACTCCTCCTGAACCGCCACCGGCGCGACATAGCGCATTGCCGCCGTCTCGCGTTCATCGCGTGCCAGCCAGCGATAGCAGCCTGCGCCGAGCGCCACGCCGATGAACCAGCTGAAGCTGGCGACCGCATGCAGCGATGGCATAAAGCTGATAATCAAGCCGATCGCTACCGACGGCAGCAGCGCGCCGATCGCCTTCGGATTAAAGCCGCCGCGATACCAGTAGCGACCCGACGGCGTCGCGTTGAACAGATCGTCCACCACCACCTTGCCGCGCTTAATCAGATAGAAATCCGCCAGCAGAATGCCGAACAGCGGCCCGATAAAGGCGCCCAGCACATCCAGCGTATAGTGGATCAACTCCGGCGACTGGAACAGGTTCCACGGCGTCAGCAGCACCGAGCCGACGGCGGCGATCATGCCGCCGGTGCGGAAGCTGATCTTCTGCGGCGAGCAGTTAGAAAAGTCGAAAGCGGGAGAGACGAAGTTCGCCACGATATTAATGCCGATAGTGGCGGTGATCATCGTCAGCAGGCCAATCGCCACCGCCAGATCGTTGCCCACCATGCTGACGGTTTCAATCGGATCGGTGATCATCTTGCCGAACAGCGAACGCGTCCCGGAAACAATCACCACCGTCACCAGGGAAAACAGCAGGAAGTTAAACGGCAGACCCCAGCGGTTACCGCGGCGAATCGCCTGCATGCTTTTACCGTAGCGCGAGAAATCACCAAAATTGAGCAGCGGGCCGGAAAAATAGGAGACCACCAGCGCGGTAGCGGTGATCATCTGCCAGCCCTGCTCGCTGACGCTCAGGCTCTTGCTGGCCAGGGTGAAAGCGATCCCGGAAAAGCCGGTTTTGTATACAATCCAGCCCGCCAGCGCCAGCATCACCACATAAACCGCCGGACCGGCGATGTCGATAAAGCGCTTAATCGCGTTCATGCCGTGCCAGAATACCGCCGCCTGCAACAGCCACATCACGCCAAAGCAGATCCAGCCGAGCAGCGACAGACCGAGCCAGGAAGCGTGCGTCAGCGTCGCCAGCGCGGGCCAGAATTTCAGCAGCACCAGCATCAGCGCGTTAGAGGCGAGCCAGGTCTGAATGCCATACCAGGCGAAGGCGATTAACCCGCGTATCACCGCCGGGATATTGGCGCCAAAAACGCCGAACGCCTGACGGCAGATCACCGCGTAGGGCACGCCCGTCAGCTGGCTCGGCTTCGCCACCAGGTTGGCGCAGAGCTGCACGATGCAAATGCCCGCCAGCAAACAGATCAATACCTGCCAGCTCGCCAGGCCCAGCGTAAAGAAGCTGGCCGCCACCACATAGCCGCCCATGCTGTGCACGTCCGACATCCAGAAAGAAAAAATGTTGTACCAGCTCCAGGTTTGTTGACGTACCGGCGCGAGATCGTCGTTGGTCAGGCGCGGACTGTAGTGCGCATCGTCCTGTGTGGCGGATGCTGAAGTAACGGTTGAATGTTCTGGCATGAAACCTGCTCCTCTGAAGATGGGTAACGGAGAACCTCGTGCTTCAGCACTTGCAGGATCCAGGCCAACCGGAAAAGGTGTTACACGGACGGGCCTCACCGCGATCCCTTTTTTGTATACAAAACCGCGCGACGGGAGAAAGCGATGAAGCGTGAAACCGGCCAGCGAACGGCCACAGAACTGAACGACAGTCATGAGCCTGTTTATCAGGCGTTGTTAACCGCCATTGTGGAACAGCGGCTGCCGCCCGGCAGCCGACTGCCGGAGGAGGCGCTCGCCATCGCCTTCGGCATCAGCCGCACTGGCATCCGCAAAGTGCTGCAACGCCTCGCGGCGGTGCAAATGATTGTATTGCTGCCCGGACGTGGTGCTAAGGTCGCCTCGCCCGATGCGGAAGAGGCGCGGGACATCTTCCACACCCGTGCGCTAATCGAATGCGGCAACCTGCCCAGCGTGATGGCGCACTGTCAGCCGCCGCATTTAGCGGGACTGGAGCGGCTGCTGGAGCAGGAGCGTCAGGCGCACCGGCGGCAGGATGGCGCGGCGGCGATCCGCCTTTCCGCCGCTTTCCATATTCAGCTACAGGCGATTTCCGGCAACCGGGTGCTGACGGAAATGGTCACTCACCTGACCCAGCGTTCGTCGCTGGTTATCGCCGTCTGGGGCGCGCCGTGGCGACAGGGCTGCCGCTGCGACGATCACGATCGGCTGGTGGATTATCTGCGCGCGGGCGCGCTGCCGCCGCTGACGGACGCCCTGCAACGCCATTTCGATCAGATCCTCGCTTCCCTGCGCTTTGAGCGCGACGGCGAAGCGCCGCCCGATTTCACTCGTCTGTTTGCCCATAAAGGAGCGCGTCATTTATGAGTTCCCTCTTAATTCAGGTCATCAACCCCAACACCACGCTGTCGATGACCGAAACCATCGGCTGTGCGGCGCGCGCGGCCGCCGCACCCGGTACGGAAATCCTCGCCGTTTCCCCTTCGCAGGGCGTGCCGTCGATAGAAGGCCACGCCGACGAGGCGATTGCGGCGATCGGCGTGCTGGAGCAGATCAAACGGGGAAGGGAGCAGGGCGTGCAGGGGCACGTTATCGCCTGCTTCGGCGATCCCGGCCTGCTGGCGGCGCGCGAGCTGGCCAGCGGCCCGGTAATCGGCATCGCTGAAGCGGCGATGCATCTGGCGACAATGGTGGCGACCCGTTTCTCCATCGTCACCACGCTGCCGCGCACGGTGATTATCGCCCGCCACCTGTTGCAGCAGTATGGCTTTACCCACCACTGCGCCGCCCTGCACGCTATCGATCTGCCGGTGCTGGCGCTGGAGGATGGCAGCGGACAGGCGCAGGAGCAGGTGCGCCTGCGCTGTTTGCAGGCTAAACGCGAAGACGGCTGCGGTGCGATCGTGCTGGGATGCGGCGGCATGGCGACGCTTGCCGCCGAGCTGACGCAGGAGCTGGGCATGCCGGTGATCGACGGCGTCGGCGCCGCGGTAAAAATGGTGGAATCGCTGGTCGCGCTGGGCTTAGGCACCAGTAAATATGGCGATTTGGCATATCCACGAGAAAAAAAGATATCGGGCGCTTTTCAGCACCTAAACTAACGGAAGCTATCTGCTCAAGAAAGGAGCCAGAGAATGAGTGCATCTCCAGAGAAGAAAGAGTACAGCTTTAATAAAAACTATCCGCGCGATCTGCGCGGGTATGCAGGCAAGCCGCCGCATGCCGCCTGGCCCGGCGAGGCGCGCATTGCGGTGCAGTTTGTTCTCAACTATGAAGAGGGCGCGGAAAACAACGTTTTACACGGCGACGCGGGATCGGAGCAGTTCCTTTCCGATATTATCGGCGCCGCCAGTTATCCCGATCGCCATATGTCGATGGATTCGCTGTATGAATATGGTTCGCGCGCCGGTTTCTGGCGCATTCACAATGAGTTTCAGAAGCGCGGTCTGCCGCTGACGGTGTTCGGCGTGGCGATGGCGCTGGCGCGTCATCCTGAGATCGTGCAGGCAATTAGTGAGGCTAAGTACGATGTGGTCAGCCACGGCTGGCGCTGGATTCATTATCAGTCGATGGATGCGAAAACCGAACGCCAGCATATTCAGCAGGCGGTGGATGTGCTGATGGATCTGTTCGGCAAAGCGCCGACCGGCTGGTACACCGGCCGCGACAGCCCGAATACCCGACGGCTGGTGGTGGAGCAGGGCGGCTTCAGCTACGACAGCGACTACTACGGCGACGATCTGCCGTTCTGGACGCAGGTCACCTGCCAGGACGGCACCGTGAAGCCGCATCTGATTATTCCCTATACGCTGGAAACCAACGATATGCGTTTTGCCACGCCGCAGGGATTCAACACCGCCGAACAGTTTTACACCTATCTCAAAGACAGTTTCGACGTGCTGTATGAAGAGGGCGAAACCACGCCGAAAATGCTCTCGGTGGGGATGCACTGCCGCCTGCTGGGACGGCCGGGGCGTTTCCGCGCGCTAACCCGTTTCCTGGATTACATTCAGCAGCACGAACGCGTCTGGATCTGCACCCGTCAGCAGATCGCCGAACACTGGATAAAACATCATCCGGCGCCGGAAATCTGATCGTACCGGCGGCCTCAAACAGGCCGCCGTCTCTCTCATCTTACCGCTCGCTCACCACTCTGTTTCGTTAACCGGTCGCCTTCAGGACGCGCTCATCAGGCTTACCTGCGCGGCGACGATGCGCCATCCTTCCGGCAATCGTGCCCAGCTCTGCTGCTGACGACCGATGCGGTCGCTGCCGACACGGGTAAATTCGGTGCTGCACACGGCGAAGTCCTCGCCGAAGGTGGTAATCACCGTATTATGCAGCTGGCGGTTGAGCCCTGTGGCGGGACGCGCGGCGCGAAACGCCCGAATCGCCTCGATGCCGTACAGGTTCTCTCCGGCGCCGAGGCGCACGGTGCGTTCGTCATGCCAGAACAGCTCATCCAGCACGGCGATATCGTTGCCGACCAGCGCCCGTTCGTAACGCTGAAAAGCAGCTGTCACCTCCGCGACTACCGCAGGCAAATTGATACGATCATACTGCATCTGCAACACTCCCTTTAGCGACCGGCGCCGCCGCGACGCCCATTTCCTCCAGCGCGCGGGCGGCGCGCAGGCAGCGCGCTTCCTGAAACGGCGCGGCGATCAGCTGCACGCCGATCGGCAGGCCGCTGGCGGTTTGCAGCGGTACGGTCACCACCGGCAGGCCGAGAAACGAGATCGGCTGCGTTAGCATGCCCATGCTGGCGCGCACCGGCAGCGTCTGGCCGTTAATCGTCATGGTCTCCTGACCAATCAGCGTGGCGCTGCAAGGCGTGGCGGGCGCGATCAGAATATCGACATGGGCAAACAGCGCCATCGCCTGCTGCTGAAAATGACGGCGGAAACGCTGCGCCTGCACGTACCAGGCGGCGGGCAGCATCGCGCCCGCCAGCAGCCGCTCGCGCGACAGCGGTTCAAAACGCTCAGGCTGGCTGCGCAGCAGGGGCAGGTAGCGGTTGCCGCCTTCCGAGGCGGTAATAATGAAGGCCGCTGAGCGCGCGATATCCACTTTATCTAGCGTCAGTTCTGTGCTCGCCTCCAGCGCGCGCGCCACTTTTGCGACCGCCTGCTGCGCGTCGTCGTCGCTCCACTGGCGGAAAAAGTCGCCCAGCACCGCGCAGCGCAGCCCTTCCATTCCGCGATCCAGCTGCCCCAGCGTAGGCTGCACGGCGACGTTAGCCTGAAAGGCGTCCTGCGCGTCGTGGCCCTGTAGCGCATCATAAACGCACGCCAGGTCTTCGCTACGGCGGGCGAAAGGGCCGATATGATCCAGGCTGGCGACAAACGGATGGGTGCCGTGCCGCGACAGGCGGCCAAAGGTCGGCTTGAGGCCGAACACCCCGCACAGCGAGGCGGGCACGCGAATCGATCCGTTGGTGTCGCTTCCCAGGGTAAAATGCGCCAGTCCGGCGGCGACGGCGGCGGCCGATCCGCCGGAGGAGCCGCCAGCGGTGCGCTGCGGATCGTGCGGATTGCGCGTGGCGCCGTAATGGCTGTTCTCGGTGGTGAAGCCGTAGGCGTAAGCATCCATGTTCAGCATGCCGCTGAGCAGCGCGCCAGCGTCGCTCAGCTTCTCCACCGCCCAGGCGTCGTGCGCGGCGGGCGCGCTGTCGCTGAACAGGCTGGCGCCCGCCAGCGTCGGATGGCCTGCCACGTCGAACAGATTTTTTACCGCATAAGGCACGCCGGCGAGCGGCGGCAGCGGCTGACCTTCGCGCCGCAGCCGATCGAGGCGATCCGCCTGCTGGCGCATACGATCGGCGACGATCGTGGTCCAGGCGTTAAGGCGTGGATTCTGCTGCTCAATAGCGGACAGGTTGGCGGCGGCAATCTCCGCCGCGCTCAGCTCACCGCGTGCCAGCGCCTGGCGCAGCTGGCTGATAGAGAGTTCATGAAGCCTCATGCCTGATAAACCCCCGCTACGTCCAGCCGCATATCGAGCGGCAGCGCCATCAGCGGCCCGGCCATCTGCGCGATGCGGGTAAACTGCGTCAGCAGCTCGGCGCGACGCGCCTCATCCAGCTCCAGATCCAGCAATGCTTCCATCTGGCGCAGATAGTTGTTCCAGTCACTGTCTGTCTGCATATCTTTCTCCTTTATCAGAAACCGGCCGCGCTGCCGTTGCTGCGCGGATCGAAAGCGCCTTCCAGCATGCCGTTGGTATGACGCACAATGGCGCCCGCATGGCCCACCGCCTCGCTGAAGTCGGGCAGCGTCTCTACCTCGTGGCCGAGCGCGCGTAGCTGCGCCAGCGTTTCGGCGTGAAAGCGACCCTCCAGCTTCAGCGAATCCGACGCCCGGCCCCAGGTGCGGCCCAGCAGCCAGCGCGGCGCGCTTACCGCCTGCTGCAACGGCATTCCCTGAATCACGTGGCGGGTAAAAATCGCCGCCTGGGTTTGCGGCTGGCCGTCGCCGCCCATCGAGCCGTAAACCATCACCCGTCCATCTTTCAGGCGAGCGGCGGCGGGGTTCAGGGTGTGAAACGGCTGTTTGCCGGGAAGCAGCGTCAGCAGATGATCGGGATCGAGGCTGAACGCCGCGCCGCGGTTCTGCCAGACGATGCCGGTATCGGGCAGCACTACGCCGCTGCCGAATTCGTGATAGATGCTCTGAATAAACGAGACCGCCATGCCGCTGCTGTCCATCACGCCCAGCCAGACGGTGTCGCCGGGGCCGCGTCCGCCGCCCCAGGGCGCGGCACGCGTCAAATCAAGCTGCCGCGCGGTCTCCGCCAGCAGCCCGCTGTCCAGCAGCGCCTGCATCTCCTCGCGCATATGCAGCGGGTCGGTGATATAGCGGTCGCGCAGGGCGAACGCCTTTTTCGTCGCTTCGACAATGCGGTGAACGGTTTGCACCTCATCCGCCTGCGCCATCTCCAGGCCGTCGGTGATGCCCAGAATCGCCAGCGACACCAGGCCCTGGGTCGGCGGGGCGAGGTTATAGATGTCGCCGTGCTGGTGGGCAAGGCGCAGCGGCGTGCGTCGTCTGGCGCGATGGCGCTGCAAATCCTCCAGCATGATCGGCATCTCCAGCTGCGTCATGCCCCGCGCCAGCCGCTGCGCCAGCGGGCCGCGGTAGAAGCTCTCCAGCCCGTACTCGCAGAGTTCGGAAAGAATGTCGGCCAGCGCCGGTTGGGTGAAGCGGCTACCGGGACGCGGCGGCGCGCCGTCCGGCATAAAGGTGGCGGCGAAGCCGGGCTGGTCGGCGAGTTCGTGCGCCATGGCGACGGTGGCGGCCGCCTGCGAGGCGGTAACGGGAATGCCGTCGGCGGCGTAACGCACGGCGTCGCGCAGCAAGCGCGTCAGCGGCAGCGCGCCGCCGCCCAGCTCGCGGGAAAGGTCCAGCGCATCGGCCCAGCCGCTAACGGTGCCGGCCACGGTCAGCGCCGCTTTCGGCCCGCGATGGGGAATCGTCGTCATCCCCTGATAAAAACTCGCTTCGGCGAGCGAACCGGCGGCGCCGCTGGCGTCAATGGCGACCGGCTCGCCCTGCGGCGGCACAATCAGCCAGAAGCCGTCGCCGCCGAGACCGTTCATATGCGGATAGACCACCGCGATAGTCGCCGCCGCGGCCACCATTGCCTCAATCGCGTTGCCGCCTTCGCGCAGCACCGCCAGCGCGCTTTCGCTGGCGAGATGATGCGGCGTCACCACCATGCCCTGCGGCGCCATATTACTCTGGATCATCGCGTTCCCTTGTTTGCTCTGGTCGGTAAAGCTAAGCAAGAGACGTTCCAGGTTTGCCCCTCCGGTTTCTGGTGTGATTTATGCTATGTTCTGGCTGAAACAAACGTTACGGGGTGGGTTATGACACAGCTTGATGAACGGCTCAGGCAACATTACGGGCAGCTTTCGCCGCAGGAGCAGCGCATCGCCGATTTTATTTTCGACCATTTCGACGATCTGATCGGCTACAACAGCGCCGAGCTGGCGCGCCTGAGCGGGGTCTCCAAGGCGACCGTCAGCCGCCTGTTTAAGCGGCTCGGCTACGATAAATATAAGGATATGCGCGACGAGCTGCGCACCCTGCGACAAAGCGGCATGCCGCTGACCCACAGCCGCGAGGCGGCGCAGGGCAACACGCTGCTGGCGCGCCACTACAAGCAGGAGATGGCGAACCTGACGCAGTGGATGACCCAGCTTGATGCGCAGCGGTTCAGCGAGGTTGTCGCCGCGCTGGGGCAGGCGCGGCGCATCTTTATCGTTGGCATGCGCAACGGCTGGCCGGTGGCGCTGCATCTGCGCCAGCAGCTGTTACAGGCGCGTCCGCAGGTGCATATTCTGCCGCAGCCAGGCCAGACGCTGGCGGAAGAACTGGTGGATATCGCCGCTGACGATCTGGTGATTGTCGTCGCCTTCCGTCGTCGTCCGCGCATTATCAAGCCGCTGCTGCAACAGCTGCAGTTGCAGGCGGTACCGGTGCTGCTGTTGTGCGAGCCGCAGGCGCAGGGGATTCTGCCTCTGGCGCGCTGGCCGCTTTGCACGCCGCTGGACAGCGTTTCCGCCTTTGACAGCTACTCCGCCGCCATGAGCCTGGTGAACCTGCTGGCTAACGCGCTGCTGCATGAAGGGCTGGCGCAGGGACGCCAGCGCATTCACGCCATCGCCGATCTTTATCAGCAGCTGGACGAGCTTGAACAACGCTGATGGGGCACCATTTTGGTGCTTTGCGCCGTTACGGTACATATTTTCCCTCTCTTTCGCTCCGCCGCCAACGGCCCGTTAAGCGGGCCGTTTCGCGCTTTTAACCCCTCTTTTTTCCTTCGCCTGCTACTTGGCACATTAGTTGCAAAAAGACTCGTGACGAATCTTTTGTTGCAACACTTTACTCCGGGGCAAAGCAGATATGAAAAAGTTAACCATGGTAATGATGGGCGCGGCGATGATGGTTATGCAGTTGGGCAGCGCGCTGGCCGACGGGCTACAGAGCATTGAACAGCGCGGCGTGCTGCGCGTGGCGGTGCCGCAGGATTTCCCGCCGTTCGGTTCGGTCGGCACCGATCTGCAACCGCAGGGCTATGATATCGATATGGCGAAATATCTCGCCAGCCAGATGAAACTAAAGTTGCAGCTGGTGCCGGTCACCAGCGCCAACCGCGTACCTTATCTGCAAACCGATAAGGTCGACCTGGTGATCTCCAGCCTCGGTAAAAATCCTGAGCGCGCTAAAGCCATCGATTTCAGCCGCGCCTACGCGCCGTTTTTTCTTGGCGTCTTTGGACCGAAAGGGGAACCGCCGCTGAGCAATGCGGCGGCCCTGAGCGGCAAAAGCATCGGCGTTACGCGCGGCGCGGTAGAGGATATGGTGTTGAGCGGCGTGGCGCCGAAAGATGCCACGGTAAAACGTTATGAGGATAACAACACCACGCTCTCCGCTTATCTCTCCGGGCAGGTGCAGTATGTCGCCACCGGCAACCTGGTGGTGGCCGCCATCGCGCGCCAGAACGCCGACAAAGCGCCGGTAGCGCAGTTTATGCTGAAGGATTCGCCCTGCTATATCGGCCTGAAAAAAGGCGAGCCGGCGCTGAAGGCGAAGATCGACGCGCTGATTGAGCAGGGCATTCAGGACGGCACCCTGAACAAGCTGTCGCAGCAGTGGCTGAAAGCGCCGCTGCCCGCCAACCTCGGCGCATAAGGGCGACGCGATGAGCGGGCAACTCAACTTTAGCGCGCTGTGGCCTTACTGGCCGCAGCTGCTGGCGGGGGCGTGGGTCACCATTCAACTGACGGTGCTGGCGACGCTCGGCGGCGTGGCGCTGGGCATCTTCGGCGCAGCGTTGCGCAGCGGCAAACCGAACTGGCTGAGCCGCATCTGGGGCGGCTACGTCGAGTTAATCCGCAATACGCCGTTCGTAGTGCAGCTTTTCTTTATCGTCTTCGGCCTGCCGGCGACCGGCCTGAAGCTGACGGCGGGGGAAGCGGCGCTGCTGGCGATGCTGATCAACCTCGGCGCCTACAGCACCGAAATTATCCGCGCCGGCATTCAGGCGACGCCGAAAGGGCAGTGGGAGGCGGGACGCGTGCTGGGACTGAGCTACGCGCAAACCTTTCTGCACATCGTGCTGCCGCCCGCCATGCAGCGCATCTATCCGGCGCTGGTCAGCCAGTGCATTATCGTGATGCTCGGCTCGTCGGTGGTGTCGCAGGTCTCTTACGAGGAGCTGACCTTCGCCGCCAATCTGATTCAGTCGCGCACCTTTTTAAGTTTTGAAGTCTATCTGGTTTCGACGCTGATCTATCTGCTGCTGTCTATGATGATGCGCCAGCTGCTGCTGGCGGCGGGCCGGAAATGGTTTGGAGCCACGCGATGAACACCTTTACCGACTGGGATATCGTGCGCAACCTGCTGCTGGCGGCGCGCTGGACGGTGCTGCTGTCGCTGACGGCATTTGTCGGCGGGGCGCTGATGACGCTGCCGCTGCTGTTGCTGCGCCTGACGCGCCGTCGCTGGCCGCAGCGTCTGGTGCGCGGCTACACCGAGCTGTTTCAGGGCACGCCGCTGCTGATGCAGCTGTTTCTCGCTTTTTTCGGTCCGGCGTTGTTCGGCATCGATTTGTCGCCCTGGGCCGCCGCCGCGCTGGCGTTGACGCTCTACAGCAGCGCCTTTCTGGTAGATATCTGGTACGGCAGCATTCGCGCCCTGCCGCCGGGACAGTGGGAGGCGTCGCGCTGTCTGGGGCTGCGTTTCGGCCAGACGCTGCTGCGCGTGATCGCGCCGCAGGCGATGCGCATCGCCATCGCGCCCACCGTCGGCTTTACGGTGCAAGTAATCAAAGGCACCGCGCTCGCGTCGATTATCGGCTTCGTCGAGCTGACCAAGGCCGCCACCATTCTCACCAACGTCACCTATCAGCCGTTCCGGGTTTTCGCGCTGGTGGCGCTGGGCTACTTCCTGATGTGTTACCCGCTGTCGCGCTACAGCCAGTATCTGGAGAAGAAATGTCATGCCGCTCATCACCATTAATCAGGTACAGAAATATTACGGCGCCAACCACGTGCTGAAAGGCGTCGATTTGGATATCGACAGCGGCGAGGTGATTTCGATCATCGGCCGCAGCGGTTCGGGAAAAAGCACGCTGCTGCGCTGCATGAACGGGCTGGAGGGCTATCAGGAGGGCAGCATCAAGCTGGGCGGCATGACCGTGACCGACCGCGAATCGCAGGCGCGCGAGATCAGCCGCTCGGTCGGCATGGTGTTTCAGAGCTTTAATCTCTTTCCCCATATGACGGCGCTGGAAAACGTGATGCTGGCGCCGCGCCGGGTGCTGAAGATGAAGCCGGACGAATGCCGCGCGCTGGCGCGGCAGATGCTGGAAAAGGTGGGACTGGGCGATCGCGTCGATTACTACCCGGCGAACCTCTCCGGCGGCCAGCAACAGCGGGTGGCTATCGCCCGCGCGCTGGCGATGAACCCGAAAGTGCTGCTCTGCGATGAGATCACCTCCGCGCTCGATCCCGAACTGGTGGGTGAAGTGCTGAAGGTGCTGGAGCAGCTGGCGGCGGAGGGGATGACGCTGATCCTTGTGACGCATGAAATGAATTTCGCCCGCGAAGTGGGCGACCGCGTGGTGTTTATGCACCAGGGGCGCGTCTGGGAACAGGGCGAAAGTAAAACCCTGTTTGCCAGCCCACAGACGGCGGAGCTGAAACAGTTTATCTCTTCAGTTCGCGGACTTAACTGATAAGGAACGATGCATGGATATCTCCCAATTCGCACAAATCAACCCGCCGCAGCGCCTGCTGATGGGGCCGGGGCCGATCAACGCCGATCCGCGCGTGCTGCGCGCCATGTCGACCCAACTGATCGGCCAGTACGATCCGGCGATGACCCACTACATGAACGAGGTGATGGCGCTCTATCGCGGCGTATTCCGCACCGAAAACCGCTGGACGCTGCTGATCGACGGCACCTCGCGCGCCGGCATCGAGGCGATTTTGCTCTCCGCCATACGGCCTGGCGATAAAGTGCTGGTGCCGGTCTTTGGTCGTTTCGGCCACCTGCTGTGCGAAATTGCTCGCCGCTGTCGGGCGGAGGTGCATACCATCGAGGCGCCCTGGGGCGAGGTATTCACTCCTGACCAGATCGAGGAGGCGATTAAGCGCGTGCGCCCGCGTCTGCTGCTGACGGTGCAGGGCGACACTTCCACCACCATGCTGCAACCGCTGGCGGAGCTGGGCGCCATCTGCCGTCGCTATGACGTGCTGTTCTACACCGATGCCACCGCCTCGCTGGGCGGCAATGCGCTGGAGACTGATGCCTGGGGGCTGGATGCGGTCTCCGCCGGGATGCAGAAATGCCTCGGCGGGCCGTCCGGCACCTCGCCGATCACCCTCAGCGCACGTATGGCGGAGACCATCCGCCAGCGCAAACGCGTCGAACAGGGGATTCGCACCGCCGCGCATCAGGACGGTGAGGATGAGATGATCTGGTCCAACTATTTCGACCTCGGCATGATCATGGATTACTGGGGGCCGGAACGTCTGAACCACCATACCGAAGCGACCACCGCGCTGTTCGGCGCGCGCGAATGCGCTCGTCTGCTGCTACAGGAAGGCATGGATAACGCCATCGCGCGTCATCAGCTGCACGGCGAGGCGCTGCTGCGCGGCATTCAGGCGATGGGGCTGGAAACCTTCGGCGACCTGCGCCATCGCATGAACAACGTACTGGGCGTCGTCATTCCGGCTGGCATCAACGGCGAGCAGGTGCGTGCGCGGATGCTGGAGGATTTCGGCATCGAAATCGGCACCTCGTTCGGGCCGCTGATCGGCAAGGTCTGGCGCATCGGCACCATGGGCTACAACGCGCGCAAAGATTGCGTTATGCAGACGCTCTGCGCGCTGGAAGCGGTGCTGAACCATCTCGGCTTTAAAACTGTCCAGGGCGCGGCGATGCAGGCCGCATGGGATCGTTATACCAGCGAGGGCAGCCTGTGACGCCTCAAATGAACGAAGACGAAGCGGATCGCGCGGCGGCGCGGGTGCTGGCGCGCTGCGACGCGCTGGCGGCGATCAGCGAAAGCCGCGACGGGCTGACCCGCGTCTACCTGTCACCGGAACATCTGCGCGCCAACGCCTGCGTCGGCGAATGGATGCAGGCGGCGGGCATGCGCGTCTGGCAGGATGCGGTCGGCAATATCTGCGGGCGCTATGAGGGCGCGGAGCCAGGGGCGCAGGCGCTGCTGCTCGGATCGCACCTTGATACGGTGCGCAACGCCGGACGCTATGACGGCATGCTCGGCGTGCTGAGCGCCATCGAGCTGGTCAGCTGGCTGCATCAGCAGCGGCTGCGTCTGCCGCTGGCGATTGAAATCGTCGGCTTCGGCGACGAAGAGGGCACCCGCTTCGGCATTACTCTGCTGGGCAGCCGTGGGCTGACCGGCAGCTGGCCCGTCGCGTGGCCCGCGGTGCCGGACGCCGACGGCGTGACGGTGGCGCAGGCGATGCAGGCCGTGGGGCTGGACGCCGCGCGCATTCCCGCCGCCGCCCGCGCGCCGGAGTCTGTTGCCGCCTATCTGGAGCTGCATATCGAACAGGGCCCCTGCCTGGAACAGGCGGATCTGGCGCTGGGCGTGGTCACGGCGATTAATGGCGCGCGCCGTCTGAACTGCCGATTCCGCGGCGAGGCGGGACACGCGGGCACGGTGCCGATGACGCAGCGTAAAGATGCGCTGGCCGCCGCTGCCGAATGGATGGTGTTTATCGAGCAAACCACCCGTCAGCAGGGCGGGCAGCGGGTCGCCACCGTCGGCACCCTGCGCTGTCCTGGCGGCGCGGTAAACGTGATCCCCGGCGAGGTAGAGCTGTCGCTTGATATTCGCGGCCCGGAAGATGCAGCGCTGACGGCGCTGCTGAGCGAGCTGCTGACGCAGGCGGAGCGCATTGCGGCGCGGCGCGGATTGAACTTTCACGCCGATGAATATTATGCGATTAACGCTACCGCCTGCGATGCCGGACTGCAACAGGCGCTGACGCAGGCGGTGACGCAGGTGCAGGGGCGCGCCGTCGCGCTGCCGAGCGGCGCCGGTCACGACGCCATCGCCATCGCCGAACGCTGGCCGGTCGGCATGCTGTTTGTGCGCTGCGCCGGCGGCGTCAGCCATCATCCGGCGGAATCGGTGCGCCAGGCGGACGTGGCGAAGGCGGTGCAGGCGGCGCTGCTGGCGGTCGAACAGTATGCGGCGCAGTGCGCCGGGAGGCGGTCCAATGCAGCTTGACGCCTTTAACCAGCTTTCCACTGAGCAGGCGCAGGCGGCGATTGCTCACTGCGTCGCGATTCCGCGTTGGCGGCAGGCGGTCGCCGCGGCGCGTCCTTATGCCTCCACGGCGGCGCTAATAGCGCTGGCTGGCGAGCTGGCGCAGGAGTGGGACGAGACTGATTTCGCCCAGGCGCTGACGGCGCATCCACGCATCGGCGAGCGCGCCGCAGGCGAAGAGAAAGAGGCGGCGCTGTCGCGACGCGAGCAGGCTGCGGTGGGAGAGGATGCGACGTTGCGCCAGGCGCTGCGCGAGGCCAACCAGGCATATGAGCAACGCTTCGGGCATCTGTTTTTAATTCGCGCCAAAGGGCGCAGCGGGGAAGAAATGCTGGCCGAGCTGCGGCGGCGTCTCGCTAATACGCCCGACCAGGAGCGGCGTGAGGCGCTGGCTCAGCTGCGGGAAATCACGCTGTTGCGTTTAGAGGAGAGCTTTGCATGAGTTCATTGTCGACCCATATTCTCGATACCGCGCTGGGCAGGCCTGCGGCGGGAGTGACCGTCTCTCTGGAGCAGGACGGCGTTGAGGGCTGGCGTCCACTGGCGCAGGAGAAAACCGATGCCGACGGTCGGATCAACAGCTTCTCTCCGGAGCCGCTGACGCCGGGCCACTATCGGCTGACGGCGGAGATCGGCGACTACTTCGCCGCCGACGGGCGCGACGCGCTTTACGTCACCGCGCAGATCGATTTCGTGATCGCGCAGCCGGGCAGCCATTTTCACCTGCCGTATCTGATCTCGCCCTGGAGCTGGTCAACCTACCGGGGCAGTTGAGCGCAACGGCGCTTTTCCCGTCCGGCAGCTTAGCGGACGCCCGCAACCGCAGAAGGCAATCATGATGAATGAGAATCGCGTCAAACCGGAAAATCAGCGTTACCCGGCGGGAAAAACCTTCGCCTGGGGCATGCAGCATGTGCTTACTATGTACGGCGGCATTATCGCGCCGCCGCTGATTATCGGTAGCGCGGCGGGGCTTTCCGCGGCGGATATCGGCCTGCTGATTACCGCCGCGCTGTTTGTCAGCGGCGCGGCGACGCTGCTGCAATCGCTGGGACTGCCGGGGCTGGGCGCGCGGCTGCCGCTGGTGCAGGGCGTCTCGTTCGCCAGCGTCTCCACGCTGGTGGGCATCGCCGCCGGTCCCGGCGGCCTGCCGGTGGTGGCGGGGGCGATTATCGGCGCCTCGCTGTTCGGCCTGCTGATCGCGCCCTTTTTCGCCCACGTTATCCGCTTTTTCCCGCCGCTGGTGACCGGCACGGTGATTACGGCGATCGGGCTGTCGCTGATGCCGGTGGCGGCGCGCTGGGCGATGGGCGGCAATCCAAAAGCGGCGGACTGGGGCGCGCCGGAGAATATCGGGCTGGCGGCGCTGACGCTGGCGACGGTGCTGCTGCTGAGCAAAGTGGGCGGCGGCGGCATTAAGCGCCTGGCGGTGCTGCTGGCAATGGCGTTCGGCACGCTGCTGGCGGCAATGACCGGCAAAGCGAATTTCAGCGGCGTGATGACGGGCGATCTGTTTGCGCTGCCGGGCGTGCTCCACTTCGGGCTGCCGCAGTTCGATGCGGCGGCGATCCTGTCGATGATGCTGATCGTGCTGGTGCTGCTGACGGAGACCACCGCCGGGCTGGTGGCGATCGGCGAGATTATCGGCACGCCGGTGGATGAGCAGCGCATCGCGCGCGGGCTGCGCGCCGATATGCTGACCAGCGCGCTGTCGCCGCTATTTAACTCGTTTCCTCAGAGCGCCTTTGCGCAAAACATCGGGCTGGTGGCGATGACCGGCATCAAAAGCCGTTTCGTGGTGGCGGCGGGCGGGGCGATCTTAATCCTGCTCGGTCTGCTGCCGGTGCTGGGGCGCGTTATCGCGGCGATTCCGATGCCGGTGCTGGGCGGCGCGGGCGTGGTATTGTTCGGCACCGTCGCCGCCAGCGGCATCCGTACGCTGGCGAAGGTGGATTACAAAGACAATATGAATCTGGTGATTGTCGCCACCGCGCTCGCATTCGGCATCATTCCGGTGGTGATGCCGGGCTTTTACGACCGCTTTCCTGGCTGGGTACAGACGCTGTTTCACTCCGGCATCAGCGCCGCCTGTCTGGTCTCGGTAACGCTGAACGCGCTGTTTAATCCGTTGCCGAAACGCGAAGCGGCGGTCGATCGCGGCACATGATAAATACGCTTTTATCGATAAGGGCGGGTTCTGGTGATACCGGACATTTACGGCGCGGCGATGAATCTCGCGCGCGTCCGGCTGACAGGATGCGGGCATCAGGCGATTGACAGCATTAACGGGCGGGTGAAGGCGGCGCTAAGGGGTTAAACGTAGCGTCCCGGATGGAACGCTACGCTGCGCGCTACCAGTGAAAATCATCCGCATCGCGCCACGCCGGGAAGCTGTCGCGGTAGCGGTTCAGCGTTTCCAGTGACAGCGTGGCATTCAGAATCGCGGGCTGATGCGCCTCGGCGCGATCGAGAATCATCCCCTGCGGCGAGATAATCTGACTGTCGCCGCTGTAGCGCAGCGCCTTGCCATCTTCGCCTACGCGGTTGCAGCCCGCCACGTACGCCTGATTTTCAATCGCGCGCGCCATCAGCAGCGCCTGCCAGTGATGGCTGCGCGCCTCCGGCCAGTTCGCCACGTAGAGCGCCAGATCGTAATCATTGCGGTTGCGGGAAAAGACCGGGAAGCGCAGGTCGTAGCAAACCTGCGGCAAAATACGCCAGCCGCGCCAGGTGAAAATTTCCCGCCGCTCGCCAGCGACATAGTGATGATGCTCATCGCCCATGCGGAACAGGTGACGCTTGTCATAGCTGTGCAGGCGGCCGCTCGGCTCCACCAGCAGAAAGCGGTTCACCGCCCCTTTTTCCGTTTGCAGCGCGGCGCTGCCGCCGACCATCGCGTCAAGCCGACGCGCATGATCCGCCAGCCATGCCACCACTTGCTCCTGCGGCAGCGACTGCTGCGCCGCCTCCATCGCGAAACCGGTAGTGAACATCTCCGGCAGCACAATCAGATCGCGGCCGGTCAGCGACGCCAGCAGGCTGTCGAAATAGGCCAGGTTCGCTTCGCCATCCATCCAGACCAGCGGCTGCTGCAATAGCGTAAGATTTAAATCTGACATAGGCGCTCCGCAGCGGCGAGCAGGGTGCTTTCCTGCTTGGCGAAACAGAGGCGGATCAGGCGGTGCGGGAAGCCGTCCGCGCAGAATACCGACAGCGGAATCGCCGCCACGCCCACCGTTTCCGTCAGCCAGCGGCAGAAGCTGACATCATCCAGATCGGAGATGGCGCTGTAGTCCGCCAGTAAGAAATAGGTGCCTTCGCAGGGCAAAATCTCGAAGCGGCTGCTGCTTAACGCCTGAACGAAGCGATCGCGGCGCGCGCGATAGAACGCCGGCAATTCACGGTAATGCGCCGGCTCGGCGCGTAGCATATCGGCCAGTGCCAGCTGCGCCGGCGTGTTCACCGAAAATGTCAGATACTGATGCACCTTGCGGATTTCCACGCTCAGCGCAGGCGGCGCGACGCAGTAACCCACTTTCCAGCCGGTCATATGATAGGTCTTGCCAAACGACGAGACGGCGATGGCGCGTTCGCGCAGCTGCGGATGCGCCAGCACGCTGTGATGGCCTTCATTGCTGAAGCAGATATGCTCATACACTTCATCGCTCAGTACGTAGATCGGCTTATCAGCGATTGCCTGCCACAGCGCGGCAAAATCGCTCTGGCGCCAGACGGTAGCGGAGGGATTGTGCGGCGTATTCAGAATCACCAGCCGGGTGCGTGGCGACAGTAGCGGCTCAAACGCCTGCCAGTCCACGCGAAAAGCGGGCGGCTGTAATGTCAGGCGTTTCATCACGCCGCCTGCCAGCGTCACGGCGGGCGCATAGCTGTCGTAGCTGGGATCGAAGCAGATCACCTCATCGCCTGGCCGCACCAGCGCGGTGATCGCCGCATAAAGCGCCTCGGTAGCGCCAGCGGTCACGGTAATTTCCTCGTTAATGTCGGGACGCCAGCCGTACAGTTCGGCGGTTTTGTCGGCGATCGCCTCGCGCAGCGGCGCCACGCCGGTCATCGGCGCATACTGGTTGGCGCCCTGGCTGACGTGATGCGCCAGCCGCTGTTGCAGATAATGCGGCCCATCAAAATCGGGAAACCCCTGCGAGAGATTAATGGCGTTGTGCGCCTGCGCCAGCGCGCTCATCTGGGTGAAAATCGTGGTGCCCAGCGCGGGCAGCTTACTTTCTGGAATCAACGGGTTACATGACATAAATGGCTCACCTTCAGGATGGATAGCGGCCCGATGTTACGGCTGTGTTGAGCCACTATAATCATGATGTTAGTATTTGGCAATCAAGACGGGTAGACGTCTAAACGCGCTTTCTCCTTCAGCGACTCAGAGATAAGGAACACTATGACGGTAACTTCGCAACTGGCGCAGCTGGTGGCTGCCTGCCACTGGATTGGACAGCAGGGCTGGGCGCCCGCTACCGGCGGCAATATGTCGGTGCGCGGCGATGACACCATCTGCCTGCTGAGCGAATCGGGCAAGGATAAGGGCAGCCTGAGCGCTGACGACTTTATCGAAGTCTCGATCGCCACCGGTCAGGCCGCTGCCGGGCGCAGGCCTTCCGCCGAAACCGGGCTGCATACGCTGATCTACCGCCTGTTCCCCGATGCGGGCGCGGTGCTGCATACCCATAGCGTCAACAGCACCGTGCTGTCGCGGGTGGAGAAAGGCCCGACGCTGCTGTTACAGGGCTACGAGATGCAAAAAACGCTGGCCGGTCAGCACAGCCATCTCGATCGGGTCGCCATCGCGCTGTTCGATAACGATCAGGATATCGACGCGCTGGCGCGACGCATCGGGGAGTACGCGCAGCGCCAGCCGCTGCGCTACGGTTTTCTGCTGCGCGGCCATGGCCTGACCTGCTGGGGCAAAGATGTGCAGGAGGCGCGCCGTCACCTGGAAGGGCTGGAGTTTCTGTTTAACTGTGAAATGCAACGTCGTTTGCTGGAGAGAGCATGATTCGCGCGATTGTTACCGATATTGAAGGCACCACCAGCGATATCCGCTTTGTACATAACGTTCTGTTTCCCTGGGCGCGTCAGCATCTGGCGGACTATGTGCGGACGCAGCAGGATCAACCGGAGGTGGTCGACGCGCTGAACGCGCTGCGCCGGGAGATTAGCCAGCCGCAGGCCGACGTCGATGCGCTGATAGCCACGCTCTATCGGTTTATGGATGAGGATCGGAAATCGACCGCGCTGAAGGCGTTGCAGGGCATGATCTGGCGCAGCGGCTACCTGAACGGCGACTTTACCGGCCATCTCTATCCTGATGTCCTGCCCGCGCTAAAAAAGTGGCGTGAGCAGGGTATTTCCCTGTACGTTTATTCTTCTGGATCGGTTGCGGCGCAAAAGCTGCTGTTCGGCTATAGCGACTGCGGCGATATTACGGCGTTGTTCAACGGCTACTTCGACACGCATGTCGGCGCCAAGCGCGAGGTAAGCGCTTACCAGAACATTGCCGGTCAGATTGGCCTGCCCGCCAGCGCGCTGCTGTTTCTTTCCGATATTCGGCAGGAGCTGGATGCGGCGCAGCAGGCTGGGTGGCATACCCTGCAGTTGATTCGCGGCGAAGCGGATAATGACAGTACCCATCGCCAGGTTAACCGTTTTGATCAGATTAAGCTGGAGCCGTTTTCCTTATGAGTGAATTAACCATTTATACCGAGACAGAAACCACGGTGCCGATCTGGCACAGCACCGATCCTGAGGCGATCCGCGAGCAGCTGAACGCGCGCGGCGTGCGTTTTGAGCGCTGGGAGGCGGATCGTGAACTGGGAGAAAATCCCGATGCGGAAACCGTGATCGGCGCCTATCAGCATGCCATCGATCGGCTGGTGGCGGAAAAGGGTTACCAGAGCTGGGATGTGATCAGCATGCGCGCCGATAATCCGCAGAAAGAGGCGCTGCGCACGAAATTTCTCTCCGAGCATACCCACGGTGAAGACGAGGTGCGTTTTTTTGTTGAAGGGGCAGGGCTGTTCTGCCTGCATCTGGAAGGGCGCGTTTATCAGATTCTGTGTGAGAAGAACGATCTGATCTCAGTGCCGGCCGGCACGCCGCACTGGTTTGATATGGGATCGCAGCCGCACTTTACCGCGATCCGTATTTTCGATAACCCGGAGGGCTGGATCGCCAACTTTACCGGCGATCCGATCGCCGTGACCTATCCGCGTCTGCCCTGACATATCTCATGCGGACGGCGACCGCCGTCCGCATTATCGCCTGCTTGTTTATCCAGTCGAAACGGCAACCGCTATTCGCACGTTTATTTGTGCTGCCCGGCCGAAATGGTGATGCACCTCGCGCATAAGGATTAACGTTGGCATCACGGCTGGAAATAACCGGCCGCTACCGCTTCCGGCGTGACGACGCCGGTATCCAGCACCCAGCCGCTGATGAGCGACGCCGGGGTGACGTCGAATGCCGGGTTCCACACCTGCGCATTCTGCGGCGCCCACTGCACCTGTCCAAAACTGCCCGCCGCGCCGGTCACTTCGGCGGCGGCGCGCTGTTCGATCGGAATGGCGCTGCCGTCGGGACAGGCGCGATCCAGCGTGGTGTGCGGCGCGGCGACGTAAAACGGAATGTTGTGATAGCGCGCCAGCACCGCCAGGCTGTAGGTGCCGATTTTATTCGCCACGTCGCCGTTGGCGGCGATGCGATCGGCGCCGACCCAGACGGCGTCTACCTGCTGCTGCGCCATCAGCGCCGCCGCCATGGAGTCGCAGATCAAACGGTTAGGGATGCCCAGTTCGCCCAGCTCCCAGGCGGTTAGCCGCCCGCCCTGTAATAGCGGACGGGTCTCATCCACCCACACCATCTCCACGTTTCCCTGCTCAAAGGCGCGCGCAATCACGCCGATGGCGGTGCCGATGCCAGCAGTCGCCAGGCCACCGGTATTACAGTGCGTCAAAATCCGGCTGCCGCGCGGCACCCGTTCGCTGCCGGCGCGCGCGATGGCGTCGCACAGCGCTTTATCCTCTTCCACCAGCCGCAGCGCCTCCGCACCGAGGGCGGCGACATAGTTTTCCTGCTTCAGCGCCTGCTTCATGCGATCCAGATTGTTCATCAGGTTAACCGCGGTGGGGCGTGCGGCGCGCAGCACTGTCAGCGCCTGCGCCAGCTCATCGCGCGGCATGCCGTTTTCCGCCAGCAGCGCCAGCAGCAGGCTGGCGGAGAGGCCGATCAGCGGCGCGCCGCGCACCCGCAGCGCGTGAATATGACTAACCAGCGCGTCTACGCTGCTGGCGTCCAGCCAGTTTTGCTGCTGCGGCAGCGCCTGCTGATCGAGGATCCACAGCTGGTTATCACGCACGCGCAGACTGGTGGTATGAAGAGTTTGCATAAGGGTGAAATCCATGTTGCGTTAATGCTGTATATTGTGCCAACATGCGAAACGGAAGTATAGACGTCTGAACGGCTTTTACTACAGATTTGCAGAGGAAACGGATAATGTCGCAATACCGGACGTTCACTGCCGCCGATGCGGTGGCATATGCGCAACGATTTAGCGGACTGAGCGATGCGTCTTCGCTGGTGGACGCCGAAGAGATTGGTGACGGTAACCTTAATCTGGTGTTTAAAATCTTCGATCGTGACGGTAACAGCCGCATCGTGGTGAAGCAGGCGCTGCCCTGGGTGCGCTGCGTCGGCGAATCCTGGCCGTTGACGCTGGACCGCGCGCGGCTGGAAGCGGAAACCCTGATTGAACACTACCGTCACTGTCCGCAGCATACGGTAAAAGTGCTGCATTACGACGCAGAGCTGGCGGTGATGGTGATGGAAGATCTCTCCAGCCATCGCATCTGGCGCGGCGAGCTGGTACAGGGGCGGTACTATCCGCAGGCGGCGCGTCAGCTGGGCGAGTATCTGGCGCAAACGCTGTTTCATACCTCCGATTTTTACCTGCATCCGCATGAGAAAAAGGCGCAGGTTGCGCACTTTATCAACCCTGAAATGTGCGAAATCACGGAAGATCTCTTCTTTACCGATCCGTATGAGGACCATCCGCGCAACAGCTATCCGACGGCGCTGGAAGCGGCAGTGTCTGAACTACGCAGCGACGATCGGCTGCGTAATGAGGTGGCGGGGCTGAAGCATCGCTTTTTCGCCCACGCCGAGGCGCTGCTGCACGGCGATATCCACAGCGGTTCGATCTTCGTCGCCGACGACAGTCTGAAAGCGATTGACGCCGAGTTCGGCTATTTCGGGCCGATGGGTTTTGACGTCGGCACCGCGCTGGGCAATCTGCTGTTGAACTACTGCGCGCTGCCGGGACTGCTGGCGCCGCGTGAGGCCGCCGATGCGCGCGAGCAGCGCTTAACGGACGTGCGCGAAGTGTGGATCACTTTCGCCGAACGTTTTCAGGCGCTGGCAACGGAGAAAACCCGCGATCGCACGCTGTCCTGGCCCGGCTACGTCAACGAATTTCTTAAAAAAGTGTTTGCCGACAGCATCGGCTACTGCGGCACCGAACTGATCCGCCGCACCGTCGGTATGTCGCACGTTGCGGATATGAAAAACATCCCCGATCCGGCGATGCATACTGAATGCGTGCACCACGCGATTGGGCTGGGCTGGGCGCTGATTGTCGCCGCACCCAATATCGATACCGTCGATACGCTGATCGCCCGAATTCGCCAGCACGGCTAAGTTATTTATTTGATAAGCGCGCGTCTCGCCTGCCAGCGAGGCGCGTTTTTTATGGGCGCGTTATCCAGGTTTTAGATTGGCTGCGCCTGTTGTTGGTTGGAGGGCGTGTCTGCCTGCGGGTGGGGTGGACCGGTAAGGCATCACGCGTTAACAAAGAGAACCCTTTTTATTAGTGCCACTGTAATTAATTGATTTTACAGGAAAGAAATTAAAGGGCAGAAAAAAGGGTTTTACGGCTGAAAAAGCGGTATCTGTTTATTTTGTAAAGGTTTTGGGGTAGATTTGAACGGTTCACTGCCGTACAGGCAGCTTAGAAACGATTCGCCATGTAGCCATTAAATACTACTGCGTTCACTGCCGTACAGGCAGCTTAGAAATCATTCGGCAGCTGCCATTGGCTCAAACCGAAGTTCACTGCCGTACAGGCAGCTTAGAAACACTCACGGTCGAATCCGGGCATAACAGGAAGGTTCACTGCCGCACAGGCAGCTTAAAACCCCCACATCCCCTCCAATAAAAAAGGCCTGAGCATAAACACTCAGGCCTTGCGTGCCGCGCCGTTGAACATCCGGTCTCCCACCTTCCTTCGCAGCGCGGCGTGTTGCTGCTTCGTCTTTTTTATTGGCCGTCAGGCGGCTTCGATTTTACGAATCTCGGTCTGCTCCTGCTTTACCGGCTGGGTCGCCAGCGCATCCGGCTCAAACTCATCCACGTTAATCGAACGCAGGCGGCTCACTTCGGCGCGTTTCAGCACCTCTGCTTCCTGCGCGTTAATCCAGCCTTCCTGTAGCGCGCGCTGCGCCAGCTCGTCAAGACGGGTAAAGGACAGATGCGTTTTCAACTGCTTGTTGAGACGATCGTGAATCACTTCCGCCGCCATTACATCGTGCAGCGCAGCCTCCAGCTGTCCGGCCGGGTTATGCTCGCTCGGCGTCAGGTATTGACCGCGACCCAGACGGGAACGGGTGGCGGAGGGCGTTTGCAGTAGCTTCGCCAGCTGATGATCCAGACGGTCCGACGGCGCGCGGCAGTGGCGGCCCGCAGGGAAAATCACCAGGCGCAGCGTTGCCGCGATGGCCGCGTTCGGGAAGTTGCGCAGCAGATCGTCAATGGCGTCTTCCGCCTGATTCAGCGCATCCTGCACGCCCCAATGCAGCAGCGGCAGATCCGCCGCCTGACGGCCTTCGTCGTCATAGCGCTTCAGCGCCGCCGAAGCGAGATAGAGCTGACTCAGGATATCGCCCAGACGAGCCGAAATGCGTTCGCGGCGTTTCAGGCTGCCGCCCAGCACCGACATCGAAACGTCCGACAGCAGCGCCAGGTTAGCACTAATGCGGTTAAGGTGCTGGTAGTAGCGGCGCGTGGCGTCGCGTGTCGGTGAGGCGCTGGTGTAGCCGCCGGTAATGCCGAGCCACAGGCTACGCACCACGTTGCTGCCGACGTGACCGACATGGCTGAACAACGCGCGGTCGAAAGCGGGCAGGTCGTTGCGTTCGGCGGCGGCCATCTCCTGCAACACATAAGGATGGCAGCGGATCGCGCCCTGGCCGAAGATGATCATGCTGCGCGTCAGGATGTTCGCGCCTTCGACGGTAATGGCGATCGGCGCGCCCTGATAAGCGCGGGCGAGAAAGTTGCTCTTGCCGAGCATAATCCCTTTACCGCCCGCGATATCCATCGCATCGATAATGGCGCGCTGGCCGCGATGGGTGCAGTGATATTTCACAATCGCCGACAGCACCGCCGGTTTTTCGCCGAGCATAATACCGGCGGTGATCAGCGTTGCGGCGGCGTCCATCACGTAAGCGTTACCCGCGATGCGCGCCAGCGGCTCCTCGATCCCTTCCATCTTGCCGATAGAGACTTTGAACTGGCGACGAATGCGCGCATAGGCGCCGGTGGCCAGCGCCAGGCTTTTCACGCTGCCGGTGGAGTTAGAGGGCAGGGTGATGCCGCGTCCGACCGACAGGCATTCAACCAGCATCCGCCAGCCCTGACCCGCCATTTTCGGGCCGCCGATAATGTAGTCAATCGGCACGAAGATATCTTTGCCGCGCGTCGGACCGTTCTGAAACGGCACGTTGAGCGGGAAGTGGCGCTTGCCGATCTCCACGCCCGGCGTATGGGTCGGGATCAGGGCACAGGTGATGCCCAGCTCTTCGGTATCGCCCAGCAGATGTTCGGGATCGTAAAGCTTAAACGCCAGGCCGAGTACGGTAGCGATTGGCGCCAGAGTAATGTAGCGCTTGTTCCAGGTCAGGCGCATGCCCAGCACCTGCTGGCCCTGCCATTCGCCCATGCAGACCACGCCGGTATCTGGAATGGCGCCCGCATCGGAGCCCGCTTCCGGGCTGGTCAGCGCAAAACAGGGAATTTCTTCGCCGCGCGCCAGACGCGGCAGATAGTGATCCTTCTGCTCATCGGTGCCGTAATGTTGCAGCAGCTCGCCGGGGCCGAGCGAGTTAGGCACGCCGACGGTGATCGCCAGAATGCCGGAGACGCCCGCCAGCTTTTGCAGCACGCGCGCCTGGGCGTAGGCGGAGAACGCCAGCCCGCCATACTCTTTCTTAATGATCATCGCGAAGAAACGGTGCTCTTTCAGATAAGCCCACAGCTCCGGCGGCAGATCGGCCATCTCGTGCGTGATCTGGAAATCGTTCGCCATGCGGCACGCTTCTTCTACCGGGCCGTCGAGAAACGCCTGCTCCTCGGGGGTCAGGCGCGGCTGCGGGTAGTTATGCAGCTTTTGCCAGTCGGGATTGCCGCGAAACAGATCGCCTTCCCACCAGGTCGTGCCGGCGTCGATCGCCTCCTTCTCGGTGCGTGACATCGGCGGCATCACGTTGCGGAAAGTGCGTAGCATCGGGGCGGAAAACAGGGAGCGGCGCAGCGACATCAGATTCAACGGCAGCAGAATCAGCGCCAGCGGCAGCAGCATCCAGGGCGTCCAGAGATCGAACAGCGCCATCGCCGCCGTCCACAGCAGCAGAATGACGCTGCTGAGGCGAAGCGAAACGCGATGCCAGAAAAGCGCGCCGATTAATGCCAGCGTCGCAAGAACAGAAAGAACCATCATAATGAACCGCTCCGTATGAAGTAAGAGGTCTGACCTGTTGGTCTGAGTACAGATTTAGAGCAGTTAAGGTTGTTTAGCAATTGCATAACATAATAATTACAACCTGGCTCACACTCCGGCCGCATGATTGGTCAAATCGCTCACTTCACAGCGCAACGCTTTGCGGCCTGTTGCCATTCCGGTAAACTTGCGCTGACTCTTTCTCATCCAAAGGACATCCCTATGTACCAGGATATTATTCGTTCAGAACTTAACGAAGCAGCGGATACGCTAAATAAATTCCTGAGCGAAGATGCGAATATTCACGCGATCCAGCGTGCTGCGGTGTTGCTTGCCGACAGCTTCAAGGCAGGCGGCAAAGTGCTTTCCTGCGGTAACGGCGGCTCTCACTGCGACGCGATGCACTTCGCCGAAGAACTGACCGGACGCTATCGCGAAAACCGTCCCGGCTATCCGGCCATCGCTATCTCCGACGTCAGCCATCTCTCCTGCGTCAGCAACGATTTCGGCTACGATTACGTTTTCTCGCGCTACGTTGAGGCGGTCGGGCGTGCGGGCGACGTGCTGCTGGGCATCTCCACCTCCGGCAACTCGGCGAATATTATTAAGGCGATTGAAGCCGCGCGCGCGCAGGGGATGAAAGTGATCACGCTGACCGGCAAAGACGGCGGCAAAATGGCGGGCAGCGCCGATATCGAAATCCGCGTACCCCATTTCGGCTATGCCGACCGCATTCAGGAAATTCATATCAAAGTGATCCATATCCTGATGCTGCTGATCGAAAAAGAGATGGAGAAAAAGTAACCGCCTTCTGGTCGATTACGCCGCCGCGTCATCCCCGACGCGGCGTTTCTGCGGCTCTGCCCGCATTTTCCCTGGCGCTTTTATCTTTCCTTTGCTGAAAATAGCGGTTGCGTTCCCGCTGTCCGCCGCTGTCTGATTGGTTATAATCGTCGCTAAACCGTGCCGGAGGCCCCGACTATGTGTGAATTGCTCGGAATGAGCGCCAACGTTCCAACTGATATCTGTTTCAGCTTCACCGGCCTGGTACAGCGCGGCGGCGGCACCGGGCCGCATAAAGATGGCTGGGGCATCACCTTTTATGAGAATAAAGGCTGTCGCACCTTTAAAGATCCGCAGCCCAGCTATAACTCGCCGATTGCGCGACTGGTGCAGGAGTACCCGATCAAATCCTGTTCGGTGGTGGCGCATATTCGCCAGGCGAATCGCGGTCAGGTGTCGCTGGAAAATACCCATCCTTTTACCCGCGAGCTGTGGGGACGCCACTGGACCTACGCCCATAACGGCCAGCTCAGGGGCTATCGTCAGCTGGAAACCGGCAATTTTCGGCCAGTAGGCGAGACCGACAGCGAAAAGGCGTTCTGCTGGCTGCTGCATAAGCTGGCGACGCGCTATCCGCGCACGCCCGGCAACTGGACGGCGGTGTTCCGCTATATCGCCGAGCTGGCAGGGGAGCTGCGTCAGAAGGGGGTGTTTAACATGCTGCTGTCGGATGGCCGCTATCTGATGGCCTACTGCTCGACCAACCTGTTCTGGATCACGCGCCGCGCGCCCTTCGGCAAAGCGAAGCTGCTGGATCAGGATGTGGAGATAGACTTTCAGAAGCAGACCACGCCAAACGACGTGGTCACGGTGATTGCCACTCAGCCGCTAACCGGCAATGAAACCTGGCACCGTATCGCGCCAGGCGAGTGGCAACTATTTTGCCTTGGAGAGCGCCAGGAATGACGCGGAGGCGGCAGGGGTGCCGCTGACCGGCGCGCCGTTCAGCACATACCTGCCGTTATTGACAGCTACCGTCGGCGGCTGGCGATGTTCGACAAAGTAAGCGTAGCCCGGCTGCAACTCTTTCCAGAAGCTGGCGTAATAAGAGTTGCGGTGACGCTGCATATTGCTTTCAGTCATGCGGAACGGGTAGATGCTCACTGCCACTTCCGGCTGGCCGTTGCGCAGCGCGGCGTTCACATAGCTGAAAATCTCATCCATATAGGCGTTGGTCATGGCGTAACAGCCGATTGAGACGCAGGCGCCGTGGATCATCAAATATTTGCCGTCATAGCCCTGCTGACGATCGTACTGGTTAGGAAAACCGATATTGATCGCGCGGTAAAAACGGCTGTCCGGCTTCAGCTGATTGAGCCTGACGCTGTAGAAACCTTCCGGGCTTTTGAAGTCGCCCTGACGGCGCTTCGGCCCCAGTCCGCCGGAAAAGTTACAGATGCGATAGCTGTCGAGCAGGCGGAATTCGTTGCCGATCTTGCCGTAAAGTTCCAGCGTGCGCTCTTCTTTGAAAATCTGAATATAAACCGGCGTACCTAATAACTGCTTCTTTAACTCTTTGCTGACCGGCGCCAGTGGTTGCACTGGGTCCGGCGCGCTTGCCATGCTGAGGGCCGGCAAAAGAATCATCGCAAACAACAGTGCGATTTTGCCCATTCTTTTTCCCTTGTAATGAGGGGGTTAAACTGCAACGCCCAACGGCGTCTGTGACTTGCATAATCGGAACATTCCGCTATCGCTGCGCAACATTATCACTGTCTGTTTTTTTATCAAGATGCCGGTTAATAAATAGCTGTTATTTCGTTGCCAGCCAGCGTAGCGGCAGGCGTCGCGCCGCAATATTCATTACCCTGTGCCATTGAATCCCTTTGGGTTGGCTGTATACTTATCCAGTGTCAGCGGAGGGGGTATGCGCAAAATCATTCATGTCGATATGGACTGCTTTTACGCAGCGGTGGAGATGCGTGATAACCCCAGCCTGCGCGATATTCCTCTCGCTATCGGCGGCAGCCGCACCCAACGCGGCGTGATCAGCACCGCCAACTATCCCGCGCGTAAATATGGCGTACGCAGCGCGATGTCCACGGCGATGGCGCTAAAGCTCTGTCCACATCTGACGCTGCTGCCGGGGCGCTTCGACGCGTATAAAGAAGCCTCCGCCCATATCCGGGAGATTTTTTCGCGCTATACCGCGCGTATCGAGCCGCTGTCGCTGGACGAGGCATACCTGGACGTTACCGACAGCCCGCACTGCCACGGCTCGGCGACGCTGATGGCGCGTGAAATCCGCCAGATCATCGCCGATGAGCTGAACCTTACCGCGTCGGCGGGCGTCGCGCCGATCAAGTTTCTCGCCAAAATCGCCTCCGATCTGAATAAGCCGAACGGCCAGTACGTGATCACGCCGGAGGAGATGCCGCAGTTTTTGCTAACGCTGCCGCTGGCGAAAATTCCGGGCGTCGGCAAAGTGACGGCAAAGAAGCTGGAAGATTTAGGGCTGCGCACCTGCGCCGACGTGCAGAACAGCGATCTGGCGATGCTGCTGAAGCGCTTTGGCAAGTTTGGCCGCGTTATCTGGGAGCGCAGCCACGGTATTGACGAACGGGAAGTGATCGCCGATCGCGAGCGCAAGTCGCTTGGCGTGGAGCGCACGCTGTCGGAGGATATTCACCACTGGGAGCAGTGCCTGGAGATTATCGATTTTCTCTATGACGAGCTGGAGCGGCGCCTGACTAAAATCAAGCCGGATCGCCATATTGCGCGGCAGGGCGTAAAGCTGAAGTTTAGCGATTTCCAGCAGACCACCCAGGAGCATGTCTGGCCGATCCTGAATAAGGAAGACCTGATCGCGGTGGCGAAAAAGACCTGGGATGAGCGGCGCGGCGGTCGCGGCGTCCGGCTGGTCGGGCTGCACGTCACGCTGTTGCATCCGCAGCTGGAAAGGCAGCTGGTGCTGGGGCTGTAGCGGTTGTTAAGCCTGCTGTTAAATTTTATCTATTTGGAAAACTAATAATTTAATAAATTAAATTTAGCCGTATTCAGCTGTAGGGCTGAATTTAATTTTTATATATCGCTTTTGTATTCTGATTAAAATTATATTATTTATCAAACAATTGAATTTAATGTTTAAGTAATTATTGCTCACTCCGCTTCTCTTTGTTAAAAATTTTACGGAAATTATTGGTCCGGTTTATCTTTCTCATCAAGGAACGAAGGAGAGCAATCATGAGTTTACCTGGTCAATCACCCGGAAAAGGCATGCTAAGTTACGATTTTGGCCGGTAGACAGGGCAGGCTGCTGGTGGTCAGAATATTGATTTCGGCTTGTTAGCAAATAATCTGGACTGTAGACGTGATTTTTATCAGGTCGGCATTATTTATGACGATGGAAGTAAATGTTGGCTTGTACGTCCTTCCCGCCGTATTGCTAACCTAAATCAAAGCCTGGTGAGTCATGTTATTATCACGAAAGTACCAGACAAAGCACACGGGGCCGCCTCGCAAAAAGCAGTCATAAAATCCCTGTCTTCGCCTTCGCTTGCTACTGAAATTACTTTTACCGCGTTTGCCTGTGGCGGCTTGATCGTTACCGCTTTCCTGTCGGCTACCGCCATGGCTGCGATGCCTTTTACGGCAGGGACATCAGGCGCAATTGCGGCCATAGGCGTAGCGGGTAGCACTGCTACAGCAGTTCAATGTTTCTTTGGCGTCGGACGTGTCATTGCTATGACTAACGGTTATGAAGACCACGTGGCATGGCTTGATAGTCAGGACTGGTATGTTGCGACATCTACCGCGCTGGATATTCTTTCATTAGCCGGCGCTGGAGCAGGGCTAAAAGGCACCCTGGATACCTATAAAGCCATGAAGGCGATTTCTCCCCGTAACGTAAGCGAGTGGTTACAAAATTTGAGTCGTAGCGAGCGCAAGCGACTGACAGAAACAATTATTCGCGCGCAAAGCCCTGGAATATCTAACGCTGGCGTCAAAGCAGCAATGAAAGCAGGGCGCTATCCTAAGCGCTTCCCAACAGAAACCATCCAGCGGCAGCTACTGCGTGAATTATTGATTGCGGTAAATAATACCGTCACCTTTGCTGGAAGCGGCGTAACCGGTACCATCCGTAATCCGCAAAACCTGGGTACAAGCGCTAAATATATTATTTCTACAATTCAGTCATTTGCTACGTATTAAGGATAGCTATGTTGTTGAAAGCCGCTCAGGCGCGTTTTCGCTATTGCCTGATGATCGATCGCGAGATCAAACAGGCTTCGGCAGGTCAGCTGAAGGCCGTGCAGGATAAACTTAATCAGCAGATGACCGGCTCGGTCGGCATATTTAATTTTGCCCTGCCGCTGGTGCTCAGCGCTTTTTTGATGATGCTGAGCTTTGCCATGATGCAGTTCTCCTTATGGCAGGCAGTAACGCAACTGCTGGGGCTGCCGCGCACCATGACGATGGTGCTGCTGGTCATTGGTTCGCTGCTGTGCGGCGCGCTCTATGTGATGCCGGTCTTTCTTATGGCGAAAGGGCGCATGGTTGGACTTAGTCTGCATCTGCTGCTGGCCCGTGCGACCCTGGCGGGCGCTGTGATTTATCTGCTGTGCGCGCTGGTCGGCGGAGTAAGCGCAGGGGGAAGCCTGATTTGCCCACTGCTGGCGCTGGCTTTTATTGGCCTCAGCTTTTGGCTGATTCGCACCGAACGCTTTTACTTCTCGCTGCTGTTCGCGCTGTTTTGCCGCGCCCTGCGAAAAGCGCAAACGGCCCGCCTGACGCACCGCAAATAAACCGGCCCTGCGGCCGGTTTTCTGCATCACTTTTTCCCGTACTTTGCCTCCAGCGTGGCGAACCAGGGGGCGACAAAATCATTGCTTTCGCCCCAGCCGGGAAGAATTTTATTCAGCGTCGCCACGTTTACCGCGCTCTGCTGGCCGTTTAGCGCCGCCTGGTCAATCGCTGAGGCTTTAAACTGATAGCTGGCGGGCGTGGGTTCGCCAGCGATCTTCTGCGCCAGCAGACGCATATTCACCGCGCCGATCAGCTTGCTGTCTACCGCCACCGTCTGTTTCCACGGGCTGCCTGGCTGACGCATCAGCTGTAAATCCTGATTGGAAACGTCGATGCTGTAGAGCTTAATTTCGGTACGGCCATTCTCCTGTAGCGCTTTGTAAGCGCCCTGGCTGAAGGCGTCCCACGCGCCCCAGATGGCATCGATCTGGCCTTTCGGATATTTCGCCAGTATCGCGCCGATCTTATTGGCGGTGTCGCCCTGCACGTCGGAAGAGACGGCGCCGATCGATTCCAGCTGACGAATGCCGGGATTTTCCTTCAGCAGCTTTTCATAAACCACCTGTCGGCGCTCCATCGGCGGAAAGCCCGCTACCCATAGCTTGACGATATTGGCCTTGCCGTTGAAATCTTTGATCAACTGACCCAGCGACAGCGCCGCCAGCGAGGCGTCGTCCTGCGCGCTTACCGTCACGCCGGGAATAGCGGCGTCAACCGGGGTATCGAAAACCGCCACCTTGATGCCAGCGTCGGCGATGCGCTTCACCAGCGCGGTGGCGTAGGGCGCTTTGCCGTGCGACAGCAGAATGCCGTCATATTTCTGGCCGATGGCCTGATTGACGAAATCCTGGAAGCGCGCGTCGTCGCCGTTGCTGAGGAAAGTGCTGACCTTAAAGCCGAGCTTACGTCCCTGCTGAATCGCCCCGGCGACGAACTGGGTCGTGTTGTCGTCGGAGCCGAGGTTGCGGATCACCGCAATGCGGATGGGGCCGTCATGGTCGGCGATGGCCGTCGGCACCGGAGCGGGCGTGGCGGCGAACGTCGGCGCCACGCTCAGCAGGCCGACGGCGATCAAAGAGAGTGCGAAAGATTTCATCATTATTTACCCTGTCAAAAGCGCCTTAGCGGCGCGGGAAGTAGGTCATCGCCAGCGCCAACGCCAGCACCAGCCCTTTAATAATGTCCATGGCGTAATAGGGCACCGACAGCATCACCAGCCCGTTTTGCAGCACGCCGAGGATCACCGCGCCTAACAGTGTGCCGAGCGCGTTGGGTTTGCCCGCGCCCGCCAGCGAGAAGCCGATCCAGGCGGCCGCCACGGCATCCATCAGATAGCCGCCGCCTGCGTTGACCTGCGAAGAGCCGATGCGCGACGCCAGCAGAATGCCGCCCAGCCCGGCCAGCAGCGACGCCAGCACGTAGGCCAGCACGCGGTAGCGCACGGTGCGGATGCCGGAGAGACGCGCCGCTTCGGCGTTGCCGCCCAGCGCGTACATGCGGCGGCCATGTTTGGTCAGCGACAGCGCCAGCTGCGCCGCCAGCGTCACCGCCAGCATAATAATCACGATGGTCGGCACCTGGCCGAGCAGGCCGAATGCGGCGGGGATCGCGCCTTCCGCCATATCGCCGCTCGGCAGCACCATATTCTCGGTAATCGAGCCGCCGTAGCTGTACGTCATCGCCACGCCCTGCACCACAAACAGCGTCGCCAGCGTCGCCAGCATGTCAGGAATGCGCAGCACCACGATCAGCAGGCTGTTAAACAGCCCCACCAGCGTACAGAGCAGCAGTGTCACCACGATCGCCTCAGTCGTGCTGAAGCCGTACCAGACGAACAGCGAAATCACCAGCGCGTTCGCCAGCGAGGCGGTGGAGCCGACCGAGAGGTCGAAGCCGCCCACCGTCAGCGAGATCGACACGCCGACGGCGATCACCGTTACGATGGCGATAGATCGCAGAATGTTGATGATATTGTTCGGGTCGAGAAAGCTGTCTGAGGCGAGGCCGAAGGCGGCGATCAGCAGGATCACCGTCAGCACCATTCCCCACTTATACAAAAATTCAAACAGCTGGTGGCGCAGCGACGGACGCGGCGTCAGGGTCAGATCTTTGCTGCTCACGCAGGGGTTCCTCCGGTGGAATAAAGTAACAGGGTCTCTTCATCAGTGGCGCTGGCCTCCAGCTCGGCGACGATGCGGCCGTCCCACAGCACGCAGATGCGGTCGCACAGGCCAACCAGCTCGGAAAACTCGCCGGAGGCGTAGATAATCGCTTTGCCTTCGCGTGCCAGGCCGTCGATCAGGTTGAACAGGTCGGTTTTGGCTTTGATATCGACGCCTTTGGTCGGCTCATCGAAAATCAGCACCTTCGCGTCGTTACGCAGCCATTTGCCGATGGCGACTTTCTGCTGGTTGCCGCCTGAGAGACGGCGCAACGGCTGCTGCGGCCCGCGCGTGCGGATGCCCAGCCGCGCGATAATCTGCTGCGCCCAGCGCCACGCCTGGCGATGGCCGTAAATGCCCCAGCGGGAGAAGCTGTCGTCGGCGGTGACGCTCAGGTTCATCGCCACCGATTCATCAATAAAGATCCCCTCGCGCCGCCGCTCCTCCGGCACCAGCGCCACTCCGCGCGCGACGGCGTCGTGCGGGCTGCGCGGCCGCCAGGGCGCGCCGTGCAGGCGACCGCTGGCGACGCGGCTGCGGGTGGCGCCGAACAGCGCCTTGCACAGCTCGCTTTTGCCCGCGCCCGCCAGCCCGGCGATGCCTAATACTTCGCCCCGGCGCAGCGTCAGCGCGATATCCTGTAGCAGCCGATCGTCATGCAGCCCGCTGATTTCCAGCACCGTGTCTCCCGGCGGCAGGCTGCGGCGCGGCGGATAGATATCATCCAGCCGGTGCCCCAGCATTTTTTCGACGATCTGCTCTGCGTTCAGCGCCTGCATCGACTCGCTACTCACCAGATGCCCGTCGCGCAGCACCGTCATGCGGTCGCAGATGGTTTTCAGCTCCTGAATGCGGTGAGAGATAAACACCACGCCGATGCCGTTCTGTTGTAAGCGCCGCACCACGCGAAACAGGCGTTCGCTTTCGTGCCGATCGAGCGGCGCGGTCGGCTCGTCGAGGATCAGGAAGCGACAGTGATGGGAGAGGGCGCGCGCCAGCAGAATTTGCTGCTTCTCCGCCAGGGTGCAGCGCTCTACCAGCCGGTTGACCGGCAGCGGCGACTCCAGCTGCGCCAGCAGTTCGCGCGCCTGACGCCGCATCTCACTCCAGCGATAGCGCAGGCCCGGCTCCGACAGCCGATCCAGCATGATGTTCTCCGCCACGCTGAGCTGCGGCACCAGCGCCACGTCCACCTCCTGCTGCACCAGATGAATGCCGAGGCGCTTCGCGTCGCGCGGCGAACGCAGCGTCACCGGCTGGCCGTCGAGCAGGATCTCGCCCTGATAGTCGGCATGCGCGCCAGCCAGCACTGCCATCAGCGTTGATTTTCCCGCGCCGTTGGCGCCGGTCAGCGCATGCACCGAGCCGCCTTCCAGCTGAAAATCCACCTGGCTGAGCGCGGCGAAGCCGCTAAAGGAGAGGGAGATGTGACGCATCTCCAGGCAATTCAACGCGGCCATGTAGGGTCTCCCGAATAAATTAAACAAATGTTTTGCCACATTTTTTAATGGCGGCTACAAACTGGCAACAACCGAAAGCGCATAAGCTAACACGAAACGTTATTAGCCATCCAGACATCCAGACATATCAGGGGAAGCGGCGGTGAATCGCTGAGGCGATAGCGGAATGCGCCAGCGCTGCGGCGAAAAGGGGGTGCTTTATGCTGGGTTGACGCGGGGCGAAATGGGAATAAAAAAAGGCCAGACCGGAGTCTGACCTTTCAGCAAACGAAGCCTGTAGCATGTTAACGCGAATTACTTCGCCGGAATCGCCTTCAGCAGTTCCGTCAGCAGCTGCCAGTAAAGGCCGACGCTGCCGATATGCACCTGCTCATCCGGCGAGTGCGGGCCGGTAATGGTGGGGCCGATAGAGACCATATCCATATCCGGGTAAGGCTTCTTGAACAGGCCGCACTCCAGACCGGCGTGGATCACCTGAATGTTCGGCGTCTTATTGAACAAACGCTGATAGGTTTCACGCACCAGCGCCATGACCGGCGAGCTGGCGTCCGGCTGCCAGCCGGGATAGCTGCCTTTCACCAGGGTTTGCGCGCCAGCCAGCTCGCTCAGCGAAGTCAGCATTTCAACCACATACTCTTTACCGCTGTCGATCAATGAGCGGATCAGGCAGTTGATTTTCGCTTCCTGCTCGCTCATGGTCACCACGCCTACGTTCAGGGAGGTTTCCACCACGCCTTTCGCTACGTCGGAGTTGCGGATCACGCCGTTCGGCGTGCTGTTCAGCAGGGCGATAAAGCGGTCGCGGCTTTCAGCGGTCAGCGCCAGCGCATCGCCTGCAACCGGCTCGGTTTGCAGCGCGATGTTTTTCTCAATCATGCCCAGCTCGTTTTGCAGCGTCGCCAGGTAACCCATCGCCGCAGATTTCAGCGCGTCGATTTTCGCCGTCGGCAGCGCAAAGGTGACGAACGCCTCGCGCGGGATGGCGTTGCGCAGCGTGCCGCCGTTGAAATCAACCAGACGCAGATCGAAATCGCGCGCGTGCGCGGCAAGGAAGCGCGCCAGTAGCTTGTTGGCATTGCCCAGGCCGAGATGGATCTCCGCGCCGGAGTGGCCGCCTTTCAGCCCCTTCAGCGTCAGACGCAGATGCTCATAACCGGCCGGCACCGCTTCGCGCTGCAACGGCAGCGTCGCGGTAAAATCGATGCCGCCGGCGCAGCCCATGTAAATCTCGCCTTCTTCTTCGGAATCGGTGTTGATCAGAATTTCCGACTGCAACCAGTTCGGCTGTAAACCGAACGCGCCGTCCATACCGGTCTCTTCCGTCATGGTCAGCAGCACTTCCAGCGGACCGTGCTGCACGCTGTCATCAGCCAGCACCGCCAGCGCCGAGGCCATACCGATGCCGTTGTCCGCGCCCAGCGTGGTGCCGCGCGCTTTAACCCACTCGCCGTCGATATAAGGCTGAATCGGGTCTTTGGCGAAGTCATGCACGGTGTCGTTATTTTTTTGCGGCACCATATCCAGGTGCGCCTGCAGCGCCACCGGCTTACGGTTTTCCATACCCGGCGTGGCCGGTTTACGGATAAGGATATTGCCGACCTGGTCGCGTTCGCACCAGAAGCCTTTCTCCTGTGACCAGGAGATAATATGTTGCGCCAGCGCTTCTTCATGGAAAGAGGGATGAGGGATGGAGCAGATTTTGGCGAAAATATCCCACAGCGGCTGGGGAGAGAGTTGAGACAATTCAGACACGACAGGTCTCCTGTGTCATCGGCGCGCGGCTGCGCTCCGTTGCAAAATTTTCGGTAATCGATCGCCGTCAGCGAATCTGACGTGATGCAGGGAGAATAACATCCTTTATTGTCCGCTGTGCAGTCAGGCGCGTTAAAATGCGGCAACCGCGCAATCCGGTGCTGGTTTTTAGCGCGTCAGATCCTTATAATGCCGCGCAACCTTTTCCCATTGCACATTTTTTAAGCCAATTCGATTGGCCGGGATTCCTTTTATGAGCGAAAAATACGTCGTCACCTGGGACATGCTGCAGATTCATGCCCGTAAACTGGCTCAGCGCCTGCTTCCTGTCGAACAGTGGAAAGGCATTATTGCGGTTAGCCGCGGTGGCCTGGTACCGGCCGCGCTGCTGGCGCGCGAACTCTCTATCCGCTACGTCGATACGGTCTGCATCTCCAGCTATGACCATGACCATCAGCGCGAAATGAACGTGCTGAAGCGCGCGGAAGGCGACGGCGAAGGCTTTATCGTGATTGACGACCTGGTGGATACCGGCGGCACCGCGCAGGCGATCCGCGAAATGTATCCGAAAGCGCGTTTCGTCACTATCTTCGCTAAGCCGGCCGGCGCGCCGCTGGTGGACGACTACGTGGTGGACATTCCGCAGAACACCTGGATCGAACAGCCGTGGGATATGGGCGTGGCCTTTATTCCGCCGATCGTCAATCGCTGATTGACCTGCATCAAAACAGCGCCCGGTTAAGCCGGGCGTTGTCGTTTCTGCGGGTCGCGCCTCTCTGATCGGTGACGTAAACTCTGGTGTCATCATCGCGCCGTGGGAAAAGGGCTACATCATGTCAGCAAAAAATCTCAGCGAAGAGCTGTTTAAACCCCGCTTCAAACATCCTGAAACTTCCTCGCTGGTGCGCCAGCGCCACCATCTGACCGCGACCCTGCACTCCACGCTGGAGGGCGAAAGCCACACCGGCTGGTATCGTATGCTGAACCGGCTGCTCTGGAGCTGGCGCGGGCTTTCGCCGCTGGAAATCGGCGAGGTACTGGCGCGCATCGCCGCCAGCCGCGCGGAGCGCACCAGCGAGGCGTGGCTGGATACGGTGATCGGCTATCGCGGCGGCAACTGGATTTACGAGTGGAGCAAACAGGCGGCGTTCTGGCAGCAGAAAGCGCAGGAGGCGGGCGATACGCCGGAGGCGGGCCAGCACTGGCTGCATGCGGTGAATCTCTACAGCCTGGCCGCCTGGCCGCACATTAAAGGCGACGAGCTGGCGGAGCAGGCGCAGATCCTGGCCAGCCGCGCCTATGAGGAGGCGACGCTGCGCCTGGACGGGGAGCTGAAAGAACTGACCTTTTCTGTTCAGGGCGGCAGCGCTATCACCGGTTTCCTGCATATGCCGCCTGGCGTCAGCGCGCCTTATCCTACGGTGCTGCTGTGCGGCAGTCTCGACAGTCTGCAAATCGATAACTATCGCCTGTTCCATGATTATCTGGCGCCGCGCGGCATCGCGATGTTGACCATCGATATGCCGTCGGTCGGCTTTTCCTCTAAATGGAAGCTGACGCAGGACACCAGCTTCCTGCATCAGCAGGTGCTGCGCGGGCTGGACACGGTGCCGTGGGTCGATCATACGCGCGTGGCGGCGCTGGGCTATCGCTTCGGCGCGAACGTAGCGGTGCGGCTGGCCTTTCTGGAGGCGCAGCGGCTGCGCGGCGTCGCCACGCTGGGGCCGATCGTGCATGCGCTGCTGGCGAATCCCGCTCAGCAGACGCATGTGCCCGATATGTATATCGACGTGCTGGCCAGTCGTCTCGGCATGGCGCACGCCACCGATGAGACGCTCAGCGCCGAGCTGAACCGCTATTCGCTGAAAACCCAGGGGCTGCTGGGCCGCCGTACGCCGACGCCGATGTTGGCGGGCTACTGGCAGAACGATCCCTGGAGCCCGGAAGAGGATGCGCGGCTGATCGTCAACTCCTCGGCCAGCGGCAAGCTGCTGCCAATCGGCTTCTCGCCGGTGCTGAATAACTTCGATCGCGCCTTGCAAACGACCTGCGACTGGCTGCTGCAACAGTTGAAGTGATAAGTTGCTATTTCGCCTCAGTTTGCTAAAACTGTTAGCTCATTTAAGGAGGTGTAAACCATGACGTTACCGAATGGACATCCCAGAAGCCGGTTAATTAAACGTTTTACCGCGCTGGGCCCCTATATCCGCGAGAACAAATGCGAAGATGGGCGTTTCTTTTTCGACTGCCTGGCCGTTTGCGTTAATGTTAAGCCTGCACCGGAAAATCGTGAATTTTGGGGATGGTGGCTGGAGTTGGACGCACAATCCGACCACTTTACCTATCAGTACTACTTTGGTCTGCACGATAAGGATGGCGAATGGAAGCCATGCGCAATCAAAGGCAAAGAGAACGAAGAAAAGCTGGAAGAGACGCTGCGTAATTTCCATGAACGACTGAAAGCTACCCTGGCCGAGCTGGAGCTGGGACTGCGACCGGCGGAAGGCGCCAGCGAGCAGCCGGTGAAACTCACCGCCTGATCGCGCGACGAACAGAAAAGGGCAGGCGAATCGCCTGCCCTTTTTTTATCCTGCAAGATGGCGAGCGACCAGCGTCCTGTTGCAGCAATCCGGGTGGATTCAGGCCGCTGACCGCGCGCCGCCGCGCATCAGAACTGGTAGGTCATGCCGATCGCCACGATATCGTCGGTGTTGCGGTTCAGCGTGTTGTTGTCATCCAGCAGGTTGATTTTATAATCAACGAAGGCTGACATGTTTTTGTTGAAGTAGTAAGTCGCACCGACGTCAGCAAACTTGTAGTAATCCGCATCGCCCACGCCGCCTTCGATATCTTTTACTTTAGTCTGCACGTAGGCCAGAGAAGGACGCAGGCCGAAATCAAACTGATACTGCGCCACCAGCTCGAGGTTTTGCAGCTTGTTGGCGTAGCCGCTGACGCTGACATCTTCACCGCCAACCTGTGCGGTGCCGCTGATCGGGTTCATATTGCGCGTTTCCGCCCAGGTGGCCGCCAGGTAGACGCCGTTATCGTCATACTTCAGGCCGGTCGCCCAGGCTTCCGCTTTCTCGCCGCCGCCGAAGTCGCTGTTCTTCTGATCCAGCGTACGGTTGGAGGAGGAGACCGCGCCTTTGATGCTCAGGCCGTCGATGATTTTATAAGAAAGAGAGGCCGCCATGCCGTCGCCGTTAGAGACGCCGTCGCTGCGCGTAGAGCTTTCGTTTTTCCCCTGATATTGCAGAGCGAAGTCCAGGCCTTCCACCAGACCGAAGAAGTTGGTGTTGCGGTAGGTGGCGACGCCGTTGGTGCGGGTCAGCATGTAGACATCGGCGGAAGTATAGGCGGTGGCGCCGAACTCCGGCATCATATCGGTGATCGCTTCCACGTCGTAAATCAGACCGTAGTTGCGGCCGTAATCGAATGAGCCGTAGCCGCCCGCTTTAATACCGGCGAAGCCCAGACGGGTTTTGTTGCCGACGTTGGAGTCGCTTTCCGGGTTGTTGAGGTTGTACTGATATTCCCACTGGCCATAGCCGGTCAGCAGTTCGTTAATCTGGGTCTGGCCTTTGAAGCCGATACGCACGTAGGACTTGTCAGCGTTGTTGCTGGCGTTGGTTTCCGCATCGCTGATGTAGCGCATTGCTTTCAGTTTGCCGTAGAAATCCAGCTTGTTGCCGTCTTTGTTGTACACTTCGGCGGCCTGGGCGGCGGAGCTCAGAGCCAGTGCGGAGATCAGCAGTGCCAGTGCGTTCTTTTTCATTTGTTATCTATCCCGATGAGTAAAAAAATAAAAAGTTTTGAGACTTCTTGTAAAAAACAGGAACGTTTTTACCGGGATTGTGTGAATGTTTTATGAAGCTTTTCCGCTTTTCTTGTGAAGGGCGAACTTTTGGTCTACACCGCTGTCGGCAATTTTCCACGCTTTTCCTGCGCTGACGGTTGGCTTCCATCCTGACTCCTGATAAAACGTCCCTTCAAAGACATTTTTACTACGGCAGGAAAACATGAGCGGCAGTCAGACCCTGGTGGTCAAACTGGGGACCAGCGTGCTGACCGGCGGATCGCGTCGGTTAAATCGGGCACATATTGTGGAGTTAGTTCGTCAGTGCGCGCAGCTGCACGCGGCGGGCCATCGAATTGTGATCGTGACCTCCGGCGCCATGGCCGCCGGACGTGAACACCTGGGCTACCCGGAACTGCCGCCTACCATCGCCTCAAAGCAGCTGCTGGCTGCGGTGGGGCAGAGCCGTTTGATCCAACTGTGGGAACAGCTGTTCTCCATCTACGGCATCAATATCGGGCAGATGCTGCTGACGCGCGCGGATATGGAAGATCGCGAACGCTTCCTGAACGCGCGCGATACGCTGCGCGCGCTGCTGGATAACAATATCGTGCCGGTGATCAACGAGAACGACGCGGTGGCGACGGCGGAGATCAAAGTCGGCGACAATGATAATTTATCGGCGCTGGCGGCGATCCTGGCGGGCGCCGATAAGCTGCTGCTGCTGACCGATCAGCAAGGGCTGTTTACCGCCGATCCGCGCAGCAATCCGCAGGCGGAGCTGATCAGCGACGTTCACGCCATCGATGACGCGCTGCGCACCATCGCCGGCGACAGCGTCTCCGGGCTGGGCACCGGCGGCATGAGCACCAAGCTCCAGGCGGCGGACGTCGCCTGCCGCGCCGGCATCGATGTGATTATCGCCGCGGGCAGCCGTCCGGGCGTGATTGGCGACGTGACGGAGGGCAAGCCGGTCGGCACCCGTTTCCATGCGCAGCAGTCGCCGCTGGAGATGCGCAAGCGCTGGATTTTCGGCGCGCCGCCTGCGGGCGAGATCGTGATCGACGACGGCGCGCTGTCGGCGGTGCTGGAGCGCGGCAGTTCGCTGCTGCCAAAGGGCATTCGCGAGGTAAGCGGCAACTTCTCCCGTGGCGAAGTGATCCGCATTCGCAGCCTGCTGGGCCGCGATATCGCCCACGGCGTGTCACGTTATAACAGCGATGCGCTGCGCATGATTGCCGGTCATCACAGCCAGGAAATCAGTGATATCCTGGGATATGAATATGGTCCGGTTGCGATGCACCGTGACGACATGATTGTCAGCTAAGGGGGCATGAATGCTGGAAGAAATGGGCAAGGCGGCCAAAGCGGCCTCATATCAGCTCGCCACGCTGACCACCGCGGAGAAAAACCGCGTTCTGATGACCATCGCCGACCAGCTGGAAGCGCAGAGCGCGGCTATCCTCGCGGCCAATGAGCAGGATCTGGCAGATGCGCGCGGTAACGGCCTGAGCGAGGCGCTGCTGGACCGTCTGATGCTGAACCCGGCGCGCCTGAAGGGCATCGCCGATGATGTGCGCCAGGTATGCCGCCTGGCCGATCCGGTCGGCCAACTGATCGACGGTGGCCAGCTGGACAGCGGGCTGCGTATTGAACGCCGCCGCGTGCCGCTGGGCGTGGTCGGCGTTATTTATGAAGCGCGCCCCAACGTGACGGTGGACGTGGCGTCGCTCTGCCTGAAAACCGGCAACGCCGTGATTCTGCGCGGCGGTAAAGAGACATACCGCACCAACGGCGCCACGGTGCGCGTGATTCAGTCCGCGCTGGCGCAGCACGGCCTGCCCGCTGGCGCGGTGCAGGCGATTGAAAGCCCGGATCGCGAGCTGGTGAACCAGCTGCTGAAGCTGGATCGCTATGTGGATATGCTGATTCCGCGCGGCGGGGCGGGGCTGCACAAGCTGTGCCGCGAGCAGTCGACCATTCCGGTGATCACCGGCGGCATCGGCGTTTGCCATATCTATATCGACGCCGACTTTGAGCCGGAAGCGGCGCTGAACGTCATCGTCAACGCGAAAAAACAGCGTCCCAGCGCCTGCAACTCGGTCGAGACGCTGCTGATCAACGCCGCCGTCGCCGACGCTTTTCTGCCGGCGCTGAGTCAGCGTATGGCGCAGGAGGGCGTTAAGCTGCACGCAGACGAACGCTCCCTGCCGCTGTTGCAGCAGGGGCCAGCCGAGGTGGAAGCGGTGAAGGCGGAGCAGTATGACGACGAATGGCTGTCGCTCGATTTGAACGTGCGCGTCGTCGCCGATATGGATGAGGCGATTGCGCATATCCGCGAGCATGGCACCCAGCATTCCGACGCGATTCTGACGCGCGACACGCGCGCCGCCGATCGGTTTGTCCGACAGGTGGATTCCTCGGCGGTCTATGTCAACGCCAGCACCCGCTTCACCGACGGCGGCCAGTTCGGTCTGGGCGCGGAAGTGGCGGTCAGCACACAGAAGCTGCACGCGCGCGGCCCGATGGGGCTGGAGGCGCTCACAACCTATAAGTGGATTGGCTACGGCGACGATACCATCCGGGCGTAACGGGCAGGACAACGGCTTGTGGTTGGCTAAGTGTGTAGCGGAGCGGCTGTAGCGCTGGCTTGTTCTCAGATGAAAAACCGCCCGCTGGCGACAAAAGCAGCATCCGATGCGGCGCCTCTTGACTCAGGCGCCGCTTTTTTTTAACGTTACAGCCCGTAGCATCCCTTCCCAAAGCCGGTATAGCTCAGTTGGTAGAGCAGCGCATTCGTAATGCGAAGGTCGTAGGTTCGACTCCTATTACCGGCACCAGTTAAATCAAGCACTTATCGGCCATTTATATAAATCACGTTTTCCTCTTGTGCCATATTTGTGCCATGACGGTTCAGAATGGTGCCGATTTTGCTCGCGTGTTCACTCAAGTGGCTGGCTGAGAGATGAGCGTATCTCTGAACTATTTCCAGCGTTTCCCCATCCTCCTGTGGACCGGCCCGGACGTTTCTGCTGTCTTCTGCGGCTTCATGATGCTGTTTTCCAGGCTCTGCAGCGTGGTAAAGTCTTATTACCAGAGGCCAGAACGTATAGGTAAATACAGAGGGAAAGACAGTATGAAAGATATCCCTAATCTTTATAAAAAAATCGTTACAGGACAAGAGAAATGACCGTAATGAAAAAATACCTGGTAGTAACTTCTGTTTTTTTATTGGCCGGTTGTCCTGGGCCTGGCGATCGTATGGTGTCCCGAACACCTACTACAACGATAATAAAAGATAATCACGTTTGCATTCTGTCTCCTTTAAGTCCCGGCGAGCAGGTGACTGCTGTTCAAATTTATAGTGATAAAGGTCGTGAGCTTATCAAGACTTTTGATGACAATCCGCTTTATATTCAAAAGGGTGACTGTTTGCCGGTTTTTGGCTATCAGTTTATTGCTGAAGAGAAATATTCAATTGCATATGATATTAAAACATTAAAATCAAAACATTATTTGATTACCGCCACGTTCTCCATAGCAAAAACGGGTATGGTTATGAATGGAAATAATAAGCAGAAAGATAGTTTGTAATGATTATCAGGCTTCATTGATTTATGTCAATACACCGTATTGCTGGAAGGTTTGAAAGTCACTGGCGTTAATTGTTAGGTGCCTGATAATAAGTTGGCTGGCAATGATAACATGGACCATATTGAAAGTATCAGCATCCAATACGAGAAAATCACCTGGCGTATTGCATGACGATATCCAGTATACAGACGCCTGGAACGAGCGCTCAACAGTACACTATTCAAGTAAAGACCAGTGTGTCCCTTTGTTGTCAGTCAACGCTTAAATCCAAAAACTAATTACTTCAGTAGCGTCCTTAGAAAGCAGAGTGTCGGCATTATAACAAGCATCAATTCTGAATTTTAAAAAATGAAAGAAGCGTGGCATCTTCTTTCATTTTTCCTGAAATTTTTATACACCAGTAACTTTTTCCGTTGGCATCCTGAACGTTAATCCCAACGTTTTCATCCCGCATAATACGCTTACACGTAGACTAGCCGTCGTTCCCTGTGAACTTTCTTCTTATACACTACGCCGATTTAAACAGATGTTAGCAGCGAAAATCAGCGGCGCCGTACATGGGGGGCGACTATCTTCTTTTTAAGGCTAACTCTCCAGTGTAAAATAAAACAAACTATCACGAATGCGATAAGAGATATTATAATAACTAAGTTAACCATCACTTTTTACCTCCCTGTTAAAGTTGCGTTGTTGGCCTCCTTAAATAGCATTGAAGGGTAAAAATAAAAATTAACTTTCATTTAAATACTATAAATATTAACGATAATCACCGGATGTTTCCAAGTTACGCGATAGCCAGTTGGTTTTACAGAGGGTTCTTTTGTCGTTTCCAACTTATAGCGTCCAGCTTCTCTTTATCCTGAGCACATTTCTCGCCGCTTACTTCACGCTAACCCATCAAAAATCCGCTAAATTAAACAGCAACGCGTTTTATCCTCTGCTAACCAAAGGTCGGGATGTTTTATGAGTACAGATCTGGACACGCTCTACCACGCAACGAATGAAAAAACCGTCTCCCTTTGGCAGCAGGAGAACGGCGTCGGTGAGGTGATGGGGGGAGGATATTATCATCCGCGGAAGCTGGCGCTGGCCGCTGGACTTCGGCCGACAGTGCCTGCCGCCGTACATACGCTCTTCGATGAGGTTCGGCAGTTGAGCGCAGAAGATACGCTGGCAGACGTACTGCCGACAGAGGCGTTTCATTTTACATTTTTGCCTATTACGCCGCCTCTGTATGAGGAAGGGGAAGCGCTGCCTGATAAAATCGCACAGCTGTTGAGCCTGTGGCAAAACTATCAGGGAAAGAGTGTGACGATAAAGGCGTTGCGGCTTGTCGCTTTGCCGGGACAGCTTTTGCTGGCGGGCATCCCTGATGAGCAGGCGATAATGTCACGTCAGCGATTTTGCGAAGCGGTGTTAGCCTCGTCCTGGAGAGAAGAACTGCTTGCCCGTCATGAGAAAACGCCGCTGCCAGCGCCGTTCTGGCACAGCACGCTGCTGCGCTATCGGGCGCAGCGTCTGCCGGCGCGGCTACAGCGCTATTTTCTTCATGCTCAGCATCGTCGCTATGGCGACGTATCGGGAGAGCTCAAGCTGGCGCAGGTTAACTACAACTGGACAAGGTGCGATGTGATTTAACGCGCCGCAACGGAGCGGGCTGCTTATCTGGCAGCCCGCCTTATACAACCGAATCATGCCGCCAGCGTATCCAACGTCTTCAGCATCTCTTCTGGCAACGTCAGTTCCGCCGCCCTGATATTTTCATTGAAATGTGCGACTGATGAGGTGCCCGGAATTAACAGGATATTCGGCGAACGCTTAAGCAGCCACGCGAGCGCGACCTGCATCGGCGTTGCGCCAAGCTGCTGCGCAATGTTTTGCAGGGTAGCGGACTGAATGGGCGAGAATCCCCCTAGCGGGAAAAACGGCACGTAAGCGATGCCCTGCGCCGCAAGCTCATTAATCAGGCTGTCATCCTGACGCTGAACGATGTTATACATATTCTGTACGCAGCTGACAGGTACGATCCGCTGCGCCTCGGCTATCTGCGCACGGGTTACGTTGCTCAGGCCGATATGTTTAATCAGTCCCTGTTCCCGTAGCTGCGCCAGCGTGGTCAGCGGCGCTTCAATCGAGCCTTCAGCCGGGCCATCCACCTTAAACATCGCCCGCAGGTTCACCACCTCCAGCACATCCAGCCGCAGGTTGCGCAGGTTATCGTGCACCGCCTGGGTCACTTCTTTCGGTGACAGGGCGGGTCGCCAGGAGGCGTCATCGCCGCGCAGCGCACCGACCTTAGTGACGATCGTCAGGTCGTCGTCGTAAGGCGATAGCGCCTCACCGATCAATTGATTGGTGATGTGCGGGCCGTAAAAATCACTGGTGTCGATATGATTAACGCCCGCTTCCACGGCGGCGCGCAAGACGGCCAGAGCGGCCTGTTTATCCTTCGGCGGCCCGAATACGCCGGGACCGGCCAGCTGCATGGCGCCATAGCCGAGCCGTTTTACCGTACGATCGCCGAGTCTGTAGCTGCCGCTGCTGTCAATGATGCCCATTATTGCCTTCTTGATTTCATCAGGTTCAGGAAGTATCAGTATATGAAGCCTCCCTTACTTTAAGAATTCGCATTTGATGAAGACGCCTCCCGTCCCGCTCAACGCCCGTAAAACGCCAGCTCAGGCGCGCGCCATCGCCACCGTCGACGCGCTGCATACGGCAACCATTCAGGTTTTAGCCCGTGAAGGATTAAGCCGCTGCACCACCACGCGCGTCGCCCAGCGCGCCGGTATGTCGGTGGGAAGCCTTTACCAATATTATCCAAACCGCGACGCGCTGCTGGCGGGCGTGCTTGAACAACATCTTCATGGCGTGGCCAGCGCGATTGAAGAGGCTTGTCTGCTTGCGCGCGGCAAACCTGTCGCTGAGATGGCCTCGTTACTGGTGAACGCCTTCCTCGCAGCGAAGCTGACCAACCCGCAAGAGTCTAAGGCGCTCTACAGCATCGCCGCAGAGCGGGACGGCGCAAGGATCGTCGCGGCGATCTATCAGCGTATGGTGGAGGCTGTCGCAGCGATGCTGAGCAGTTCGCCGGACGCGCAGTGCGCCGACTGTCAGCTCACCGCTCATATGGCGCTGGGGATGATTACCGGTCCGGTAAAAGCGTTTCTTGAAGGACTGATCCCGCAGGCGTACGCGGAACGTTTTCCTGAGCATCTTTCTTCAGTGCTGACAGCGTGTTTTAACAGCGAGGTGCGTTAAAAACGCGCCGCGTCAGGCAATAAAAAAATCCCCGCCGGCATCGCCAACGGGGATTTTTAGCAGATAATCCGCGCTTACGGTCGTCTGAACAGGGCCAGGCTGCGGCCTTCCAGCTCGAAATCCATCTCTTTGGTAATCACCATGCCGCGCTTCGCGCTGTCGGATGTCGTCAGCTCCAGCACCCAGCCGCCTTCGCCGAACTGCGGAATCTGGAACGGCACGTTGCCTTCAAACGGGTTGAACAGCATCAGCACATCGTGCCAGATGCCTTCTTCCGGCTGCAGGTCGGCGCGACCAATATAGACGCCAAGCGTCGAGCCTTCGTCCCACTGTTCCGGCTGCTGGAAGCCGCCGCCAGCGTTGAACCACTTGATATCCATGCCGTCGCGCCAGCTTTCACGGCGTAGCAGCGGCTGCTCCGCCCGCAGCTTGATTACCCGACGGGTGAACTCGCGCAGCGCCTCGCAGGTCTCCGGCAGATCGTCCCAGTGAACCCACGAGATCTCACTGTCCTGACAGTAGCCGTTATTGTTGCCCATCTGGCTGCGGCCAAACTCGTCGCCCGCCAACAGCATCGGCGTGCCGTGGGAGAAGAACAGCGTAGCGAGGAAGTTACGCTTCTGGCGGTCACGCTCCGCGTTGATGCCTTCATCCTCGGTCGGGCCTTCGGCGCCGTAGTTATAAGAACGGTTATCGTTATGGCCGTCGTTATTGTCCTCGCCGTTCTCCTCGTTGTGCTTCTCGTTGTAGGAGACCAGATCGTTCAGCGTAAAGCCGTCATGCGCGGTGATAAAGTTAACGCTCGCCCACGGACGGCGCCCGCGCTGATCGTAAAGGTCGCCGGAACCAAGCAGGCGTGCGGCAAAGTCGGTGGAAACGTTGTCGCCTTTCCAGTATTCGCGCACCGTATCGCGGTATTTATCGTTCCACTCCGCCCAGCCCGGCGGGAAGCCGCCGACCTGATAACCGCCGGGGCCGATATCCCAGGGTTCGCCGATCAGCTTCACTTTAGAAAGCACCGGGTCCTGCGTTACCGCGTCGAAGAAGCCGCCGCGCTGGTCGAAGCCTTCCGGCTCGCGGCCAAGAATGGTGCCGAGATCGAAACGGAAACCGTCGATATGCATCGACTCCGCCCAGTAGCGCAGCGAATCCATTACCATCTGCAATACACGCGGATGCGAGGTATTCACAGTGTTGCCGGTGCCGGTATCGTTGATGTAATAACGATGCTGGTCAGGCAGAGTGCGGTAATAGGAGAAGTTATCGATGCCCTTGAACGACAGCGTCGGGCCGAGTTCATTGCCTTCCGCCGTATGGTTATAGACCACGTCGAGGATGACCTCGATGCCGGCGTCGTGGAACGAGCGCACCATATCGCGGAAGCCCTGAATGCCTTTCGGGCCGTAGTAGCGCGACGCGGGGGCGAAGAAGCCCAGCGAGTTGTAGCCCCAGAAATTTTTCAGCCCCTTGTCGAGCAGATGCTGATCGTCCGGGAACCAGTGAACCGGCAGCAGCTCGACCGACGTAATGCCGAGGCTCTTGATATAGTCCACGGACGCCTTGTGGCCCATACCTTCAAAGTTGCCGCGCAGCTCCGGCGGCAGGGCGGAGTTAAGCTGGGTAAAACCTTTGACGTGCGTCTCGTAGATCACCGATTTCGGCCAGGCGATAGAGGGGCGATTATTATCCTGCCAGTCGAACTCGTTAGGATCGATCACCCGACACTTCGGCGTAAACGGGGCGCTGTCGCGCGTATCGAAAGTCAGATCTTTATCTTCGTGCAGCAGGTCGTAGGCGAAGTGGGCTTCATTCCACTCAATATCGCCGACCAGCTCGCGCGCATAAGGATCGATCAGCAGCTTATTAGGGTTAAAGCGATGACCGTTTTCAGGATCGTAGGGGCCATGGACGCGGTATCCGTAGAGCGCGCCAGGCTTCAGCCCAGGCACATAGCCGTGCCACACTTCATGCGTATATTCCGGCAGATCCAGCCTGGCGATTTCGTTTTTGCCGCTCGGATCGTAGAGACAAAGCTCCACGCGCTCCGCATGCGCCGAGAAGATCGCAAAGTTGACGCCGTCGCCATCAAAGTTGGCGCCGAGAAGATGACTATACCCTGCTGTTATTTCAAAAGGCTTACCGTTTGACATGCATTCTTCTCCATCGAATGAACATTTTGCCTGTAACAGCGTTTAACGCTTACTGATAAGCAAAATCAGAGTGTTACAAGAACCACAGACGAACAACAATCGACCGTCTCCATGCTGATGCGATCGGTCAGGAATAGCTCTTCCCCGCTGAGAATGTCGCGGTAGCGACGGTTAGCCAGCGACGCGGGCAGGGGGATCTCCGTTTCGCTCCAGCGTGCCAGCTGCGGCTGCGCCAGACCCTCGTGCAACGCGTTCAGCACCAGGCGCGGCGCGATGACGATCAGCGCCTCTTCGTCCTGCGCGCGCGCATAGGCAATGACGTTTTCTGCGCGCTTGCCGGTGGCGGCGAGCGGCAGGTAATCGCCTCTGCGGAACAGCATCGGCTTCTGCTGACGGAAGCGCAGCAGCTTCGCGGTGACATGCTGCTTCAGCTCTCCGCTCAGCCAGTTCTGCTCGTTGCCGGTGGTCGGCGCTTCATCGTCGGCCAGCCACTGCTCCAGCGTGGCGAAGTCGGGTTCGCGCCGGTTATCGGGATCGACAAGGCTAAAGTTCAGCCCCTCGCTGCCCTGATAGATATCGGGCACGCCTGGCGCGGTCAGCTTGATAATGGTCTGGGTCAGGCTGTTGATCAGGCCGGCGCGCACGAAGGGCTGAATGGTGCGATAAAAATCCTGCAGGAAGGTCTGGTTCGCCGGAGAAAGCAGATGGCGCGCATAGTCCAGCACCGCCGTTTCATAGGCGTCGTTGCTGTCGCCCCAGTTGGTGCGCAGCTTGGCCTCGCGCAGCGCCTTCTCGGTAAAGGCGAGGAAACGTTCTTCCAGCGCCTTCAGGCCCGCTTCGTCGTCGGGGCGCAGCGTGGTCGGCCAGACGCCGACCAGCGCCTGATAGAGCATCCAGGCCACGGCCGGTTTCGGCGCGGCGCCGTCGTCAAGCTGCACCACCTTTTCCTGGTTCATCTGACGCCAGCGGGCGACGCATTCTGCCCACTGCTCCGGCGCTTCGGTCAGCGTATAGAGCCGGGCGCGCGCATCTTCGCCGCGTTTGGTGTCATGGGTAGAGGTGCCGGAAAGCGCATCGGGCTGCCGCTCCAGCCGCGTCTTCATCTCGGCGTGGAAACGGTTAAGCGAGAACGTGCGCGGCATCGGCTCGGCGCCTACCTCATTCAGCGCCAGCTCCATGTTCTGCCGGAAGAAAAGGGTATCTTCGACCGATTTCGCCATCAGCGGGCCGGTCAGCTGCTGGAAGCGCGTGCGGAAGGTCGCGGCGTCGCCCGCCACCCGATCCGATACGTTGCCCGCCAGAATGTCGGTCAGGAAATCGAGCGCCTGGGTATCGGGCGCGTGCGCGCTGCTTTTGACGCGCTGCACTATTTTTTGCAACAGCGCCAGGCCTTCCGGCGGCAAACCTGCCGTGGTGCCGTAGGTGCGATAGACCGGAAACGCAACCAGCAGTTCGCGCAGCGCGCCGCGCACCGCATTTTCTTCCACGCCGGCATTGTCCGCCCCGGCGATGCCCATCGCCAGATGCAGCAGGGTAGTGAATTCGCCCTCGAAGTTTTTATCGGCCATCAGCAGCTTGGCCGCACGCAACTCCGCTCTCATATCAACCGGCTTGCCGACTACTTTGTCCCAGGCGGCGCGCAAGGCGTCGAGCTGCTCATCGTCCACCAGCACGTCGGAAAGCGATTCGATAAACTCATAGCCGGTGGTGCCGGAAATCGGCCAGTCTTCCGGGATCTGCTCGTTCTTGCCGAGGATTTTCTCCACGGTGATATAGCAGTCCGGTCCGGCCTCCTGACGCAGCAGATCCAGGTAGGCTTTGGGATCGGCGAGCCCGTCGACATGGTCCACGCGCAGGCCGTCGACCACGCCGGAATGCACCAGCTCCAGAATCAGCCGATGGGTATCGTCGAAGACCTGTTTATCTTCGACGCGCACGCCGACCAGTCCGGTGATTTCAAAAAAGCGGCGGTAGGAGAGGTCGCGCGGCGCATCGCGCCAGGACATCAGCCGCCACGGTTGCTGCTCATGCAGCGCGGCGATTTGCGCCTTGTCGGTCAGCTTCAGCACCTCTTCTTCGCGCCCCTGCCAGCTCTCCGGCGTCAGCGGATAGTAGCTGTCGTAATAGGCGAAAGCGGGCTTGCCGGTTTTCGGGTCCGCCTTGACGCTGATCTCGCCGTTTTCCAGCACCGCCTCAAAGGTGTCGCCGAGGAACGGCAGCGTCAGGCGACGCGACCAGTTGATATCGAAATGGCGCGCATAGCGGCTCTTTTCGCCATGCTCGATCACGTCGCGCCACCAGGCGTTCTCCAGCGAGGCGGCCATATGATTCGGCACGATGTCCAGAATCAGGCCGAGTCCAGCCTCCTTCAGCGTTTTCGCCATGCGGTCGAAGCCTTCGCGACCGCCGATAGCGGGGTCGATCTCGTTGGCGTCGGTGACATCGTAGCCGTGAGTGGACTCCGCCGTCGCGGTAAAAATCGGCGAGGCGTACAGGTGGCTGATGCCCAGACGCTTCAGGTAGGGCACCAGCGCCGCGGCGCGGTCAAAGGTCATGCCGTTACGAAACTGAATGCGATAGGTAGCGGTTGGGATCTTCACGTTGCGTCTCCAGAAGCCAGGCGGACGATAATCGAATTCTGCGGCAGCGCATCTGCCGCCTGCGGCCAGGCGAACAGGGTTTCACCCGGCAGATCGGGCAGCGGCTGCGTCTTCTCGCCAATGTTCAGCGCCATCGACAGCGTGCCGCGCGGGAAGGTCCAGGTGACGGCGAGGAAGCCTTCCGCCGTTTTCAGCACCTTGCCCGCGTCGCCGCCTGCGGTCGCCAGCAGCGGCGCCAGATGCTGCTGACGCAGCGCCAGCAGTTCGCGCGTTAGCGTCAGCCAGGCTTTGCCTTCTTCGCTCTCCCGCTTTTTCCAGTCGAGCTTCGACATATCGAAGGTCTCTTTGGCGTTCGGATCGGGCACGCTTTCGCCTTCATGCCCGGCGTGGCCCTGGAACTCGCGCGCGCGGCCTTCGCGCACCGCCTTCGCCAGGTCGCCGTGGAAATCGGTAAAGAACAGGAACGGGTTGGTTTCGCCATACTCCTCGCCCATAAAGATCAGCGGGATATGCGGCGACAGCAGCAGCATCGACAGCATCACTTTGGTGCGGTCGGCGCCGGCCAGTTCGATCAGCCGCTCGCCCTGCGCGCGGTTGCCGACCTGGTCATGGTTCTGAATAAAATCGACAAAGGCGACCGGCGGCTGGCCGCTGCTTTTCACGCCGCGCTTCTCGCCGCTTTGCGCCGACACTTCGCCCTGATAGACGAAACCTTCGGTCAGCGCGCGCGCGATGCGTTTTTCCGGCTCGCTGGCGAAATCCTGATAGTAGGCGTGGGTTTCGCCGGTGGCGAAGACATGCACGGCGTTATGCAGATCGTCGTTCCATTCGCCGGTAAACAGCGGCACGGAGCCATCTTCCGCGCGCGGATGCAGGAAAATCACGTTGCGGCAATCTTCGGTGGTCAGATGGATCGGTCGATCGGTAATTTCCGCACGGATGCGCTCGGCGATTTCGATCAGCACATGCTTGTCGGAAGGATCTTCAATCTGGTCGATGGCGTCGAAGCGCAGACCGTCAAGGTGATACTCCCTGAGCCAGAACAGCGGCGCTTCTTCAATGTAGCGTCGTGCCGCATCGACGTCGTAGGCGATGCCTGCGCCCCAGGGCGTCATACGTTCTTTATGGAAGAAGTCGGGTGACAGCAGCGGCAGATAATTGCCTTCCGGCCCGAAATGGTTCAGCACGATATCGAGCACTACCGACAGGCCATGGCCGTGCGCGGCGTCGACAAAGGCTTTAAAATCGTCCGGCGTGCCGTAGGCGGAATGCGGCGCGTAGAGCAGCACGCCGTCGTAGCCCCAGCCGCGGTTGCCGCCAAACTGGGAGAGCGGCATCACTTCAATCATCGTTACGCCAAGTTCGGCCAGACACGGCAGCTTATCGATAGCGGCGCGGAAGGTGCCTTCCGGCGTAAAGGTGCCCATGTGCATCTCATAGACCACACTCTCTTCCCACGGGCGGCCTTTCCAGGCGGCGTTCTGCCAGGTATAGCGGGTGGGATCGATCACCAGAGAGGGGCCGTTAACGTCCGCCTTCTGCGCGCGCGAGGCGGGATCCGGCACCACGGTGCCGTCGGCGAGAACAAAATTATACTCTGCGCCGGGCGCCACGCCGGTGGCCTCAAGTTCGAACCAGCCGTCGCCGACCGGCTTCATTTCTGCCTCTTTACCTGACAGCCTGAGCGTGATTTTTTGCTGGCCGGTAGCCCAGAGACGAAAACGGACGGTGTCGGCGGCCACATATTCCGCGCCCCAACTTTTAAGAAATGATTTGGACTCCATTCAACTGCCTCGTTTTAACCCAGATGTGAGCAATAGACGACATCGCCCGGCTGAATCCGGTGATGTGAGTTTCAGGTGCTTAAATCAGTAAGCGTGATCTGGCGCCGTAATGGGGCATCGTTCTTCTGGTCAATCACGAAGTGGCTGCCCCCCAGAGAATGCGTGTTGAAACGGTGTCCGGCGGTTTCGGCTCCAGGCAGCATACAAAGAACAATCATAGACCATCGGACAGGAAGTGAAGGGCCGTGATAGTTGAGCGGCAGGGCGGTCACGGGGTTTATGAACCAGACGGAAATAAAGGGGGGCGGGAAGGACGACGCGAGGCGAACCGCCCTGTTACGCGACGCCGGGGATGTTTTCGTTAACCTGATGGACGCAAATGCCTTGTTGTTCAAGCAGCTGGCGATAGCGCGCCTCCAGGCCGGTATCGGTAATCACATGACGAAAAGGTTTGTCGACGGCGATCGGGTAGGGATGAAACTGGCCGAACTTCGATGAGTCGGTTAACGCGAAGGTATCGATATCTTTTGCCATTACCGCGTTGACGATATCGCTGCGCAGCATATTACGACCGGTAAAGCCGGTGTCAGGATGCCAGCCGTCGATGCCGATAAAGGCTTTCTGAAAATGCACCTGCTGAATACAGTTGCGGGTTAACGGACCGACCACCGATTCGCTGCTTTTCTGATAGAGGCCGCCCAGCACGATCACTTCGCAGCGTGACGATTTTAACAGTCCGGCGATATAGTGGCTGACGGTGACGATGGTGATGGTGTCGTTGTTCGCCAGGCAGCGGGCCAGCAGCGCGTTGGTGCTGCCACCTTCGATAAACACCGATTCTCCAGGCTTCACCAGCGAGGCGGCATACTCCGCCAGACCCTGCTTAAGCGGAAAACGCGCCTGCATACGCGCCGCGACGTCGTCGCCTTCCAGCGAGATCGCGGAGCCGTGAACGCGCTTCAGATAGCTGCCTTTCTCCAGCGTGTTGAGATCCTGACGCACCGTGACTTCGGAAACGTGGGTCAGGCGCGACAGCTCGCTGACGCTGATGCTGCCTCTTTCATTAACCAGTTGAATAATCTGTAATTGCCTTGCGTTCATCCGGCGTCTCATCCTGGGGAGCGGGGAGAGGAGTATAACAAAATCATCTCCCGATAGCATCGCGTCGGGACGGCCCGCAAGGCCGTCCACGTTCAACGTCATGGCGTACGCTACGCTCGCCTGTTAGCTGCATCAGAGCGGATCGATGCCCAGCGCGCGACGGCCGCGTGCGTTGAGATCGCTGATAAGAAAACGATCTTGCCAGCTCTGCTCATAGTTTTCCCGCGGGAAGTCCGCCGGCGACGCGCCGGTTTCCAGCGCCTCGCGCACGCGCTGCGCACAGGCCATATTCTTCTCACACGCCGGCGCCGCCGGAATGTACATCACGTTGCCCCAGCCCTGCTGGTTGTCTACCGGCGCGACGGCGTGGATCACATCGCAGTGCCACCAGACCGAATCGCCTGCCTCCAGCGCGGGGATGCTGCTCAGCCCGGCGATCAGATGCGGATGCCACTGTTCGGAAACCGGCAAGACCCGACCCGGCGCCACGCCGCACAGTTCATCTTCCGGCACGTCGTCCAGCAGCGGACGCAGCAGCACATAAGCCATCGCTTCCGGCACCGGGACCACATGCAGCAGTCCCTGGCCCAGCCCCATATCCGACAGCGCCGTCCAGCCCTGGAAAGTGCGGAACGCGGAGCATTTGGTGGTGTTGTCCATGTCATACTCGTTGACTTCCGGGCGGTGCGCCGCATCCCAGGGATCGTATTCTTCAAAACGGTTGTTAAAAATCTTGCCGAATACCTGCTGATAAGCGGGCAGCAGCCAGCGCTCCAGCGCGCCGGAATCGGTATGCGCGCCCAGACCTTTTGAGGTGGTGCCCGGCAGACGGCGGCGGATGCGATCGGGATAGATGATGTTGACGTCGGGATTAAACCATTCGCCCCCGCGTGCTTAAAGGTCCACAAACGGTTAAGGAAAGACTGAACGGCGGCGATTTCGCTGCTCTGCCGCGCCTCCATCTGCGCCTTCGACCAGTAGATCGGATAAATTTCCGGGCGCGACGCCTCCAGCGAGCCGAAGAAATTATCGCCAGGGCCGCGGTAGATTTCATCGAAGTGATTCTTATCCAGGTAGTGCAGCATCGATTGATCCATCGCCAGCGCGTCGTCGCGGCGGAAAGTCTGTTTCACCACCAGGCAGCCGCGGCGTTTGATCTGCGCGATCTGCGCGGGCGTCACGTTTCCCGCCGCGACATCTTCCTGGCGCAGCACCGGCCAGGCGCTGCCGTTACGCCGTTCTTCTTCACGCGCGGCGGCGATCTCCGTTTCGATCTTTTGACAAACCTGGCGGAACAGGGCGTCAACGTCGCCAATCTGCGCGCGTAACGCCCGCTTCATTTCCACGACGTTTTTTTTGTAATCACTCGGTAAGGTCATTGAGGTGAAGGATGCGTTCATCGTTTTCTCCGCGGTTCAGGTTGGCCTTTTCGGGGAAATGAAAGCCTTAACTTTCATTCGTAAGTTTAAGGCGAAAGATAACAAAGAAGATCGACGCAGGGAGTGAAAAGGATCACATTTCTTTAACTTAGGTGAAGTAATGCGTTAACTCATTCAGCATAAAAAAAGCCGGGCAGCGGGCCGCCCGGCGTTATGTATGACTGCGCTTTTTGAAAGCGGCTTACAGACCTGTCTTGCCGAAAGCGGCGAGCCAGTCCTGCTCAAATTTCTCGACGGCGGCAGTGACGGCGGGCGCAGAGATCATCTGTTCGGCCACGTCCAGCGGCAGCGTGATCGAGGCGCAACCGGCCAGCAGGCAGTCCAGCGCCTGACGCGGCGTTTTAAAGCTCGCCGCCAGCACTTTCGCGCCCGGCGCGTGCAGCGTCAGGAGCTGTTGCAGGTCGCTTACCGTCTGAATGCCGTCGCCGCCCTGCGCGTCCACACGGTTAACGTAGGGCGCGACATACTCCGCGCCAGCCAGCGCCGCCAGCAGCCCCTGCGAGGCGCCATAGACCGCAGTACCCAGCGTAGGGACGCCCGCCGCGCGCAGCTGTTTAATCGCCGCCAGCCCTTCCGCCGTTACCGGAATTTTCACCACCAGATCGTTAATGATGGCGCGCAGACGAAACGCATCTTCCACCATGCCTTCCGCCTGTGGCGCCATGACCTGCGCAAACAGCTTGCCACGGCCGCCCAGCGCCTCTTTCAGCGCGGGCAAAACCTCGTCAACCGGCGTTTTGCCGCTGGCGATAATGCTTGGATTAGTCGTGACCCCGGCGAGGGGAAAAATGCGCGCCAGGCGTTTGACGGCCGCGACGTCGGCGGTATCGAGATAGAGTTCCATAACCAGCTCCTGAGGAGATCGTGAGGTTTAGCAAGTTTCGCTGAGTATATCGCCCGACTCCGCTTTTTTATTGACCAGTGTCAATATCGCTTTCTTTCGAAAGTTATCAAATCTTCGAACGCAAGAGAGGAGAGGGCTTATGATTTTTAATATCCAGCGTTATTCGACGCATGATGGTCCCGGCATCCGCACCGTTGTCTTTTTTAAAGGTTGCTCGCTGGGCTGCCGCTGGTGCCAGAATCCTGAAAGCCGCTCCCGCCATAAAGATCTGCTGTATGACGCGCGCCTCTGCCTGGAACAGTGCGATCTCTGTCAGCAGGCGGCGCCGGAGGTTATCGCCAGAACGCTGAATGGCATCACCATTGACCGGCAGCGCCTGCAACCGGACCATATCGCGGCGCTGGAACACTGCTGTCCGACGCTGGCGTTAAGCGTCTGCGGCGAAGAAAAGCCGCTGGACGCGATCATGACGGCGGTGAGGCGCGATAAACCTTTCTACGCGCGCAGCGGCGGCGGCGTCACGCTTTCCGGCGGCGAACCCTTTATGAACCCTGAGCTGGCGGCGAGCCTGTTTCGCCAGTGCCATGACGAGGGCATCCATACGGCGGTGGAGAGCTGCCTGCATGTGCCGTGGCGCTATATCGAACCCGCGTTGCCGCATATCGATCTTTTTCTCGCAGATTTGAAGCATGTCGACGAGACACGGTTCCATGCCTGGACCGACGGCTCGGCGAAGCGGGTGCTGAAAAACCTGCGCCGCGTGGCCGACGCCGGCAAGCCGATGATTATTCGCGTGCCGCTGATTCCGCAGTTTAACGCCGACGAAGCGTCGGTGAGCGCCATCGTTAATTTTGCCGCGGATGAACTCGGCGTCAGCGCGATCCATTTTCTTCCTTACCACACGCTGGGCATGAACAAGTACGCCCTGCTTAATCAGCCCTACCATGCGCCGGACAAACCGCTGGACGATCCGGCGCTGCTCACCTTTGCGCAGCATTACGCCGCGCAAAAAGGCCTGACGGCGACACTGAGAGGATAAATTATGACGACTCTGAAACTCGATACCCTGAGCGAACGTATCAAGGCCCACAAAGACGCGCTGGTACATATCGTCAAGCCGCCGGTGTGCACCGAGCGCGCCGCGCACTACACCAAAATCTATCAGGAGAACATGGATAAGCCGCTGCCGGTGCGCCGGGCGCTGGCGCTGGCTTACCATCTCGCCAACCGCACTATCTGGATTAAGCATGATGAGCTGATCGTCGGCAACCAGGCGAGCGAAGTACGCGCCGCGCCGATCTTCCCGGAATATACCGTCAGCTGGATCGAAAAAGAGATCGACGATCTGGCCGATCGCCCCGGCGCCGGTTTCGCGGTGTCGGAAGAGAACAAGCGCGTGCTGCATGAAGTTTGTCCGTGGTGGCGCGGCCAGACGGTGCAGGATCGCTGCTACGGCATGTTCACCGACGAACAGCAGGCGCTGCTGGCGACCGGCATCATCAAAGCCGAAGGCAATATGACTTCCGGCGACGCGCATCTGGCGGTCAACTATCCGCTACTGCTGGAAAAAGGGCTGGACGGCCTGCGGGAAAAAGTGGCGGAGCGCCGCAGCCGCATCAACCTGACCGTACTGGAGGATCTGCACGGCGAACAGTTCCTGAAGGCGATCGCCATCGTGCTGGAGGCGGTCAGCGATCATATTATCCGCTATGCCGATCTGGCGCGGCGGATGGCGACGCAGGAAGCGCGTCCGGCGCGCAGAGAGGAGCTGCTGCGCATCGCGGAAAACTGCGAGGTCATCGCCCACCAGCCGCCGAAAAATTTCTGGCAGGCGCTGCAACTCTGCTACTTCATCCAGCTGATACTGCAAATCGAATCCAACGGCCACTCCGTTTCGTTTGGCCGCATGGATCAGTATCTCTATCCCTTTTACCGCCGCGACGTAGAGCTGGAGCAGACGCTGACGCGCGAGCAGGCGATTGAGCTGCTGCATGGTTGCTGGCTGAAGCTGCTGGAAGTGAACAAGATCCGCTCCGGCTCCCACTCTAAAGCCTCGGCCGGCAGCCCGCTTTATCAGAACGTCACCATCGGCGGGCAAAACCTGCGCGACGGCAAAGGCGTGGATGCGGTGAATCCGCTCTCTTACGCCATTCTGGAGTCGTGCGGCCGCCTGCGCTCCACGCAGCCGAACCTCAGCGTGCGCTATCATGCGGGCATGAGCGACGACTTCCTCGATGCCTGCGTGCAGGTGATTCGCTGTGGCTTCGGCATGCCCGCCTTCAACAACGATGAAATCGTTATTCCCGAATTTATTAAGCTCGGCGTCGCGCCGGAGGACGCCTGGGACTACGCCGCCATCGGCTGCATCGAAACCGCGGTCGGCGGCAAATGGGGCTATCGCTGCACCGGCATGAGCTTTATCAACTTCGCGCGGGTGATGCTGGCGGCGCTGGAGGGGGGCCGCGACGCTACCAGCGGCAAGGTGTTCCTGCCGCAGGAACAGGCGCTGTCGAAAGGCAACTTTACCCATTTCGATGAGGTGCTGGCGTGCTGGGATAAACAGATCCGCTACTACACCCGTAAGTCGATTGAGATTGAATATGTGGTGGATACCGTGCTGGAGGAGAACGCGCACGATATTCTCTGCTCGGCGCTGGTGGACGACTGCATCGAACGCGCGAAAAGCATTAAGCAGGGCGGGGCGAAGTATGACTGGGTTTCCGGCTTACAGGTCGGCATCGCTAACCTCGGCAACAGCCTGGCGGCGGTGAAAAAGCTGGTTTTCGAACAGGGCGCCGTCGCGCAGCGGCAGCTGGCGGAAGCGCTGGCGAGCGATTACGACGGGCTGACGCACGAACAGCTGCGCCAAAGGCTGATTAACGGCGCGCCGAAGTATGGCAACGACGATGACAACGTGGATGCGCTGCTGGTGCGCGCGTATCAGACCTATATCGACGAGATTAAAAACTACCATAACCCGCGCTACGGCCGCGGCCCAATCGGCGGCGATTACTATGCGGGCACCTCCTCGATCTCCGCTAACGTGCCGTTCGGCGCGCAGACCATGGCGACGCCCGATGGCCGTAAAGCCAGAACGCCGCTGGCGGAAGGCGCAAGTCCCGCTTCCGGCACCGACCATCTGGGACCGACGGCGGTGATCGGCTCGGTAGGCAAGCTGCCGACCGGCGCCATCCTCGGCGGCGTGCTGTTGAACCAAAAGCTGAACCCGGCGACGCTCGATAATGAAAGCGATCGTCAGAAGCTGATGGCGCTGTTGCGCACTTTCTTCGAAGATCATAAGGGCTGGCATATTCAGTACAACATTGTGTCGTGCGAGACGCTGATCGAGGCGAAAAAGCATCCCGATCGCTATCGCGATCTGGTGGTCAGGGTAGCGGGTTATTCCGCCTTCTTTACCGCGCTGTCGCCTGATGCGCAGGATGATATTATCGCGCGCACCGAGCATACGCTGGCGTAATAAAGCGGTGGGCGCGTCAGCCATTGGCGCTTTACGCACTATCTCTGGTAGCGGGCATCCCAGCCCGCTTTTTTATGCGCGGCTGCGTCGCGGGCAGCCGGATTTATTCTGCTCGCGCCCGCCGCTTACGATTTTCTGCTTTATCCGCTTTATCTGCTTTTCTCTTTTCGCATCTTCTCGCAGTCTTCTGTTTCCTCTGATTTCAGCCGTGCTGCTGTCTTTTGCTGACTCAGCGGCGCGCAGCCGTATCCCGCCTTCCCTGGACGCAGCGGCAGGCTTTGTTTTTAATAATTGTTATGTTATAACATACCAACAAAGGCGTGCGGCCTGTTCTGCAAACCTGACGCGCCCGCCTGATAAACCTGCGTGTTAACGCGAACCTTGACCCCGCGCCGCTGACCGTGCGGCGACAGCCTGATATTGAGTATGTTATGCCTGACCTGTTTTCAGCTTCTAAACGCCGCGGCCTCTCCCTGCTAGCCTGCTCTGCGCTGGCCCGCGCTTTCGCCGTCGCGCTGCTGCTCGCCGCGCTGTGGATCGCGATTCGCTGGGCGGAAATGCTCCCATGATTAAACTGAACAACCTTGTGACGGGCTACCGGGGCAGAGCCTTGAGCCAGCCGCTTAGCGGCCAGTTCACGCCGGGCAGCCTGACGGCGATCATGGGTGCCAACGGCGTCGGAAAATCTACTCTGCTGAAAACCCTGGCCGGACTGCTGCCCGCCGTCAGCGGCACGGTGCGCTATGCACAGCGCAAGCCGCAGATCGCCTGGCTGCCGCAGCAGAGCGATATCGACCATCAGTTTCCGCTGCGGGTCGGCGACGTGGTGGCGATGGGCAGCTGGCCGTCGACCGGCATGCTGCGCGGCATGGGCCGTACGATGCGCAAGCGAATCGACGATGCGCTCATGCAGGTGGGATTAATCCATCTGGCCGGACGCGCCATCAGCCAGCTCTCTGGCGGGCAGTTTCAGCGGATGCTGTTCGCGCGCATGCTGGTTCAGGATGCCGACATACTGCTGCTGGACGAGCCGTTTACCGGCATAGACAGCCAGACCCGCACGCTGCTGCTGCAGATGATCGACGCGCTGCACCGCGAGGGCAAAACCATCATCACCGTGCTGCACAGTCAGTCCGTGGTCGAACGCCATTTTCCGCAGCTGCTTTTCCTGCATGAAGGGCATTACCACTGGGGAAATACCGCCGAGGTGCTGACGAACGGCAGCGCGCCGCTGATGCCTGCGATTCGCTGTGCGGTAGGGCAGGCGTAGCCGATGGCCACTTTTCCTGTTTTCGAGGCCTTTACCGCATTCGGTTTTATGCGCCGTTCGCTGGTCGCCTGTCTCGCGCTGTCGCTTAGCGTGACGCCGCTGGGCGTCTTTTTACTGCTGCGGCGGATGAGTCTGATCGGCGATGCGCTGTCGCACGCGGTGCTGCCCGGCGTGGCTATCGGCTATCTGCTTTCCGGCATGTCGCTGCTGGCGATGGGAGTGGGCGGCTTTATCGCCGGTCTGCTGGTGGCGCTGCTGGCAGGATGGGTTAGCTCCGTCACCACGCTGCGCGAAGATTCCAGCTTCGCCGGCTTCTATCTCGGCTCGCTGGCGCTGGGCGTCACGCTGGTTTCGCTGCGCGGCAGCGGGGTCGATCTGCTGCATCTGCTGTTCGGCTCGCTGCTGGCGGTGGATGGCGAAGCGCTCACCTTTATCGGCATCATCGCCAGCCTGACGCTGTTGATCCTGGCGATCTGCTATCGGGCGCTGGTGGCGGAGGCGTTTGATATGACCTTTCTGCAGGTGCGCCGCCCCCAACTGCCGCGACTGATTCACGCGCTGTTTCTCGCGCTGGTGGTGATGAACCTGGTGGCGGGCTTTCAGATCCTCGGCACGCTGATGACGGTAGGGCTGATGATGCTGCCCGCTATCGCCGCGCACTGCTGGTCGAACCGCCTGCCGCATATTCTGCTGCTGGCGGTGTTAACCGGCATGGTCAGCGCTTTTATTGGGTTGGCCTGGTCCTGGTATCAGTCGCTGCCCGCAGGCCCGGCAATTGTGCTGACCGCCAGCCTGATCTTCCTGATTTCCGTGCTGTTCGGCGCGGAGAAAGGGGTATTCCGCATATTAAAAAACAGAGTCCGATAATTACAGGTAAGGAGTTATACATGGGTTCCAGAATCGTAAAAGCGTCCGCGCTGTCGCTGTTAATGGTCGTTAGCCCGGCGCTGATGGCGAAAACCGTTACCGCCGTCGCCAGTTTCTCGGTGCTGGCCGATATGGTGAAGGAGGTCGGCGGCGAGCATGTGACGGTAACGTCGCTGGTGGGCCGCAACGGCGATCCGCACGCTTTTTCGCCGTCGCCGAAAGATAGCCTGGCGTTAAATAAGGCTGATGTAGTATTCGTCAGCGGGCTGGGACTGGAAGGATGGATGGATCGTCTGGTGGCGGCCTCTGGCTACAAAGGCGCAGTCGTCATCGCGTCGAACGGCATTCAGACGCGCAGCATGGAAGAAGAAGGGCATAAGGTGACCGATCCGCATGCCTGGAACAGCGCGAAAAACGGCGCTGTTTACGCGCGCAATGTGATGAACGCGCTGATTGCTGCCGATCCGCAGGACAAAAACTATTTTCAGCAGCGCGGCGCCGCCTATATTCAGCGACTGGAGAAACTGGACGCCTGGGCGAAAGAGACATTTGCCGCCGTGCCGGAAAGCAAGCGTAAGGTGCTAACCAGCCATGACGCCTTCGGCTATTTCGCCGCTGAATATGGCGTCCATTTTCTCTCTCCGGTCGGCTTTTCCACCGAAGCGGAAGCAAGCGCCAGCGATGTCGGCAAGCTGATTCAGCAGATCAAACAGGAAAAAATCGCCGCTTACTTCATTGAGAACCAGACCGATCCGCGCCTGGTGAAGCAGATTGCGGCAGCCAGCGGCGCGCAGCCGGGCGGCGAACTCTACCCGGAGGCGCTGAGCGAAGAAAACGGTCCGGCGCCGAGCTACGCGGCGGCGTTTAAGCATAATGTCGAGACCATCGCCGCCAGCATGAAATAGCCTTTCCTCACAGGGTATAAGGGAAGCCTCCTGGCTTCCTTTATTTTTTAGAATCCCTCTTTTTCTCGCCGCTTTCCCGGCCGCAAAAACTGCGAAGCGCGGCACAGATCTGTTTGAAACCGGTTGCAGCAGTATTGCACAATGCTAGTCTGAAACCGGTTTCAACTTTTCAGCTACCGGGACTGACCATGGGAAAAATACGAGATTATTCCAGATTAGCCGCTGATATCCTGCAGGGGACGGGCGGCGAGACCAACCTGATTAGCTTTTCCCGCTGCGCCACGCGTCTGCGCCTGGTGTTGAAAGAGACGCCGCCCGGCGCGGTAGAAAAGATCAAGGCGCTGCCGGGCGTTATCACGGTCGTGCTGAGCGGCGGGCAATTCCAGGTCGTGATCGGCACGCATGTGGCGGACGTGTATGACGCGCTGGCGGCGATAGTCGATCCTGACAAACTGCAACAGAGCAATGAGAAGAGGCGCGTTCTCGATACGGTGATCGCCACAATGTCGGCGGTGTTCGCGCCAATTATCTACGTGCTCGCCGCGGCGGGGATCCTGCAGGGCATTCTGATTACCGTTAACTATTTTCTGCCTGCCTTTCAGCAAACCGGCGCCTTCAGCGTGCTGAACTTTATCTCCTGGACGCCGTTCGCGTTTCTGCCGGTATTTATCGCCGTCACCGCGTCGAAATTCTTTAAGTGCAATATGTTTATTGCGCTGTTCTGCTGTTGCGCGCTGATTAATCCAGAATGGGCGACGCTGGCGGCGCAGATCGCCAAAGGCGAGGCGGTAACCTTCTTCTCGTTGCCGCTGGCGCAAACGGTCTATACCTCGTCGGTGCTGCCTCCGCTGTTCCTGGTGCTGGGGCTTTCTTATCTGGAGCGGCTGGTAAATCGCGTGTTGCCGCAGGTGGTGGCGCCGCTGTTTACGCCGCTGATCTGCGCGGTGATTATGGTGCCGCTGACGCTGGTGCTGATTGGGCCGGTTACCTCCGGTCTCGCCAACGGCATCGCCATGGGCTACAACTGGCTGTTCGACACCGCGCCCGCGCTGGCGGCGGCGGTGATCGGCGGGGTCTGGCAGGTGATTGTGATCTTCGGCGTGCACTGGGGCATTACGCCGGTGGTGATGGCGAACTTCGATCTGCATGGCCGTGATTCGTTTCAGGCGTTTCAAACCATGGCGGTAGTAGGGCAGATGGCGGCGGCCTTCGCCTGCGCGATAAAAGCGAAGCAGCGCGGCTTTAAAACCGTCGCCTGGTCGGCGGGGCTGACCGGCGTGTTCGGTATCACCGAACCTGCGATTTACGGCGTTACGCTGAAGCTGAAAAAGCCCTTTATCTGCGGCTGCATCGGCGGGGCAGTGGGCGCCATCGTCACCAGCCTGTTCGGCAGCTATTACTACGCCTATGCGGGTTTGCCGGGCGTGCTGACCATTGTGAACGCCATCAGCCCGGAAAACCCGATGTCTTTTATCGGCGAGTTGACCGGGGTGTTGGTGACGATGGCGGCGACCTTTATTCTGGTGTTCCTGGTTGGCTTCCGCGAGCCGGAGGCGCAAAACGAAGCGGGCGGCAAGGCTGCGGGCGCTTCCATCGGATCGGCGAATTCGGAGGCGACCGCGTCGTCGACAGGTACCGCGCCTGTGGCGGCGGGCAAAACCTTAACCCTGATGAGTCCGGTGGCGGGCAATGCGCTGCCGTTGGCCAGCGTGAACGATGAGAGTTTCGCTGGCGGCCTGCTGGGCGACGGCATCGCCATCGTGCCGGAGGAGGATGTTATCGTCGCGCCCTGCGACGCGGAGGTCGCTTCTACCGTTGACAGCCATCACGCGGTCGGTCTGGTATGCGATAACGGCGCAGAAATTCTGATCCATGTCAGGCTGGATACGGTTAATCTCGGCGGTCAGCACTTTTCGACGCTGGTGCAGGTCGGCGATCGGGTCACGGCGGGCACGCCGCTGATTCGCTTCCAGCGCAGCGCCATCGTCGCGTCGGGCTATGACATCACGACGCCTTTTCTGGTGATGAACAGCGATGAGTATCGCATGACGAAATGTGTTAATGACGGTCCGGTCGCCTCCGGCGCGCCGGTAATGACGGTGAGCTAAATATTTCCGGCGCGGCGTAGCGGCCGTGCCGATCCCTTCTGGCGCATCATGCGCGACGGCAAAACCAATCTTGAAAAACGCGGCGCGGCGCACGGCATAACCTTGCGGCGTCCGCTTCGCTTTGCGATATAATGACGCCGTTTTAGCCGCTCCCTCTGGGAGAGTTTTTTACAAAGCTGCCGTAAAGCGAGGCTGTAATGGTGACAATGCTTGACGTGGCGCGCTGTGCCGGCGTTTCCAAATCCACGGTGTCGCGCGTGCTGAATGGAAAGGATGTCGTCAGGGAAGAGGTAAAAGCGTTGGTGTACAAAGCCATTGAGGAGACGGGCTACCGGCCTAATCTGTTGGCGCAGCAGCTGGCGACGAAAAAAAGCAGCATGATTGGCCTGGTGATGACCAATGCGGTTTATAACGGTCCCTTTTTCTCGACGCTGGTTTATAACGCGGCGAAGTTTTGCGAAGCGCACAATCATCGCCTGATTTTCGCTGACGGCAAGCAGAGCGCGGAAGAGGAGATGAACGCCATCGACTTTTTGGTACGCATGAAGTGCGCTGGCGTGATGGTTTATGCGCGGCATATCCCGGCGCCGCAGCTGGCGAAAATCATCAGCGAGAGCCCGGTGCCGATAATGGCGTTGAACCAGCGGCTCTCCGCCTTGCCCGATAATGCGGTGTTTATCGATCACTATCGCGGCAGCGAAATCATGATGGATTATCTCCAGGCGCAGGGGCACCGGCGCATCGCCTATATTCGCGGCAATATGCTGTCGCCCAGCAATACGGCGCGTCAGCAGGCGTGGCAGGATAAGTTAAACGCGCTCGGCGTTAAGGATACGGACGCGCTGCTGGCGCAGGGCGACTGGAGCATGGAGAGCGGCTATCGCGCGGCGCAGGCGCTGTTTGCTCAAGGCCGAACTTTCAGCGCGATTCTCGCCGCCAATGACGATATGGCGTTGGGCGCGATTAAGGCGCTGAAAGATCAGGGCCTGGCGGTGCCGGAAGATGTTTCGGTCGCGGGGTTTGATAATGCGAAGGTGGGGCGCTTTGTGTCGCCAGCGCTCACCACGCTTGATATCCCCATCGAGCACATGATCCAGAACGCGGTGGAAAGGATCCTGAGCATCAAAAACGATCCTGCGCGCGCGGCCCTGTGCGGAACGCTGGTGGTGCGCGAGTCTGTGGGACAGCGGTGTTTATCTGAGGATTAAGGGCGATGCGGTTGAAGGGAGCGAGGCGGAAAGGTTGACGTCCGCGTGGAAGGGGCGACCAGAAAACAGGCCTTTAGCGCCCGCTTCGCTGGCAAAACGACAGCGCCTGCGTCGGACGTCCAGTCAGATCGTAAAGACGCAATCCGTCATCCCTGACAGTTCGGCCCGCATCTTCCCTGGCCGCCGTCGCCTTAAGCTGGGCAGCACGGCGTTAGTGAGTAATTCAAGGGCAAAGCCAGGAGAATCGATGCGACGCTGTGCGGCATCGGTTATGCATTATCTCCTTTACAGCCAGCCTGCGCGTTTCAGTCGCCAGTAGAGCGCGGCGCAGGCGAGCAGCGTGCCGCCAATGGCCGCTGGGTAGCCGAAGGGAGAGTGGATTTCCGGCATGCTTTCAAAGTTCATGCCGTACATGCTGAAGATTACCGTCGGGATCACCAGAATCGCCCCCCAGCCCGCCAGCTTTTTCACGACTTCGTTTTGTTGCACCGTCACCAGCGCCAGGTTGACGTGCATGGCGTTAGTCAGGATTTCACGCATGTCGTCGGTATCGGTGACAACGTGGTGCGCGTGATCCTGCACGTCGCGCAAATAGGCGCGCAAAGGTTTGGGAATAATATCCTCATGCAAACGAATCAGCTGATTGCAGATCTCGTCCACTGGCATCGCGGCGTTGCGCAGCGCCAGCAGCTGACGCCGCAATGTATAGACATGCTGCACCGATTTGCGGTCAAACTCGGTGCGGAACATCGCGCGCTCCATTTCGCTGATGCGTTCGCTAAGCGAGGCGGTGATATCGCTGTAGTTATCAACGATAAAATCGAAAATGCAGTAGAGTGGGAAACCGACGCCCTTGCTCAGCATTTCAGGGCGCTCGGCGGCGCGCTGGCGCAGCGGCGCATAGCTGTCAGACGCGCCGTGGCGCACGGTAATCAGGAATTTTTGGCTGACGAAGAAGTGCGTTTCGCCAAATTCGATATGGTGTTTTTCGGTCAGGTACGCCGTTTTCAGTACGATAAACAGCGATTCGCCATACTGCTCCAGCTTCGGACGCTGGTGGGCGGTCAATGCATCCTCGATCGCCAGTTCATGCAGGCCGAACTCCTCCTGCATTTTCTTCATAAAAGGCGGATCGGGCTGATAAAGTCCCAGCCAGACAAAAGCATCAGGCTCGTTTATCACGTCGCTGATGTTCTCCGGGTCGATAACTTCCCCACGCTCTCCGTTGCGGTAAACGATACTGTTCACAACCATAGTTCCACGGCTCCCTTATTGAATGGTTTTATCCCCGGTTAAGGGTAGTCGTTAACGCAGCGGAAAGGGAAATCCCACCGCCGTTGCACGCCTGATTTTAACGTATCCGCCTGTAACAAAGCGGTCGGTAAAGCGAAGCGCGCCGTCAGCGAAGCTAAAGAAAATCTGGAAAAGCGTTAGCGGCGGATCGGGCGCTGTGCAGCGGCAATCGCGGTGAATTAACATAACTGACGGCGCCACCGTCGGCGCCTGCGAACATCTTTTATCGATCTATGAGGTTGTTTATGGCTGTGGGAACAGAGAACGCGTCGTCAGCGGTTTTTTCATCAGAAGAGCTGGTGCGTATCGGTCAGTGGTCAACGCTGTTGCGCGAGCTGCTGAAGGGAAAAGGGGAGTTGTGGAGCGCAGCGGACGAGGCGCTGTTTAACCGTTTGCACAGCGAGCTGCCCCAGACTCACGACGCCGGTTGACCGCCGAGGCCGGGCGATTGACATGCCGCCCTGTTGAACGGCAAAACCGTCGCGTCAGTGATTCAGCGCCAGTATCGCCTCAATCTCAATAGAGAGATCGGGAGAGAAAAGCTGGCTGACCTGTACCAGCGAACTGGCGGGCAGATGATCGCCGAAGTGACGATAAAGTACGGCGCGCAACGCGTCGATCTCACGCAGCGAGGTGACGAAGATAGTCACCTTCAGCAACGCGTGCAGCGAGGTTCCTTCGGCGCTGGCGATAACATTCAGCTGGTGAAAAATCGCCTCGGCCTGTGCGGCGATGCCTTCCTTCTGCGCGTCGCTGCCGAACGCCGTCAGCCCGGAAATATAGAGCGTCTCCCCGTGACGGACAGCATGTACGTAAGGGCCTTTCACTTCGCCCAGCTGCGGATAGTTCTTTCGTTCAGCAATGCCCATGTGGTTTCCTTATTGATGACTAAAATGTCATAGCGCTTAACAGCATAGACCGACTTACCAGGCAGGAAAACCAGCCAGACAGGAAAGTGAGATGATCGGCAAAGAGAACGCGGAACATTATCAGTGGGGCGAGCAGTGCGACGGCTGGTATCTGGTGAAACGCCAGGATATGAGCGTCATTCATGAACGCATGCCGCCGGACCGACGCGAGGCGCGTCATTTTCACAGTCGTTCGCGGCAGTTCTTTTTTGTGCTGAGCGGCGAGCTGACGATGGAGCTGGAAGGAGAGCAGCACCGGCTGACGGCGCAGCAGGGGCTGGAGATCCCGCCGGGCGAGGCGCATCAGGCGCAAAACCTCTCTGCGGAACCGGTGGAGTTTTTGGTGATTTCGCATCCCACCACGCGCGGCGACCGCACCGAACAGGCATAAAAAAGCCGCGCCCTCCGCCTGACGAAGGGCGCGGCGAGATACGGCAGATTATTTCAGCAGAATCGCGCGGCAGCTCTTGCCTTTGATTTTACCCTGCTTCAGCTTGATCAGCGCTTCTTTCGCCTGCGCGGCGGCAATGGCGACGTAGGCGTGAGTCGGAGTCAGATCGATTTTGCCGATGCGGTCGGCGCTGAAGCCCGCTTCGCCGGTCAGCGCGCCGAGAATGTCGCCCGGACGGATCTTCGCCTTACGGCCGCCGTCGATGCAGAGCGTCATCATCGCCGCAGGCAGCGGCTGTGACGGCTGGTTTTTCAGGACGGCGGCAGAGGACCAGGCCAGCGGCTGCTGCAAATAATCTTCCAGCGCGTGGGCGCGCACCATCTCATCCGGTGCGACGAAACTGACCGCCGTACCCTGTTCGCCGGCGCGCGCGGTGCGGCCGATACGGTGAACATGCACTTCCGGGTCGAACGAGAGCTGATAGTTCACCACCATCTCCAGCGCTTTGATATCGAGACCGCGCGCGGCGACGTCGGTGGCCACCAGCACGCGGCAGCTGCCGTTGGCAAAGCGGATCAGCACCCGGTCACGGTCGCGCTGTTCCAGATCGCCATGCAGCGCCAGTGCGCTGATGCCGCTGTTTTCCAGCGCGTCGGCGATGTCGTCGCACTCGCGTTTGGTATTGCAGAACACCACACAGGAAGCGGGTTGACGCTGGCTTAACAGCCCGATCAGCAGGCTCAGCTTTTCACGGCTGTTCGCCTCGTAGAAATGCTGTTCGATCGCCGGCAGTTCGGTGACGTCTTCGGTGGTGACGGTAAGCGCGTCGCGCTGGAAACGATCGCCGATGGCGATAATGCCCTGTGGCCAGGTGGCGGAGAACAGCAGCGTCTGGCGCTGCGTCGGCGTATGGCTGACGATCGCTTCCATATCTTCACGAAAGCCCATCTCCAGCATACGGTCCGCCTCATCCAACACCAGCGAGCGCAGCTGAGTGAGATCCAGCGTTTCGCGCTTCAGGTGATCGAGAATACGCCCCGGCGTGCCGACCACAATATGCGGCGCATGCACCAGCGAATCGCGCTGAGCGGCGATCGGCTGGCCGCCGCACAGCGTCAGAATTTTAATATTGCGCGTAAAGCGCGCCAGGCGACGCAGTTCATTGCCGACCTGTTCGGCCAGTTCGCGCGTCGGGCAGAGCACCAGCGACTGCGTTTGATACTGCGCGGTATCGATATGTTGCAGGATGCCTAATCCAAACGCTGCGGTTTTACCGCTGCCGGTTTTCGCCTGGGCGCGCACGTCGCGGCCGTCAAGAATGGCGGGCAGGGAAGCGGCCTGGATAGGCGTCATAGCGTCGAAGCCCATTTCGCGCAGGTTATCGAGCTGGCTGGCGGGCAGTTGCGTCAGGGTGGAAAAAGCAGTCACGGGAAAATCTCTAATCAGGCGGGTTTGCGACGTGCAGTTTATCAGAAGATAAGGCGTTGGACAGTAAAAGGCGCAAAGGGGCATCGTCGAGCGCCTACGCTTTATCACAGCACAAAGGCGTGTCAGCACGACAAGGGTATGTCAAAAAGACAATATATATCGCAGTCATTTTAACAAAAAAGCGCAGGGCGGCTTTGATTATGTTATTGATAAATAAGGTAACTAACAGCCTGGCATGGAGGTTGCAATTCACAGATTAATCAAAAACATAAGAGGTAATCATCATGGCTCATCGCATCCCTAAACATTTCGTTCATACCCGTTCCACGCCGTTCTGGGACAAAGAGAGCGTGCCGCGCGCGCTGCTGACCCATCACAACACCAAAAAAGGGGTTTATGGCCGCCTGTCGGTGATGCAGGGCGCGGTGAAATATTACGGTTTCGCCAACGAACATGACACGACGCCGGAAGTGGAGGTGGTGATTGAAGCGGGTCATTTCGGCATCAGCCCGCCGGAATACTGGCACCATGTGGAAGTGTTGACAGACGACACGTACTTCAATATTGATTTCTTCGCCGATCCGCAGGAAGAGTTGCAGGGCAAAGGCATCGGCCAGGTGGTAAACACCCATAAAGGCGAATAACCGCCGGTAAGATCGCGTCGGCAGGCGCGCCCGCGCGACGCGCCTGCTGTTATTCACTGAAAACTCTTTCTGCCGCGTCTCCGCTAAAGAAAAAAACTCGCCTCAATTAGCGATAGTAGATGGCGATATGCTGGCCGTGCAGCCTTTCAATATGCACCTGAGTATCGAAAATCGCTTCAATTACTTCAGAGCGCATAATCTCCTGCGGCGCGCCGCGCCAGAGCACCTCGCCCTGCTTCATGGCGATAATATGATCCGACCAGGCCGAGGCGAAGTTGATGTCATGAATGACCAGAATAATGGTTTTATGCAGCTCGTCCGCGGCGCGGCGCAGCTGTTTCATCATCGCCACGCTGTGCTTCATATCCAGATTGTTCAGCGGCTCGTCCAGCAGCACATAGTCGGTATTCTGACACAGCACCATCGCCACGCAGGCGCGCTGGCGCTGACCGCCGGAGAGCTGATCGAGGTAGCGCGCCCGCAGCGGCAGCAGGTCGAGAAAATCCATTGCGGTTTCAATGTGCTGGCGATCCTCCTGCGTCAGCCGCCCTTTGGACCAGGGATAGCGGCCAAAGCCGACCAGATCTTCCACCGTCAGGCGGCTGGTGAAGTGGTTCTCCTGCCGTAGCACCGACAGCACCTTCGCCATCTGCTCGTCGGGCGTTTTCGCTACCTCCAGCCCGTTGACCCAGACGCTGCCGCTGTCCGCCGTCAGCAGGCGGCTGATCACTGACAGCAGCGTCGATTTCCCCGCGCCGTTGGCGCCGATAATCGAGGTGATGCCGCCCATCGGGATCGACTCGGTAATACGGTTCAGCACCGTCGTGTTCTGATAGCTTTTACAAATCTCTTTTACTTCAATCACACCGCCGCCTTTTTAATCAAAAACCAGAGGAACAGCGCGCCGCCGACAAATTCGATCACCACCGACAGCGATCCCGCCATATGCAGCAGTCGCTCCAGAATCACCTGCCCGCCTACCAGCGTGATAATGCCGACCAGCACCACGCCGGGCAGCAGATAGTGATGGCGATGAGAGCCGATCAGCTGATAAGTCAGGTTCGCCACCAGCAGACCGAAGAAGGTCAGCGGCCCCACCAGCGCGGTGGAAAGCGCCACCAGCAGTGAAATCAGCAGCAAAATCAGCGTGACGCGCCGCCGCCAGGGGACGCCCAGCCCCACCGATATATCGCGTCCAAGCGCGATCACGTCCAGGCTGTAGCGCATACGCCAGATAATCAGCGCCGTCGCCAGCGTCGCCAGCGCCGCCAGCACGATAATCTCCGGCGCCGCGCGGGTGAAGGTGGCGAAAATGCGGCTCTGTAAAATGGCGAACTCGCCCGGCTCCAGCAGGCGCTGCAACAGACCGGAAAGGCTGCGGAACAGGGTGCCGCACACCAGCCCCACCAGCAGCACGCTGTGCAGGTTAATGCCGACGCGGCCCAGCAGCCAGCGGTAAAGAAAGGTGGAGAACAGCACCAGCAGCAGCGCTTCGCAAATAAACTGGCCGCTGACGCCGAGACGGCGCAGGCCGTTGGCGTCGATAAAGAAAATCAGCAGCGTCTGCAACAGGATAAACAGCGCCTCCAGCCCCATCACCGACGGCGTCAAAATGCGGTTGTTGGTCACCGTCTGAAACAGCAGGGTGGCGACGCCGGAAGCGAAAGCGACCAGCAGCATGGTGGCGAGGATCATGCCGCGATGCGCCAGAATATAGCCGATATTGCCGCTGAGGTTGATGGTCATAAACAGCGTGACGCACGCCAGCGCCAGAACGCTCAACCCCGCCAGCCGCTTCGCAGGCGTATCGAAACGCAGGCGTAGCGCGCGCCGCGCCGAATGAGGAACGGAGGTGTCAGCCTGCATTGCGCTGGCTCCTTATAATCAACAGCAGAAAAACCGCTGCGCCCAGGCAGCCAAGAATCACGCTGACCGGGATCTCCCATGGAAAGCTGATCAGGCGGCCGATAATATCGCACAGCACCACCAGCCCGCCGCCGAACAGCGCCACCCAGGGAATGGTGCGGCGCAGGTTATCGCCCATCGCCATACTCACCAGATTGGGCACGATCAGGCCGAGAAAGGGCAGCACGCCGACCACCACAATCACCACGCCGCTGATCAGCGCGATAATCGCCATGCCGATAAACACCACGCGACGATAGTTCAGTCCGACGTTGACGGCGAATTCCCGTCCCATTCCGGCGACGGTAAAGCGGTCAGCGATAACACAGGCCAGCAGGGTCAGCAGGCCGGTGAGCCACAGCAGCTCGTAGCGGCCTTGCAACACGCCGGAAAAGTCACCCGATTCCCAGCTGCCCAGCGACTGCAACAGATCAAACTCCATCGCCAGAAAGGTGGTTACCGCGCTAAAAATAGCGCCGAGCATAATGCCGGTCAGCGGCACCATCAGCGGCGTTTTGATGCGCATACGTTGCAGGATCAGCAGAAACAGGCCGGTACCGAGCAGCGCGAACAGCGTGGCGACAACCATCTTCACCATCACCGGCGCGGCGGGGTTGACGATCATCACCAGCAGCAGGCCGAGGCTGGCCGACTGCGTGGTGCCGGCAATTGAGGGTTCCACGAAGCGGTTTTGCGTCAGCATCTGCATAATCAGCCCAGCGACGCTGACCGCGCTGCCCGCCAGCAGCAGGGCGAGAGTGCGCGGTACGCGGCTGATAAAGAAGACGTCGCGCATTTCCGCGTCGCTCCACAACCGCGTCATTGTCAGCGGGCTGACGCCAACGAACAGGCTCCAGAACATCAGGCCCAGCACGACAGCCAGGCCTGCTGCAAAACTGAATCGCGTCATGATTCGGTTACTGCGCCGCTTTGTCATTGAGCGCGGCGCTGACGCTGTCCATCAGGCGGCTGTAGCTCTGAATGCCGCCAGCGATGTAAAGCGAAGCGGAGTCGAGGTAGATGATATGTTTGTTCTGCCAGGCTTTGGTCTTATGGATCAGCGCGTTATCCAGTACCTGCTGCGCAGACTGCCCTTCGGCGCGGCCAATGGCGCTGTCGCGGTCCAGCACAAACAGCCAGTCCGGGTCGACATTCATAATAAATTCAGAGGTCACGACGTTGCCGTGCTTGCCCTGCTGACCGAAGGTAGCGGCAGGCTGAAAGCCCAGCGTATCGAAGATAAAGCCGAAGCGCGAACCGGGCGCATAAGCGGACATCTTGCCGCCGCTGACCATGACCACCATCGCCTTGCCTGCGTGCTGGCTGCGCTCGCGCAGCGCGGCGATTTTCGCGTCGAACGCGTCGGTCAGCGCTTTCGCCTCCGCCTGCTTACCGAAGATCTCGCCCAACTGTTGCACGCGCTGGATCAGGCTGGGGGTGAACTGCTTCGGATCGACGTCCAGCGCGATGGTCGGCGCGATGGCGCTGAGCTTGTCGTAGGCGTCATGCGCGCGGCCGCCAGCGATAATCAGATCCGGTTTCGCGTTGCTGATCGCCTCATAGTCAGGCTCAAACAGCGTGCCGGCGTTCATGTATTCCTCGCCCTGATATTTCGCCAGAAAAGCGGGCAGGTGGGCGCTGTTTTTCGGCACGCCAGCGACCGGAATATGCAACGCATCGACGTTGTCCAGCGTGGCGGGATTCAGAACGATCACTTTCTGCGGCGATGACGGAACGGCGGTGGTTCCCTGCGCGTGTTCAACGTTAAGCGTAGAGGCGGAAGCGGTCTGGGCGCGGGAATCATCACATCCGGTCAGCGCGAGAGCAGCGGCGAGCAGCGAGGCGGTAAAAACGGCAGTTAGGCGCATTTTCTCTCCTGAAAATGTTAACAGACATACGGTAATCGTGAATGCATATGATTCGCATTCTTGATGCGGCGCGCAAATCATACCCTTACCACGACGGCTTGAACAGCACCCTGTTGGGGACTTTTACCCGATGAAATCGGCAGGATTGGGCAAGGCAGTGAACGCCGTCAATGAAAAAGATATTAATATGCCATTGTTTTAAAATGATTTTATTTTTATATGTTCAAAATTCACCCTTTAAGGCTGGATGAAATATGGAGATTTTATGGAGATTGCGCCCTATCAGGTGTAATGGAAATAATAATCGTTATCATATCGCTTTGACATATCCGTACACACTTCTCAGGGATTAGTAGCATGATTCATACAAAGTCTTTCAGGATGCGTCCTTGCGCGCTGCTGCTGTTACTCAGCGTTCACGGCGTCGCGCTGGCGGCCGATGCGATAGCGTCAGAAGAGGGCGTAATGACGGTGCGGGCGACGGCAGAAGAAGAACTTAAACAGCAGCCTGGCGTCTCGATTATCACCGCTAAAGACATTGAAAAAAGCCCGCCCGTTAACGATCTCTCCGACATCATTCGTAAAATGCCCGGCGTCAATCTCACCGGCAACAGCGCCTCCGGCAGTCGCGGCAACAATCGTCAGATCGATATTCGCGGTATGGGGCCGGAAAATACCCTGATCCTGATTGACGGCGTGCCGACCATCTCGCGCAACGCGGTGCGCTACAGCTGGCGCGGCGAACGTGATACGCGCGGCGACAGCAACTGGGTGCCGCCGGAAATGGTCGAGCGCATCGAGGTACTGCGCGGCCCGGCTGCGGCACGTTACGGCTCCGGCGCGGCGGGCGGAGTGATTAACATCATCACCAAAAGGCCAACCAACGACTGGCACGGCAGCCTGTCGTTGTTTACCAACCAGCCGGAAGATGACAAAGAAGGGGCGACCAAACGCGCCAACTTCAGCCTCAGCGGCCCGCTGGCGGGCGATGCGCTCACCATGCGCCTGTACGGCAATATCAATAAAACCGACGCTGACGCCTGGGATATTAACAACGCGCAAAACGGCTCTTACGCCGCCGGGCGCGAAGGGGTGCGCAATAAAGATATCAACAGCGTGGTCTCCTGGAAGCTGTCGCCGACGCAGATTCTGGATTTCAGCTACGGCTACAGCCGTCAGGGCAATATCTACGCGGGCGATACCCAGTACAGCAACAGCAACGTCAGCCCAGGCGACCGCATCGCCGGTCTCTATGGCCACGAAACCAACCGCATGTACCGCCAGTCTTACGGCGTGACGCATAACGGCATCTGGGATTGGGGCCAGTCGAATCTGGGCTTCTGGTATGAGAAAACCAACAACACCCGGCTGGGCGAAGGGGCGGGCGGTAAAGTCGAAGGGATGATCAACAGCGACAAATATATTACCAGCCGCCTGAAAAATTACCGCGCTACCGGCGAAATCGTTATGCCGCTGGATCTGCTGGTGGAGCAGAACGTCACGCTCGGCGCGGAGTGGAACCGCGAGGAACTTAACGATCCCGCCTCGATGTCGATGGTGAACGCCGGTGATATTGACGTCGGCGGCGTCTCAGGCGATCCTGCCCGACGCAGCAGCAAAAACAGCGCCGATTTAAGCGCCGTCTATTTCGAGGATAATATCGAGCCGCTGCCCGGCACCGCCCTGATCCCCGGCCTGCGTCTGGATCACCACAGCAAGTTCGGCAATAACTGGAGCCCAAGCCTGAACCTCTCTCAGGAGCTGAGCGACAACGTTAAACTGAAGGCAGGCATCGCGCGCGTGTTTAAAGCGCCGAACCTCTATCAGTCCAGCGAAGGCTATCTGCTCTCCACCAAAGGCAACGGCTGCCCGTTAGGCATTTCTGAAAAATGTTATCTGATGGGCAGCGATCATCTTGACCCGGAAGTCAGCGTCAACAAAGAGATCGGCCTTGAATTTACCGATCAGGGCTACGACGCCGGCATCACCTGGTTCCGCAACGATTACAAAAACAAAATCGTCTCCGGCACCGATCTGGTGGGCGAAACCGCTGACGGTTATCACGTGCTGCGTTGGGAAAACGGCGGCAAGGCGGTGGTGGAAGGGCTGGAAGGAAACCTGCTGATCCCGCTGGTGAAAGATACGCTCACCTGGCGCACCAACGTGACGTATATGATTACCTCGGAAGATAAGGAAACCGGTAATCCGCTGTCGATTATCCCGAAATACACCATTAACACCATGCTGGACTATCAGGTAACCGATAAGCTTTCCGCTAACGTCAACTGGACGCTCTATGGCCGCCAGAAGCCGCGTCACTATGCGGAAATCAACAAAGAAAACAAAGAAGGCATGTCGGACAGAGAGGTCGGCGCCTACTCGGTTGTCGGGCTGAACGTCAACTACGACCTGATGAAAGACTTGCGCCTGAACGCTGGCGTCAGCAACCTGCTCGATAAGCGTGTCTACCGTGAAAACGACGGCGCCTCAACCTACAACGAGCCGGGTCGCGCTTATTACGCGGGCGTCACGATGTCGTTCTGATAACCGCGAAATAAAAAAGGGCCTGCGCAATGCGGGCCTTTTTATTGAATGCGCCGGTGAAATATATCTGATCTTTCGAAAGCGCTGATAAGATCCGGGCGCCTAAAGATTCAATACAATACGACGATAAACCTCTTTATCAGGTTATTCATTCAAGGCTCTGCGCCGCGCGGCCAGCTGAACCCGGTCGGGACGGGCAGGATGCCTCCACAGGGAGAACGTATGTCAGCCAGGCAGGTAATCGGCATCGATCTGGGCACCACCAACAGCGCGGTCGCGATATGGCGTGATAGCCGGTCGCAGCTGATCGCCAACAAATTCGGCAGTATGTTAACCCCGTCGGTTGTCGGGCTGGATGACGAGGGCAATCTGCTGACCGGCCAGCCGGCGCTCGACCGTCTCAGCACCCATCCTCATCTGACGCAGGCCAGCTTCAAACGCTATATGGGCACCGAAGCGACGCTGACGCTGGGTAATCAAACCTTCCGCGCCGAAGAACTCTCCGCCATTTTATTGCGTCAGCTGAAAGAAGATGCGCAAAGCTGGCTCGGCCAGCGCATCGAAGACGCGGTGATTACCGTCCCCGCCTACTTTAATGACGTACAGCGACGTGCGGTGAAAACCGCCGGCGAACTGGCGGGCCTTAATGTGCTGCGTCTGTTAAATGAGCCGACGGCGGCCTCGCTGGCGTTCGGGCTGCTGGAAAACCGCGAGCAAAAATACCTGACCTTCGATTTAGGCGGCGGCACTTTTGACGTCTCGGTTATCGATATGTTTGAAGGCGTGGTTGAAGTACGCGCCAGCAGCGGCGATGTGCAGCTGGGCGGCGATGATTTTAACGAGGCGATCTGCCAGTGGATGCTTGATCAGCAGCCGGCGTTAAAAGCGGCGCTGCCGGCGGTGAAGCCCGCGTTGCTGGAGCAGGCCGCTCGGCTGAAGCTCGCCCTGAGCCACGCGCCGGAAGCCAGCGTCGAGCTGTCATGGCAGGCGCAAACCTGGCGCTGGACGCTGGATGAAGCGCAGCTTGGCCGCTGCTGCCAGCCGCTGATCGCCCGCCTGCAGCAGCCGGTTATGCAGGCGCTGCATGATGCGCGCTTCTCGCTGCAGGATCTTGACCATGTCCTGCTGGTCGGCGGCGCGACGCGCATGCCGCTGGTGCGCCAGGCGGTGGCGCGCCTGTTTGGCCGCTTCCCCCGTCACGACCTTCACCCCGATGAGGCGGTCGCGCTGGGGGCCGGGGTACAGGCGGGCATGGTGATGAAAGATGCGGCGATCGAAGATGTCATTCTCACCGATGTGATGCCGTTTTCGCTTGGCGTGGAAACGGCAAAAGAGAGTCCTGGCGGGCTGGAGAGCGGCTTTTTTCTGCCGCTGATTGAGCGTAACACCTGGCTGCCGGTGAGCAAAAGCAAAACGGTGACCACCGTTGCCGACAACCAAACCAGCGTCCTGCTAAAAATTTATCAGGGCGAAGGGCGGCGGGTAAAAGATAACGTTTACCTCGGCGAAATGAATATTGAAGTGCCGCCGCGCGGGGCGGGTGAGGTGGCGCTGGATATCCGCTTTACCTATACGCTGGATGGCCTGCTGGAAGTGCAGTGCCAGCAGATCGACGGCCCGAACAGCGCCCGGCTGGTAATAGAGAAGGTGCCGGGACAGATGACGGCGGCGCAAATCGAGCAGAGCCTGCAAAAGCTGAACGACCTCAAGCGTCACCCGCGCGACCGCCAGGAGAACCGCGATCTGCTGCTGCGCGGCTCGCGTCTGTTTGAGCGGCTGCTGGGGGAAGAGCGCGCCTGGATCGATAACGTCATGAGCGTCTTCGAACAGGCGCTCGACAGCCAGGATGAACGACGTATCGCGGACGTACGCCAGAAGGTCTGCGAGGCGCTGGATACGGTTGAAGGGACATTATTGTGATGAACAGCTGGCAAATTTTGGGCATTGAGCCCACCGGCGATGAAGCGCTGATTCGTCGCGCCTATGCGCGCCAGCTGAAAACCTGCCGCCCGGACAGCGATCCGGATGGATATCAGCGGCTGCGCGAGGCGTTCGAGTGGGCGAAAAGCAGCGCCAGCGCGCTTCAGCCGGACGAAACTGACGACGCTCCTGAGCGCGCCCTGGCCGTTGAGAAGGACGCCGTACATCGCCCGGAGGACATCGCCGCCGCTGAGCCGAACGCTGGGGCTTCTCCTCCTGCGAGATATGATGCTGAACCCTGTCAGGAAACCGCCGCCGCTGAGCCGGACGCGGAGGCCTCCATTTTTCCGGGATATGTCGCTGAACCCGGCCTTGAAGCCGTCGCGGCTTTTCCGCCTTCGCTCGCGCCAATCTATACCCCGGAAGAGATGCAGGCGCTGGCCGCTGAGCTGGTGAACGAAGGTAACGGTAAACTTACGGCGCTGGACGCGCTGTTTCAGCGGGTGAGCCATGAAGGCAACCTGATGCAGCAGCAGCAGTTTCATCAGGATCTGGCTGCCGCGCTGGCGGAGCAGCCAGGGCTGTCAGAGTGGCTGGTAGAGAAAATCAGCGATGCGCTGCAGTGGGAGCTGGACCAATACAGCAGCGGCTATCTGGTGCCGGAAGCGTTGCAGGAGGCGCTTAATGCGCAAATTCGCGCGACCGGGCGCGAGCGTGCCTGGCATGAGATGAAAAATGAATCGCAGCACGGCGATCTCTCCACGCGCCTGGCGCTGGGGCTGCTGTGCGGCGATCGCGCCGCCGCGCCGTTATGGGCGCGTCTGGTGCCGGGGCTGATCGCGAAAATGGCGCAGCAGGTCAATACGCTTTACGTCACCTTTCCTGAGCTGGTCCAGCGGCTTAATCCCGCGATGCTCGAATTCATCAGTGCGCGCCGCTGTGCGTTAAGCTGGCAGGGCCTGTTTCTGCTGGCGTTCTGGGGCGCGATTTTTCCTCTGGCGCTTTCCGGCTCGCCGCCTGGCTTGCCGACCGGGCCGATCGCGTTCGCCCTTGTCGTCTATTTCCTCTATCTCAGCGATGCGATCCTGATGGGTCTACAGCGCAGACCGTGGCTGATGGGGATATTTATCCTGCTGGATTGCCTGGTTTCGGTGGCGTTGTTAGCGGCTTTGTTGGTCGGGGTGCTGGTGCTGACCATTAGCCACAGCGCCGCGAAAGGAGAAGGCTTTTCCGGCATGACCCCACTGTTTATCGTGCTGATTGAATGGCTTATTCTCTGGTCGGTCTGGTCGAAACAGGCGCCCGGCCTCCGCCGTCCGGGCATTGCCGTCGCGCGGCTGCTCAGCAGCCCCTGGCGCCTGCTGGCAACGCTGGAGTTTAGCGTGGTGAGCTATCCGCTTATCGCCGTCTATGCCATCTTCTGCTGCCTGTTGCTGGATGCGCTGCTGAATCTCGCTGCCGGCTTGTATGGCTAGCAGAACGGCGCGCTTATCCCGCTTGCATTGCTGTTACATAAAAAAGCCCGGCTTGACGCCGGGCTTTTGCTTTTTACTCACATTGCTTCACGTTTAAGCCGGTTTGCGTGCCAGCAGGGTGGCAAAGCGCAGCTTAATGCGGTTTCCCTGGGCGTCGGTTTTATGCAGCGCGCCGGGGTTCTCGTTGTACTTCAGAATATCCCAGCCGTCGTAATAGCCGAGCAGTTCGCTGCGGCTAAAGGTGAACGGGAACGGCATCGGACAGGGATAGTCCGGCGTGCTCATCGCCGCGACGATCAGATTATGGCCGCCCGGCGCGGTCGCCTGCTGCATCTGATCAATCAGCTCCGGAATGGTCTCCGGCTGCAAAAACATCATCACCACGGTCGAGAGAATAAAATCGTACTGCTGTTCAATGGTGACCTGATTGAGATCGCACTGCCGCAGACGGATATGCGCCAGCTCTTCGGCGTTGATGATCTGTTGCAGGCTGCTCAGGCTGTCGCTGTTTTTATCCCAGCCCTCCACATCGAAGCCGCGCTGCTGCAAGTAAAGCACGTTACGGCCGTTGCCGCAGCCGAGATCCAGCGCCCGGCCCGGCGCGATGCGGCCCGCCGCTTCCAACACTTCCGAATGGGGCGGGGTCAGCTGATAGCGCTTGTGGTAGTAATCCTCCGGCTTGCAGTAGAACGCCAGTTGGCACTCCACGTCCGGGCTGACGGCGGTAACGCGGTGCCACTGCTGCGGCGCCAGGCGCGGCGGCTGCGAGGCGGCGTTCAGGCTCAGCGTCTCGACCGTCTCGCCGCGCTCGGTGAGCAGGGCGATATCCAGCGTGCCTTTATACACTTTCAGCTGCGCCCAGCAGCCTGGCTCGGTGCGGTAAGGTTCGCGCCATACCGGCGGCAGCGTGGCGCTGTTCCACAACGGCAGCGTTTGATAACACATCAGGTCAGTCATATTTTACTCCGTGATTAACGGGTGAGCTGTTTCAGCAAGGGAAGCGCCTGCTTCATATGATCTTCACTGACCACGAACGCTTTCAGCTGTCTGGCGGCGTCCAGCCCTTTCGCCACGATGCCCGCTTTGCTGAACTGCATTTCCCAGTTCAGATCCGCATCCCCGGCGTTGCCGGCCAGGTGCAGCGGCAGGTCAGGCGTTTTGATCCTGACCAGCATCGCCGGCAGGCTCAGGCTGGCGCTGTTGCCAGTGAGGTTTTTCGCCAGCGTCATCGCCGCCAGCTGCGCCGGCTGCAGGTAAGGCATCAGCTTGCCCTGAATCTCGGCGCAGTCGCCGAGGGCGAAAATATCGGGGCGCGAGGTGGTCAGGCGATCGTCCACCACGATGCCGCGCCGCGTCTCCAGCCCCGCCTGCTGCGCCAGCGCGATATTCGGGCGCAGGCCGATGGCGCAGACCGCTGCGTCGCAGGCGATCTGCTGACCGTTATTCAGCGTGGCGATCAGCGTGTCGTGATGGCGCGCCAGCGAGGAGAGCTCGCAGTTAAAGCGCATCTCCACGCCCGCCAGCGTCAGACGATGCTGTAAGCGCCCGCTAATCTCCGGCGGCATCAGCGCCGAGAGCAGGCTGCCGCTGCGATCCACCAGCGTTACCTGTTTGCCGGCGCGGTTGAGATCCATCGCCAGCTCGGTGCCGATCAGCCCGCCGCCGATCAGCAGCACGCGTTTCGCGTCCCGCAGATTCTCCTCGCAGCGGCGATACTCCTGCTGGCTGTTAAGGGTGTACATCAGCTCGCTGCCGCTGACCGGCGGCACCAGCGCTTCCGCGCCGGTGGCCAGCACCAGTTTGCCGAAGGTAAAGTCGCCCGCCGTGGTCTCAATACGGTGCGCGGCGGCGTCGATGCGCGAGACCCGCGTATGCGGATGCAGCGTCACGTTGTTTTTCTCTGCGTACTCGGCGGCGGTCATGCGGGTCAAATCATCGGCCCGCTGGCCCAGAGAGAAGACGTGGCTCAGCTCCGGCTTGTGGTACTCATCGCAGCTGTCGGCGGCGATCAGCCGGATGGGCGCCTCTTTATTCTGCTGACGCAGATTCTTAATCAGCTGTCGGGCGGCGAAGCCGGAGCCGATAATGACGATATCGGATGACATAGCATTAGCCCTCATACGGGTCGAAAACGTCTTTGCCCATGCCGCATTCGGGGCAGAGAAAATCTTCCGGCACGTCTGCCCAGGCGGTGCCCGGCGCGACATCCTGAGAATCTTCGCCCGTGGCCGGGTCATAGACCCACAGGCAGACGCTGCAGATCATCTTCTGATCGGCATCGCCCGTCGCGGCGCTGGCGCAGCTTTTCGGCGCGGCGTTAACCGGCACATCGATCGCGGCGGCAGGCGCAACGGCCGCTTCCGGCTGCGCGGCTTTCGCCGGCAGCGGCGACAGCGCCCACTGGCGGGCGATGCTGCGGCCATGCTCGCGGCACGCTTCCAGCGCGTTGCCGTCCGGACGCCATTTGGTTTTCAGGCTGAGCGACATCTCGAAGCCTGCGTCCTGCAGACGGGTGGAGAGGCGATCGACCGCGCCGCCGCTCCAGCCGTGCGAGCCGAAGGCACTGGCGCGTTTGTTGCGGAAGCGCAGGCCGGTCATCTCTTCTACCAGGCCGGCGATTTTCGGCATCATCACGTTGTTCATCGTGGAGGTGCCCACCAGCACGCCTTTGGAGCGGAAAACGTTAGTCAGAACTTCGTTTTTGTCGCTACGCGCCACGTTGTAGATTTTCACCGCCACGCGCGGGTCGACTTCGTTAATGCCCTGCGCGATGGCGTCGGCCATCATGCGGGTGTTGTTGGACATGGTGTCGTACAGAATGGTGATGCGATCTTCCTGATAGTCCGCCGCCCATTTCAGGTACAGCTCGACGATCTGCGTCGGGTTGTCGCGCCATACCACGCCGTGCGACGTCGCGATCATGCTGACCGGCAGGTTGAAGCCGAGGATTTCATTGATTTTCGGCGTCACCAGACGGCTGAACGGCGTCAGGATATTGGCGTAGTAGCGCTGACACTGTTCAAACAGCTCGGTCTGATCCACTTCGTCATTAAACAGATGTTCGTCGCAGTAGTGCTGGCCGAAGGCGTCGTTGCTGAACAGCACCGCATCTTCGGTCATATAGGTCATCATGCTGTCCGGCCAGTGCAGCATCGGCGTTTCCACGAAGATCAGTTTTTTGCCGTTGCCGATATCGAGCGTATCGCCGGTTTTCACCACGTTAAAGTTCCACTCCGGGTGGTGGTGGTGACCGTTAATCGAATCGATAGCGTTTTCGGTGCAGTAGATCGGCGTATGGGGAATACGCGACATCAGCTCGGTCAGCGCGCCGGCATGGTCCTCTTCCGCATGGTTAATGATGATGTAATCGATCTTGTCGAGATCGATCTCCTGCATCAGGTTCGTTACAAAATCACGGCTGAATTTATGGTCAACGGTATCGATCAGGACATTCTTCTCTTCACGGATCAGATAGCTGTTGTAGCTGCTGCCTTTTAACGTTTTATATTCGGTACCATGAAAATCACGTACTTCCCAGTCGCGTTGGCCTACCCAGGTAATATTGTTCTTAACGTGAATGCTCATCTTGGTTCCTCAACAGGTTCATAAAGTTATCCTGTTATTGCATTCGGCGTGCCAACTTTTATTTTATTGTTTTATAAGACTTTTATTTTCCTGGGTTGTTAAAATGACATTCCCGGTCTATTGTTATTTTGACAATGTATTGTGGAAACGACAGCATGACGATATCCGTAGAGAAGCTGGCCGCGCTGGCAGTTGAGATTCAGAACGGCCTTTCACGTCCCGATCGCTTTAACCGGATGATCGGCAGTATTCATCATCTGTTGCAGTGCGACGCCACTGCGCTGCTGCGCTATGAGGCGCAGCATTTTCGTCCGCTGGCGACGGCGGGGCTGGCGCCGGATGTTATGGGACGCCGTTTTAAAATCGAGGCGCATCCGCGGCTGGAGGCGATTGCGCGCGCCGGTGACGTGGTGCGCTTTCCCGCCGACAGCAGCCTGCCCGACCCTTACGACGGGCTGATTCCCGACCAGCAGGAGCTGCACGTTCACGCCTGCGTCGGGCTGCCGCTGTTTTCCGGGCAGAATCTGATCGGCGCGCTGACGTTTGACGGCATGAACGCCAGCCAGTTCGACGCCTACAGCGATGAGGAACTGCGCGTGGTGGCGACGCTGGTCGGCAGCGCGCTGAACAACGCGCTGCTGCTGGAGCAGCTGGAGCAGCCGGGCAACGCCCTGACGCTGGGCGGCCCGCGCCGCAGCGAAACGGAAGAGAGCGAAATGATCGGCGATTCCGCGCCGATGCAGCAGCTGAAGAAAGAGATCGCGGTAGTGGCGCCGACCGATCTTAATGTGCTGATCACCGGTGAAACCGGCGTGGGCAAAGAGCTGGTGGCGCAGGCGCTGCATCGCCAGTCGGCGCGCGCCGCCAGCCCGCTGATTTACCTCAACTGCGCGGCGCTGCCGGAGACGGTGGCGGAGAGCGAGCTGTTCGGCCACGTAAAAGGGGCCTTTACCGGCGCGGTGCACGATCGCACAGGCAAATTCGAAATGGCCGATAACGGCACGCTGTTTCTCGACGAAATCGGCGAGCTGCCGCTGACGCTACAGGCGAAGCTGCTGCGCGTATTGCAGTATGGCGACCTGCAGCGGGTAGGGGAGGATCGGCATCTGAAAGTGGACGTGCGTATCCTGGCGGCCACCAACCGCGATCTGCGTCAGGCGGTGGCGGACGGCAGCTTTCGCGCCGATCTCTACCATCGCCTCAGCGTTTTTCCGCTACAGGTGCCGGCGCTGCGCGAACGCGGCGAAGATATTATTCTGCTGGCGGGCTATTTCTGCGAAAAATGCCGGGTGAAGTTTGGTTTGCAGCATATCGCGCTGAGCGCGGCGGCGCGCGCCATGCTCAGCAGCTACGGCTGGCCGGGGAATATCCGCGAGCTGGAGCATGCGATTTACCGTGCCACCATCGTGGCGCAGGCGGATGCGCGCAACGGCGATATTCTGCTGATGCCGCATCACTTTTCACTAGATAACGGCACGGAGGTCGCGGAGGCGCCGTCGTTCGCCGAGGCGCTGCCGCAGCAAAATTTGCAGGACGCCACGCGCGACTTTCAGCGCCAGTATATTTTGCGCGCTCTGCAGGCCAGCAACAATAACTGGGCTGCCTGCGCGCGCCGTCTGGAGATGGATGCGGGCAACCTGCATCGCCTGGCGCGTCGGCTGGAGTTGAAATAGAGAGTTAAGACGGCGTCGGCGCGCCTGCGCCGCTGCATGGAAAGTTTGTTATCAACGATGCGGATTACTCTCCCTTGACGATTTATAGCGTCGACGTGTTTATGGCCTGGTCAGGAGATCAACACTGTCGCCATAAAACGGATGCTTTGATGCTCCTGATAAAGATCCGCTGCCGCCGGGCAAATACTGCATTGTAAACTGTGCATCTGGCGGCTCTGGCGCACAAGAAAAGCCAGAAAGTGTTAAAAATTAACCAGGAACGCTATTTATTTCACGCGCTAACTGCAATCGACAACCAGCCTGTTACCCGTATCACATAAAGTAAAAAACATAAGGGTTTAATCAGATCCCGTAATTGTTGTCGCCCGCCTGGCTTCCTATAACTGCTCTTCAGGCCACGGAAGGTGTTCCTCTCAGGCGAACAAGGCGGACAACCATGCGTGCAACCTTATCGGTTAAAGAAAAAATCAGTTATGGCCTCGGCGATATGGCGAGCCATATCGGGCTGGAAAACGTCATTATCTTTCTCACCTTCTACTATACCGACGTTGTCGGCCTGCCCGCCGTCTTCGTCGGCACGCTGTTTCTGCTGGCGCGCGTCGCCGATGCGATCGTCGATCCGGCGATGGGGCTGATTGCCGACCGCACCCGCACGCGCTGGGGGCGCTTTCGGCCCTGGCTGCTCTGGCTGGCGGTGCCGTTCGGCGTCAGCTGCCTGCTGATTTACGCCGTGCCGGAATCGCTGTCGCTAAGCGGCAAGATGATCTACGCCAGCGTCACCTACTGTTTGATGATGCTGCTCTATACCGCCATCAATATTCCTTACTGCTCGATGGGCGCCATTATCACCTCTGACGATACCCAGCGTATTTCGTTGCAGTCGTACCGCTTTTTCCTGGCGACCCTCGGTGGCGCGATGTCCACCTTTCTGATGATGCCGCTGGCGCAGTGGATCGGCGGCGGCAACAAGCTGGACGGCTACTTCGGCGCGATGGCGATTATGGCGAGCCTGGCGGCGCTGATGTTCCTGCTCTGCTTCTTCAACACCCGCGAGCGCGTCAGCACGCACGGCAGCCATGAGAATTTCCTCGCCGACCTGCGCGATCTGCTGCGTAACGATCAGTGGCGCGTGGTCGCGCTGCTGGTGTTCTGCAATATCGCCTTCGGCGTAGTACGGCTCGGCGCGATGATGTATTACGTCACCTACTATCTCGGCGACGCCAGCCTGTTTATGTGGCTGCTGGCGGCGCATATTGTCGGCAAAAGCGTCGGCAGTTGGATGGCGAAGTGGATGACGCGTCGCCGCAGCAAGTTGCAGGCATTTACCCTCAGCGCGGTAATGTGCGGCCTGCTCAGCATCAGCATTCTGTTTATGCCTGCGTCGCTGCCGCTGCTGGTGGCAATGACCTTTGTCGTCTCCAGCTTTTACCAGGTCACCACCACGCTGATGTGGGTGATGATGTCGGACGTGGTGGACTACGGTGAATATCGTCAGGGCAAGCGCATGGACGGCACCATATTCTCTACTCTGCTGGCGGTGCTGAAGATGGGCATGGCGGTCAGCGGCGCGATTGTCGGCTGGACGCTCGGCCTCAGCGGATATGTCGCTCAGGCGCCGCAGCAAAACGGCAGTGCGATGCTGGCGATTATCGCGCTCTTTTCCCTGATCCCTGGCGTGCTCTCTCTGTTGAGCGCGCTCACCATGCGCTGGTATCGGCTGAACGACGACGCCATGCGTGAAATTAATCAGCATAAAACGGCGGCGGCGACGCAGAACGTCAGCGGCGCGGGCGCCCTTAAGCCACAGGAGTTGTCATGAGTGAATTACGGGCGGAACAGCAGCGCATTATCTGGCGCTTCGATCGACAAACGCTGATTGTCGAACCCTGGGGAGAAAACAGCCTGCGCGTGCGCGCCAGTTGCCAGCCGCAGATAGCGGACACCGACTGGGCGCTGCTGCCGCCCGGTCCGCAGGCGGCGGAGATCACACAGGATGGCGAGTCCCTGAGCCTGCGCAACGGCAATATTACCGCCACGCTTAATCAGCGCGGTCAGCTCGCCTTCCGTAATCAGCGCGGCGAGCTGCTGCTGGAAGAGTTCTGGCGCCAGCGCACCACGGTCGGCATCGGCGCGACGGAGAAAAGCCAGGATAAATATATCAGCGCCCTCAAGCTGGATGGCCGCGAGTTTCGTCCGATCCCCGGTGGGAAGTATCAGCTGACCGTGCGCTTCGAGGCGCGGCGCGACGAAAAAATTTACGGCATGGGGCAGTATCAGCAGGAAGGGCTGGATCTCAAAGGCTGCACGCTGGAGCTGGCGCAGCGCAACTCGCAGGCCAGCGTGCCCTTTATGCTCTCCAGCCTGGGTTATGGCCTGCTGTGGCATAACCCGGCGATCGGCGAAGCCACCTTCGGGAAAAACGTCACCCGCTGGCAGGCGCAGGTCACTGACCAGATGGATTACTGGATCACCGCAGGCGATGAACCGGCGCAGATCCTGCGGCAGTATGGCCGCGCCGTCGGCACCGCGCCGCCGATGCCCAGCTTCGCCACCGGCTTCTGGCAGTGCAAGCTGCGCTATCGCACTCAGCAGGAGGTGCTGGAGGTGGCGCGCGAATACCGGCGACGTCAGCTGCCGCTCTCGGTGATCGTTATCGACTTTTTCCACTGGCCGAATCAGGGCGACTGGTGTTTCGACCCGCTCGACTGGCCCGATCCCAAAGCGATGGTGGCGGAGCTGAAGGCGATGGGCATCGAAACCATGGTGTCGGTCTGGCCGACGGTCGACAGCCGCAGTGCCAACTACGCGCGCATGAAATCGCAGGGGCTGCTGGTTAACAGCGATCGCGGCGTGTCGGTCAACCTCGATTTCCTGGGCAACACCACCTTTTTCGACGCCACTCATCCCGCCGCGCGCGAGTTTGTCTGGCAGGAGGTGAAGCGCAACTATTACGATTCTGGCATTCGCACTTTCTGGCTGGATGAGGCGGAGCCGGAGTATCGCGCCTACGATTTCGATAACTATCGCTACCATCTGGGGCCGGTGCTGGAGGTGGGCAATATCTACCCGCAGAAGTTTGCTCAGGGTTTTTATGAAGGGTTACAGCAGCAGGGGGAAACGGAGATCGTCAACCTGGTGCGCTGCGCCTGGGCAGGCAGCCAGCGCTACGGCGTGCTGGCGTGGTCGGGCGACGTGCACTCCTCGTTTCATGCGTTGCGCAACCAGTTCTCCGCCGGGTTGAATATGGCGATGGCGGGCATTCCCTGGTGGACCACCGATATCGGCGGCTTTCAGGGCGGCAACGTCGAAGATCCCGCCTTTCACGAATTGTTGATCCGCTGGTTTCAATGGGCGGTATTCTGTCCGGTAATGCGTCTGCACGGCTACCGCGAGCCGCAGATCGCGCCGCCGGAAGCCTGGCGCAACGGCATCGCGCAGTGCAACAGCGGCTCGCCAAACGAAGTCTGGAGCTACGGCGAAGAGAATTACCAGCTAATGAAGGCCTGTCTGCTGCTGCGCGAGCGCCTGCGTCCCTACATTGACAGCCTGATGCGACAGGCCCATGAACAGGGCGATCCGGTGATGCGTCCGCTGTTCTATCACTATCCGCAGCAGGCGGAAAGCTGGCAGGTCGAGGATCAGTATTTGCTGGGACGCGATCTGCTGGTAGCGCCGGTGCTGCATGCCGGAGAACGCACTCGCCGCGTCTGGCTGCCGGCGGAGGAAAGCTGGATCGCGCGCGATGGCGAACGTTATCACGGCGGTCAATGGCTGCAAATGGAGGCGCCGCTCAGCGAAATCCCGGCGCTGGTACGCGTCGGCGCGGATGAGTCGCTGCTGGCGGCGCTGCAAAAGAAAGCATAACGGCGGCGCGTCAGGGCTGCTGGCAACCGGCGCCTCCGATCGGCTAAACGCGTATCTCGCCTGAAGCGTCAGCCTCAGGCGATCAGCTCTGACAGGAAATCGCCCAGCGCCTTACGCGGATCATCCTCCTCGGAAACGATCATCTCGATGCCCCACTGGCCCAGCACTTCCTTCGCTACCGGATTGTTGCGGTTAGTGAACAGATACGAGGTGGGGCGGGCGGAGGCGAGACCGGTGCGGCCCCACATTTTGGTCAGACGGTAAAACAGCAGGCGAATATTGAAATCGCTGATGCTGTAGCCGACAAACAGCACTGAATTGCCCATCACGTCGTGCCTCAGCTTAATATCCAGCGGCGAGTCTAAATAGAGCCGCTCAAAGTAGCTGCTTTCATCCAGCACGATCGAGGTGTCGTCATCGAAATCGCCGTGCAGCTTGATGATATGGCGGCGGCTTTCGTTGAGCGACACCAGATCGGCGGCGTTGGCCACCTTATAGTAGGGCACCTTGTGCGCGTCGTGCGCCATCTCCAGCCAGCGGTCATAGTTGGTGGTATAAATGCGCGAGAAGCGTCCCTGGGTGATCATGGTGTGGATCTCTGAGGAGCGCACGTCGATATCGGGCCGGTGCCATTCGCGATCCATCCAGCTGCGCAGCGGCCCCAGCGAGCCTTTTTTCTGTTTGTAGTACTCCGCCAGCGACAGGTGAGTGCCGTAGGCGTTGAAGATTTGCGGATCGTAGCCCAGCTCGTTGGCCAGATGCGCAATCAGCTCATGCCACTCCGGCAGGCCCAGATTGCGCGAAACGCCCGCCCCGGCGAACAGGATCAGTTTCCCGGCGTCATAGGCGCGTTTCAGTTCGGGTTTCATGGCACGCTCCTTGTGGTTTTCAGGAAGGCGGCAAAACGATCCAGCGCCAGACGGCGCATAGAGATCTCGTGCTTGAGTTCGCCCATCTCGGCGAAGGTTTGCGTATGGCCTTCCGGCATAAAAATGCAGTCCCAGATAAATTCACGCGGGCCGGCTGGCGCAACGATTTTGCCGCGCACCTCGCCGGAAAACTGATACATTTTGCGGCCGTCGCAGTAGCCCAGCACGGTTTTGGCGGTAGCCTGCTGGCTGTCCAGCGCCTGCACCAGCGCGGTAAAGCGTTCGGCGTTAAGCCGGTTCCAGAAAATGCGCGTCAGTCCGGCGGGCAGGCCGTTCAGCCCGTCGAGATAGAGGCCGGTATGTTCCACAAACAGCGGCCGCCCGATCAGAGCGAATGCTTTGGTCAGCTTGTCGCGCACCAGCTCGACTTCATCTTCTGTCTGTATCTCTTCAATGCGGCACGCAACGGGCATGACCTCAACGCCTATCGGCCCAAGAATTTTGCGCACCTCGTCCAGCTTTAAATCGTTGCTGGAAAGAAACCGTATTTTCATGCTTCACCCAGTATTGTGTCTGCCGGTATGGTTATGATTATGAGCGCAAAGACGCGTCAACCGGTGTCAGACAGTGTAGACCAGACGGGCGAGCCGATCAGCCAGATGGATCGCGTATAGGAAGAGAATAAAGGGCGTCGGGCCAGAACCCGACGCCGGTGGGATCAGTAGCCGGTTTCCTGTTTATCCAGCGTGGTTTCGCGCGCTTTGACAAACTCAGCCGCGCGCTTGCCCGCCAGGAATGCGTGGTCGGAATTGTAATATTCCCATTCGCTGTAGCGTCCCGACAGCAGGATATCCTGTTGCAGCAGCCAGTCGCGGATGAGCGCGATATTCGCCTGGCGCGCATGGTCGTAGACCACGTAGGCGTAAGGAATATCGACCTGGTTGGCGGTAATAATCGGGTCGTCGGCGTTAATCATGCCTACCGCGATGCACTCCTGAATGCAGCGCTGGATCAGCGCGTCGCCGTCTACCGGCAGCGGCTTATGCGGCGAATAGCTGATTTCGCAAGTCAGGCCGCAGCCGCCGGGCGGGTTGCAGAAGGGGCTGGCGTTGCCCTGTACGAAGATGCGATGAAACAGCGTCTCGCCCGGATAGTAGATCCAGTGTTTTTCCGTCAGGTCGGCGCGGCCTACGCCGATATTGACGCAGCGAATCGACACGTGACGCAGCTTCGCTGCCGCATCGTGAATTTCCTGCGGCGCCTCATCGCCGATCAGCTTAATCAACTGCGGCAACGGCATGGTGCTGATCAGCTGATCGTAGCGGTAGCGGCGACCGTCTGTTAGCACCGCGATATGCTGCTCAGGATGCAGCGCCGCCAGCGTGCTGTTGGTTTCCAGCTCACAGGTCAGGTGCGGCAGGAAGCCGTGCATCAGCGCCTGGAAGCCGCCTTTTAGCGGATAGCCAAAGCGGGCATTCGGCCCCATCGGTTTTTCCAGCGGCGCCAACGCGCCTTCGACGATCTGCGCCAGGTCGGGCAGCGGCACGCGACCGCCGAGCCAGGAGGTTTCCATTTCGCTCAGCGGCAGCGTCCAGAGCTTTTTGTTGTAGGGCACGGCAAAATGTTTAGCGATGCCCCGGCCCCAGGTTTTATAGATAAACTGCTCGAAATTTTCCGTCAGACCCTTTTCCTGCATCACGCATTCGCCATCCGGCACTACGCCGTCGGCGCAGCAGTCGCGGTGCTGCGCCAGCGCCGCCGTTGACGCCGTCTCAGCCGCGTCGCCCGCCACGCCGTAGCGCGCCTCGATCGCGCCGAGAATACACTCTTTAATCACTTCCGGCGGCAGCCCGTGGAGCGAGCCCTGGAACGGATAGCGGGTGTAAGTGCCGCCATCGTTATAGACCCACGCTTCGCGCATCTGCCAGTGCAGGTTATCGCCCAGCAGCATCTCATACAGCTTCAGTACGTAGGGGTCCTGCGAAAACATAATGTGGCCGGCGTAGTCGAAGGTGAAACCTTTGTCGTTCAGCGAGCGGCACCAACCGCCCGGCGAGGCGTTTTTCTCCAGCACCAACGCCCCTTTGCCGTAGTGATAACCGGCGCTCAGGCCGGTCGGCCCGGCGCCGATAATCAGGCAGGGCAGGGAGGACAGTTGATCGGCGGTGGGCTTCAGCCGTCGCGTAATCTGCTGTACCTCGTCGGCGATAACCGGCGGCGTCTGAACCACCGGCGCGCGCGCGGCGGCTGCGCCCTGGCTCATCAGCTTATGCATCTGCTCGGTGGTCGTATCCCACGAGGTGGCGGCGACGACCGCCTGCATCTGCTGCGCCTTCATCTCGCGTTCTTCGGCGCTCATGGCCAGCGCGCGTTCGCAGGCGCGAACAAATTCTTCCGGGCTGTAGGCGATCGCCACCAGGTCGGGATAGTGACGGACAATGTCGGCAATCGCCGTACTGACGATCGGCAGCTGCGCCGCCATATACTCCAGCACTTTGGTGGGGCTGATAAACTGCGTTGAGGCGTTCAGGGCGAACGGCATCAGGCAAACGTCCCAGCCGGCGAGGAACTGCGGCAGCGCTTCATAAGGTTGCTGGCCCAGCCAGTGAATATTCGGGCGCTGCGGCAGCGTCGCCGGATCGATTTTCACCACCGGGCCGACCATCACGATCTGCCATTCCGGGTGGGTATCAGCCAGCGCCGCCACCAGATCGATATCGAGACGTTCGTCGATCACGCCGTAGTAGCCGAGGCGCATCGGCGGCAGCGCCTGCTGTAGCGGATGGCCGTTGCTGCGATCCAGCGCCTGCTCAAAGTGCACGGCGTCGACGCTGCTGGGGAAACAGTAGATTGCATGATGCTTATTCTTTTTCGCCTCATACAGGCTGGAGCCGCCGGTAAACACCAGATCGGCGCGCGTCATCAGCGCCGATTCACGCTGCTGTAGCTGGCGCGGCGCCTGATTAAAGGCGGAGAGCTCATCCATACAGTCGTAGATCACCAGCGACGGCGTAAAAGGCGTCAGCAGCGGCAGCGCCATTGGGGTATAGAACCAGACGACAGGCTGTTCCTGCTCGTCCACCAGCTCCGTCAGCAGCAGCTGCAGCGTGGCGATCTGGTCGTCATGGAAGCCAGGCGCCGCAATCGGCGTATGGGGCTGAATCACGGTGATATTGGGCGCGGGCGTGGAGTAATGAAGCGAAGCGGCCTGCGCGTCATAAATCGGCTCTTCGATAAACAGCACGCGGTAGTGCTGCGCCAGGCGTGACAGCAGGTGCTGCGGACGCTGAAATACAAAGCCCCAGCGCAGGTGGCTAAAAACAATCAGAGTTTTTTGCTGCATACCATTCTCCTTATTCTCCGCTGCCGGAGGAGTAAACGACTGAAAATGTCGTAATGTTCGTTGCGCCTGGCTAAGCGCCTTGGCGTAGGGCTGGTTGATTAAACGGAGAAAAGGGTCGGAGCCGTTGCGGTCGAGATCCCAGAGTCCGCTGTGGGGCCAGGCCGTTAGATCATTCCATCCGGGCCGGTCGATAATGGGATAAAGGCAGACGCCATAAAGCTCGACGCCCGCCAGCAGCGCCTGCGCCACCTGCGCGGTGACGTCCGCGATCCAGGCGCCGCGTCCGCTGCCGACGTGGCTGGTTTCAGAAATCACCATTGGGCGCTGATAACGTTGTTGCAGCTCTTCCAGCATGGTGTGCAGCGGCTTGCGGCGACGATCGCCCAGGTGCCAGTGCAGCCGCGCCATCGAAGGCATTTCCCACTGGTTGTCGTGGTAGTAGTTGGCGCCGATCAAATCGAGATAGCGCGGCGCGCCGCCCAACTCCGGCGCCAGCGTGCCGCGCAGCATGTCCCATGCCTGAAATTGCGCATTGCTGAGGGACTGCGCCGCATCTCTGGCTTCCGGCGACGCTTCCGTTGCGACGATATGAATAAGAGGATCGCAGTGCATAATGCGCGCCTTGCTGTCGACCTCCCAGATAGCGTCGCAGCCAGCCAGCGTCGCGCGAATCAGCTGACGTTTGCAGGCGTCGGCAGGATCCTGTTCAGGCAGATTTGAACAGGTAAACAGCCCGACGGAGAGGCCCCAGCTGAGGAAAGAGATTTCATTGTTTGGCGAGTAGATCGGCGTCCGGGTAGAGCGCGGCGCGATATAGTCGGCGGCGGCGGCGCAAAAGGCGGCGAAGCGGGGAATAAAATCGCTGGAAAAGAGATGTAAATCTTCGGGCCAGCCGTAGTGGCAAAGCGTCCAGCAGATTTGGATATCATATTCCTGCGCCGCCTCAAGGCGGGCGTCAAGCGAGGAAAAATCATAGCGGCCGTCGCGTTCGGTCAAACGCCATCCCACGCTTTCCCGCACCGTTGTAATACCGAACGCTTTTAACGCGGCGTAATCTTCCTTTATGCGAAGCAGATGCCCATTGGTTTCATTCATTGACAGGCGTATGCCGTGCTGATTGATATGATCCGCACCCTCATAGCCGGCCTGCCAGAATGATGAAAAAGGTGTCATTAACAGTCTCTCCTGCGGCCTTGCCAGTAAACGCACCGCTGACAGCCGCATTCGGTAAATCGGAACAAAAAAGCGTGGAAAGCGGCCTCAGGTGTCGCTTTATGTCATGCTGGTCTTCCACGCAGAGAAAGAACGCTGGCGGTTGATGTCGTATCAGCTGTGATAGCCAGAGTGATGGCAGGAGCGCCTGATCAACGTTAAAAGGTTAATGTCGGAGCACGGTTGCGCTTGTTATATTTATTTTTCTAAATGATTGCGCAAGGGAATCTTCTACTGAAAGTATAGGGAAGGCCTTATTATGCGCAAGTAATGTGCATACTTAACGCTGAACTTAGGAATATCCTTGCTGTTTAGCTTGTTGATTTATTATTTTTACTTATTATTTTTTCGCGTGAAGCGAAGCGCAGGCAGCGCCAGCAGATACAGAAATTGCGCTGCACGGAAGACGACAACTGATTGAATTTTCGTCGGCAAAAGTAAGGCGCCGGCCGTTTTCCCGCTAATGGCTGGCTGTATAAAAACCGCGCGTGTCTCTTTATTTCACGTGATGCGGTGAAGTATAAAAAACGCACCCGTATTCATAACTTGCATCGGCGACATGCCGCAACAGCGAAACCGTAACGCCAAAACAGGCACGCGGGCGGGCTTTTTTGCATGCAAAACAGGTTTTACCGTTTGCTGACCCGTTTATCGTCAGTCAGCCGTCCAGTTAACCTTCTCGCTTTATCTGGTTTGTTTTCTGGCTTAACCGCTGGTCGTTTTTCTTTCAATTTTTATGAACGAATAGAGCAAATCCTTCCGCTTTTTAATTGTGCCTGGCTCACCTACTATCTATCACATCGAGGCATAACGCCTCACTAACTTCATAAAGCATCAGGTGAACCATTATGAAAAACGTCAAAATTTTTGCTGCAATTATCGCGCTTTCCGCTCTCTCTGTTAACAGCTTCGCGGCCAGCGTTACCGCCACCGCACTGACGCTGGAGGCTGCCGAGGCAAAAATCGCTGCGCAGGCGGCCCAGCAGGGCGCAGGTTACAAAATTACCGAAGCCAACTTTAATAACGGCGTGCATATGACCGCCGAACTGGTGAAATAAAACGTCGACGCTGAAAGATGACGCCTGCGGGCGTCTTTTTTTTGCCGCCATTGCCTTAACACTGGAGGGAGAAAGTGATGAATATCATGCGAGCCAGCCCGTCACAGTTGTTTGAATATGGTCCTTTTACCATTCGGCGTATGCGTCCCGGCGAGATCGATCCGATGCGCAACGACAGCGCGTTCGGACCACTGGCGATTATCGATCATATGCAGCTGGAGAGCGGCGCCCGCATTGCCATGCATCAGCATGTTAATGACGAAATCCTGCATTATGTCTGGCGCGGCTCGATGCTTCATGAGGACGATCGCGGCGAGAGAACGCCGCTTTCCGCGAAAAAAGCGATGCTGATTAGCGCCGGATGCGGCGTATGGCACGAGGAGTCTGCGCCGCTGGTGGAGACGGAGATGCTACAAGTCTTTATTCGTCCTGAAGAGGCGGATGTCGAGGGCAGCGTGCAGTTTATGGCGAGGCCTGAAGGCGCCGTTGATGGCCAATGGACGCTGCTGGCGGGGCCGCAGGACGCAGGCGCGCCGCTGACCGTTCGGCAACGGGTGTGGGCCTGGGATATCCGGCTGACGGCGAAAAGCAGCGCCGCCGCGCCCTACCGCGACGGACTGGCGCAGTGGCTCTACGTGGCGGAAGGCAGCGTGATCGTCGGCGGCGAGCGGCTCAGCAAGGGCGATGCGATAAGTGACGGGTTACAGGCGCTGCCGCTTATTGAGGCGCGCCGCGACGCCATTCTGGTTTGTTTCCAGGTCGATCCCGACGCAAAAATGTCGCTGGCGGGCCGGATTAGCGGTCAGTAAACGCAGGGCAGGCGCAACGCCTGCCTTTTATATTTTTTCCGGCATCGGCCATATCATCGTTTCTTTATTTAAGTCCTGGCCTGACTGTGCGTTGGATTTAAATTCATTGCCGGTTTAGTGAAGATAGTAAAATATTCAGGGCCGTGGAAATAGATTATTTCAGCCAGTTAAAGGGCGCGCATAAATAGCGTCGCCTGCGTTAACCTTAAAAGCGCCTCAAGAAAAGGAAAATAGATCTGCCTCACTGTTTTCAGGCGAGGTGTTTTATTTACGGCCTGTCGATAATCGCGCCCCAGTCCATGTTAGCCGTACCGTCGGCGGCACAACCTGTGCTGCTCAGCGCGCCGGAGCAGGTTATGATAGCGGCCGAACTGACACCACCGACAGAGCAGCGAGATGATCAAGGCGGCGCCACAGACAGCTTTTACTTTTCAACAAAGGATGCAGCGCGAGGCGACGGAAAAAAGCCTGACGCTGGACGACCAGCAGCGGCAGCTGATCGCCCGCCTGGATGCGCTGATGAGCCGGACGCTGGCAGGCGCGCCGCGTCAGGCGCAGGGCGATGGACTCTATGTCTGGGGACTGCCAGGGCGCGGCAAAACCTTTATCGTCGACGCTTTTTTTGACTGGGCGCCGTTGCAGGAGAAAAAGCGCGTCCATTTTCACTATTTCTTCCGTCAGCTACACCAGACTATCGCCACAGGCGGCAGCGTTGACGCGGCGATTGCCGCCAGCATCGGCGGCTGTCGGCTGCTCTGCTTCGACGAGTTCCATCTGCATGATATCGGCGACGCTATGCTGATTAAGCCGCTGCTGGCACAGCTGTTCCGCAACGGCGTGCTGCTGGTCGCCACCTCCAACCATCCGCCGGAAAACCTGCTGGCGAACCCGCTCTACCATCAGCGCTTCGAGCCCTGTATTGCCTTGATGCGACAACATCTGACGACTATCGCGCTGACCGGCGAGAAAGATTACCGCACGCTGCGCCATGAACAGCACGGGCCGTTCAGCACCGGCGGCCTGCTGCTGGACAGCACCCCAACGCTGCGTCGGGCGCTGCATCTGCCTGAGGCGGCCGCTGCGCCGTTGCCGCTGACGGTGGGTTACCGCACGCTGGAAACGCTGTCGCCTGCCGGAGATACGCTGCACTTCTCTTTTCGCGCGCTCTGCGAAGCGCCGACGGCGGTTATGGACTACCTCACGCTGTGCGAACGTCATCAGCGCTGGCTGGTTGAGGATGTGCCGCCGCTGGCGCGCGTTTCGCCAGCGGTGCAGCAGCGCTTTATCAATGTGATCGACGTGCTGTATGACCGGCACTGTCAGCTGTTTCTGACCACCGCGTGTCCGCCGGAAACGCTGACGCAGGGCGTTGAACTGGAGGATATTCAGCGCACCGCCAGCCGACTTAATTTGCTGCCGCTTTATCAGGGCGACGCCTGAATTTAAGCTGTCGTCGGCGACAAAGATTTATCGTTGCCGATAATCGCTTTTCTCTCCCGCTGACAAAAAATATCCGGCTAACTCTGGTGGCGGGATAAATAGATTCAGGCGCCGCGCCCGATCAATAATGTCGCGTCCGCCTGCCGCTGCGCTTGCAATATGAGTCAGTCAACTATACTGAAACGGTATTCCGTTATTCGGTCAATACCGTTTACGCTGCGATATTGACCGAATAATAAGATTACCCTGAGTTCGATTTACGGCTGTCGCAGCCGTTAACCAGAAAGGAGAACACCTTATTATGACCAGCCGACCACAGCCACCGCAGCCAGAACAGCAGCAGGATGTTCCGGGTTCTATTTTCGATATGCAGCCCGCGCCAGATCATGGCGAAACCAGCTATAAAGGCTCAGGACGTCTGGCGGGTAAGAAAGCGATCATCACCGGCGGTGACTCCGGCATCGGCCGCGCCGTCGCCATCGCCTATGCCCGTGAAGGCGCGGACGTGCTGATCTCCTATCAGGACGAGCATGAAGATGCGAAAGATACCGCGCGCCTGGTCGAAGAGGCGGGGCGTACAGCCATCCTGGTGCCAGGCGATATTACCGAAGCGGAACACTGCCGCCATATCGTGCAGCAGGCGGTAAACAACTTCGGTCAAATCGATATTCTGGTGAATAACGCGGCGTTTCAGATGACGCGCGAGTCGCTGGACGAGATCAGCGACGACGAATTCGATCGCACCATCAAAACCAATATCTACGCCATGTTTTATCTCTGCAAGGCGGCGGTGCCGCATATGCCATCCGGCGCGGCCATTATCAGCACCGCGTCGGTTAACGCCGACCAGCCGAAGCCGAAGCTGATCGCTTATTCCGCCACCAAGGCGGCGATCGTAAACTTTTCCGGCAGCCTGGCGGCGCTGCTGGCCGATAAAGGCATTCGTTCCAACGTCGTGGCGCCAGGCCCGATCTGGACGCCGCTGATCCCGTCGACAATGCCGCCGGAGCAGGTGAAAAACCTGGGCAGCGAAGTGCCGATGCAGCGTGTCGGTCAACCGGCCGAACTGGCGCCCGCCTATGTTATGCTCGCCAGCGACGAGGCCAGCTATATCTCCGGTGCCACCGTGGCGGTGACCGGCGGCGTGGCCGTTATCTGATAACCTGGCACGACGGCGGCGCTTCCGCCGCCGTCGTGTTAGCCTCAGTTAAACGGATATTCGCGCGCCAGCACGCGGGATATGACGTTCAGCGCGCCTTCCTCATTATGATCTTCGGTGCGATAGCGCGCCGCCGCCGACACCGCTTCTGTGGCGTTCGCCATGGCAAAACTGTAGCCGGCCTGACGCAGCATTTCGATATCGTTGCCGCTGTCGCCGATCGCCACCACTTCGCAGTCGTCAATGCCCCAGCGCTGTTGCAGCAGACTGATGCCGTGCGCCTTATGCAGGCCGGGAATAATCAGGTCGACAAAGCCGAAGCCGCTGGAGACCGGCCGCACCACGTTGCCCGCCGCGTTAAGCGCCTCCGTCAGACGCGCGATCAGCGGCTCGACGCCGTCGTGCGGCAGATTCAACGAGAATTTGAAAATGGTGTCGTCGATATGGTCGAGATCGGCGCGCTTCTCCAGGCGACGATAGTGGTTCGACAGCAGCGCCACCGTTTCATCGGGCATAGCGGGCGAAATATACGCGCTGCGTTTGCCGCAGACTACCGTATGAATTTCCGGCTCCTGCGCCAGGATCGCCATTACCCGCCGCACGTTATCCGCGCTCAGTTCGCCGCAGAAGACCTCTTCATTGCGGTCGCTGATCCACGCGCCGTTCTCCGCCACGAAAGCGATTTCACCGGCAATCTCCGGGAAATAGCTCTCCAGCTGGTAATACTGATTGCCGCTGGCGACCACGAAGCGGATGTCGCGCTCTTTCAGCTGGGCATACTGGCGCAAAAAGCGCGCTTTGTTATAACGCTTGGCGGAATCGAGAAACGTTCCGTCCATATCAACAGCAATCAATTTTACCGCCACCGGTTTCTCCTTCAAATAAGACATCGCTCCCCGGCCAGCTGGACGGGGAAAGGAAATAAGATTAACAGGGGTTGTGCCGGATCGCCTGCCCCGACAGAGGTAACCCCAAAGTCAATTTATTATTCGGCTAATAATATCGTTTATCCGGCGGGGGTGCAGCGCGAAGCGGGACCGGGAACGCGTTATCAGATAATGGATCATCGCGCTTATTCGGCGTGCTCGCTGCGGCTGGCCCGCAGCGCCGCCTCCATTGCGTCCAGTGCCGCTTTGTTCTCCAGCCCCCACTGATACATCTGTTCAATCGGCTCGGCGAATGTCCAGCCCAGTTCGGTCAGCTGATACTCCACCTTCGGCGGCACCATGTTGTAAACATGCCGCCGCACCAGGCCACGCTGCTCGACTTCGCGCAGCGTCTGGATCAGCATTTTTTTCGATATTCCCTGTAGGCTGCGTTGCAGTTCGCCGGTACGACATTTGCCGCCCGGCCAGTGATAAAGCGCATGGATCACCATCGTGGTCCACTTCACGGCGAACAGCTCCATCAGACGGCGCGGCTCTGAATCGGCGTAAAAGTATAATTTTCCATCAACGATTGTCGGCATATGGTAACCATTTGGTAACTATGACCCTAAAAGGTGACTACTACCAAAACGGAAACCTTCTGTCTATAGTAGGCGCCCGCTGAAATCGGGCGACGCCCGATCTGTTTACCTTACGGAGCGAATGACTTGCATGAAAATTAACGCCATAGTGGCGCATGCGGCCGACAGGCCGCTGACAACCGGCAGCGTGACGCTGCGCGAGATGCGCGCGGACGACGTGAAAATCGATATTCTCTACTGCGGCGTTTGCCATTCCGATCTGCATATGGCGCGCAACGAGTGGGGCGTCAGCCACTATCCGATGGTGCCCGGCCATGAGATCGTCGGCCGCGTAGCCGAAGCGGGCGCGGCGGTAAGCGCGTTCCGTCCTGGCGATCTGGTTGGCGTCGGGGTGATGGTCGGCTCGTGCGGCCACTGCCATTTCTGCCAGCAGCAGGAGGAGCAATACTGCGAAGCGGGTTTCGTGCCGACCTATAACGGCACCGACGCTGTTAGCGGCGAAACCACGCGCGGCGGCTATGCGCAGACGATGATCGTCAACAGCCGTTTTGTCGTCAGCATCCCGGAAAATCTCGACCTGAAAGCGGTGGCGCCGCTGCTGTGCGCGGGCGTGACCACCTGGTCGCCGCTGCGTCACTGGAACGTCAAGGCTGGCGATAAGGTTGGCGTTATCGGTCTGGGCGGTCTGGGTCATATGGCGGTGAAATTCGCCGCCGCGCTGGGCGCGGAAGTGACGCTGTTCACTACCTCCGCCGGCAAAGAGCAGGATGCGCGACGGCTCGGCGCTCAGCATGTGGTGATCTCGCGCGACGCGGAGCAGATGGCGGCCTGGCAGCATCGGCTCGACTTTATTCTCGACTGCGTGGCGGCGCCGCACGATCTGAATCCTTATCTGAATACGCTGCGCGCCAACGGTCATCTGGTGCTGGTGGGCATCCCGGAAAATCCGCATCCGGCGCCGGCGATCACCCCGATGGTATTCCGTCGTCTCAGCGTCAGCGGCACGTCTATCGGCAGCATTCTTGAAACGCAGCAGATGCTCGATTTCTGCGGTCAGCACAATATCACCGCCGATGTAGAGTTGATTAACGGCGCAGAAATTGAAGACGCGTTTTCGCGCATGCTGAAAAGCGAAGTGAAATACCGCTTCGTTATTGATATGAAAGCGACAAGCTGGGAAAGCGATTAATTATTTTCGCCACCGAAAAAAGAATTTATCGGCGGCGAGAGGGTCGCGTTACGCTTTTATTTACAGTCTGATTAATTATCTGCGTGGCGGCGCTTTGTTGCACCACCTTATTGGCTAAATTTCGATCAGTGGCTACACTTTAATTCAGCGATACACCTGCTCTCTCAACGTTATAAACCGGCGTGACACGTGGTTAAAAGGAAGAACCGGTTTATTGCCGAAGGGGGAGCATTATCCTCAACGGGAGGTTTTGTGAAAGCGCTTGATTATGTAGCACTTATTCTGCTGATTGTCGGCGGACTGAACTGGCTGCTGGTCGGTCTTTTTCAGTTTGATTTGGTTGCGGCGATATTTGGCGGACAGGCTGCCATTATTTCCCGCATTATTTATGTCGTGGTCGGCCTTTGCGCGCTCTACTGTCTGACCTTCTTTGCGAAATTTCGTGTTCATACCGGCACGCGTCACGTTTGAAAAAACGCATTAAAAATAAAAAGGGCCGATCGCTTCACGAACGGCCCTTTATTTTTTTACTGTCGCAGCTTTTGCTGGCGCTTATTTTTTGAGGCGCTCGACGATGGCCTGCTGACATTCCTGCGTATCTGAAGCGAGACGCGTTTTATCCGTGGCCGTCAGACTTTGCCATGCGGTGATGGCCCGCTCGGCGGCGATCTGATTAAAGCGGCTGCGATGCAGCGCATAGTCGCTGTTGCTACCTTCGATCATCGTGCGCATGCCGCCGAGGTAGTTATCGGTTTGCTGGGTGGCGACGTTACAGAATATTGCCGCGTAATAAGCCTGATCTTCCGGCGTGACGCGCAGGGTGGAACGCCAGTAGAACACGCCTGCTACGATAATTAGCAGCAGAATAACGATTCTTTTTTTCAAACTTCCCTCTTAATGCTTTATTTGCGCCTGGAACGCAGGCCGGACGCAAACTTACAGGTTTAACGGCGGTTGCGCCAGACGGTTTGCACATTGCAGAATTCATGCAGGCCGAAATGCGACAGCTCACGTCCGAAGCCGCTTTTCTTCACGCCGCCGAAGGCGACGCGGGCGTCGCTGGCGCTGTAGCCGTTGATAAACACGCCGCCGCACTCCAGACGCGCCGCCATCTCCGCAGCCAGCGTCTCATCCGCAGTGTAAACCGTCGCCATCAGGCCGAAATCGCTGTCATTGGCCAGCTGAAGCGCATGTTCGGCATCGTCCGCCACGGTAATCGCCGCCACCGGACCAAACAGCTCCTGACGGAAAGCCGTCATTGAGGAGGTGACGTTGCCCAGCACGGTCGGCAGGTAGTAGTTGCCTTCTCCCGCCAGCTTGTCGCCGCCCGCCAGCAGCGTCGCGCCTTCCTCCAGCGTTGCCAGCACCTGCTGATGGAGTTCGTCGCGCAGATCGAAGCGCGCCATCGGGCCGATATTATTCTCTTCGGTGCGCGGATCGCCCATCTTCAGCTGCTGCACCGCCGCCACGAATTTTTCGCTGAAGGCGTCGGCGATGTCTCGCTCAATGATAAAACGCTTCGCTGCGGCGCAGACCTGTCCGGTATTCTGATAGCGTCCGGCGACCGCCGCTTTTACCGCCGCATCCAGATCCGCATCCTTCAGCACGATAAAGGGATCGGAGCCGCCCAGTTCCAGCACGCATTTTTTCAGCGCCGCGCCCGCCTGAGCGCCGATCGCCGCTCCGGCGCGCACGCTGCCGGTCACCGTTACCGCCGCGACGCGCGCGTCGTTAATCGCCTGGCTGACGCCAGCGTTAGTGGCGTTGATCACGCAGAACAGCTGTGCCGGGAAGCCTGCCTCGCGGAAGAACTCTTCCGTCAGCAGCGCGCAGCCCATCACGCTCGGCGCATGCTTCAGCAGGTAGCTGTTGCCTGCCAGCAGGATCGGAACGGCGCCGCGCAGCACCTGCCAGAGTGGAAAGTTCCACGGCATGACCGCCAGTACCGGACCGAGCGGGCGGTATTCAATCACCGCCTGGTTGTTTTCCACCTGCGTAGGCTCGGTGGAGAGCATTGCCGGGCCATTGTCGGCATACCATTCGCACAGCTGGGCCGATTTCTCGACTTCGCCGCGCGCCTGCAGGATCGGCTTGCCCATCTCTGCGGTGATGGTTTGCGCCATTTCTTCGCTGCGGCGACGAATAACGTCAGCCAGCGCGCGCAGTTTGTCCGCTCGCGCCGCGACCGGTTGCCGGCGCCACTGCTGAAACGCCTGGTGGTTAGCAGCAATCGCCGCATCTACCTGCTGTTCGTTGATATAAGGCCGGGCGGAGAGAATTTCACCGCTGGCTGGGTTACGCGAAATCGCGTGGGTTTCAGGTGAAAATGACATAACCGCTCCTTACTGACAGGGATGTTTTTGATTCGGCTACCTTACGCCTGGTGCATCGTTATGAAAACTGAATAATGCTGAGCGATTTGCTGTTAAAAAGAGAAGGTGTTTGATGGTTGTCACAGAGACATGCTCTGTATCGACAAAGGCAAACCTGCTAATCATGCTGCGCATAACCCAAACAGCGTCGTTAAATCTTCAGTAGCTTAGCTTATCAATATTTTGCATGGTGAGATGATAGGGGGAAGGTTTGTGGTCCGATGTGATTGATTATAAAAGATGAAACGGCGTTTCAGTGCATTTTCTTAATATATGCATAGTTAAGATTGTGTTACATTACGTTCGCACCGCTGGTGATGTGGCGTTGCGCTTCAGTTTGCCATTGTTTGATGGCTTTTCCCCTTGTGGTATGGAAACTTTTCCCGACGCGTTTTATACGGTCGGGTTTTTCACCGCGACCGCCACACGTTAGCTGACTTTCCTTAATCGTCCCATTTTTCCGGCGCGAGATCGCTAAAACGGTAGATCTTGCCGGTGGTGTCCATCACCCGCACCGGCATCTGCGCTGCGGTTTTCTCCGCAATCCATTGCTTCACCGACAGGCTGTCGGCGTCAGCGACGCGCACGCCGAGCCAGCGCTGCATCAGGGAATAGTTATCCACCGTTGACCAGGGCACATTGATCTTGCCGGTCAGGTTTGTTGCGGAGATCGCCGGGCTGTACCAGATGAACATCGGCACCTGATAAGCCGCCTGCGAAGGACGTACGCCGCCGTGACGGTAAACCACCCGATCATGCGGATGGCGTTCCAGGCCGTGATCGGAAAAATAGAGCAGGGAGGCGGGGCTGTCGCGTAGCTGGTCAAAGATTTGCCCCAGCAGCGCGTCGGTGTAGTGAATGCTGTTGTCGTAACAGCTATCTTTATCATCGGCGTCGGCAAACGCCGCCTGCTGCTGTGGATAGCGCGTGCAGGCCGGTTCATGGCTGCCGTAAAGGTGCAGCACGATCAGCTTTTTTCCCGGCTGCGCCAGCGCCTGTTTAAACGCAGGCAGCAGCGAACCGTCATAGTCATCATCCAGCCACTGACGTTCTGCGGCATTCATGGCGATGCCGGTAATGGCGTTGCTGTAGTCGCCGTACATGCCCTGTTTGCTGAACCAGAAGGTCTTTAGCCCGGCCTGGTTGGCGATATTAATAATATTGTCCGAGTAGGCGTCAATATTGTGCCGTTCCACCCGATCGGCGCTCAACGCCAGCGGCACCGCCGTCGCCGTGACCGGCGCGCCAGCGATCGCCTGGGTAAACAGCAGCAGACGAGAGGACTCCTGCTGGAGCTGCGGCGTGGTGTCGCGCGGATAACCATAGATGCCCATATTGCCGACGCGCGCCGATTCGCCAATCACCAGTACCCAGGTGTTTACCGAAGTATCGGCAACCGTCAGGTTGTAATGCGGCACCCGCTGCGACACCTGCGCGATAATCGCCTTATCGCGCGCGGCCTGGAGAAAAGCGTTGAGATTGCTGAACGGCATATCGGCCACGATGCGCTGCAACACGCTTTCGGTGGCGTTTTTGCGCAGATTATGCGCAATGGCCTGCAGACTGTAGGCGGCGACAAAGGTCAGCAGCAGCAGAAAAGGCAGCTTGCGGAAACGGGGATGCGTCGAGCGCGGCAGCAGGTTGACTGCAAGAAACAGTCCGGTCGTCAACAGCAGGAAAACCACGCCCCAGCGGTAGTAAAGCGTCATCATGGCGCAGGATTCTCGCCAGTCGCTGTTTAAAATACTCAGCGCGAAGCCGTAGCTGAAGGCGGCGCCATATTCGAACCAGGCGAACAGCGACAGCGTAATATGCAGTGCGATAAGCAGCAGCGGTACGCAGGCAAGAGCGTTGCGCGGCAGCGGACGCCTCACCTGAACCAGCGTAAAGAGCAGCGGCAGCAGAATCAGCAGCTGATTAACCACCTTATGCAGCGGCTGGCTTAGCGCGCCGGTGATGGTAAAGATAAGCGTCAGCAGCAGCAGCGCGGAACAGGCGACGCCGCTGCGCGCCGGATGAGAGAATAACATCCCTGTCTGTGTCGTCATTAAATATCAGCCCTAAAAACAGCAAGCGCGTCGCCAGCCAATAAGGCGGCAGCGAAAAATAAAAAAGAGAGAAAAGCGCGGCGTTATTTAATTCGCCGATAAAAAGATAATCGCTTAAATTTTATGGCTTTATGCCATTAAATATTACCTGAGTCAATTGTTCTCTTATTTAAAAGATTAGTATTAACAATGTGTTGTACATCTGAGCTAAGTCAAATAAAGGCAGGCGAATAGCGGGAAATATTTATTAACGGGCAGCGGTAACAACCGGGAGGCTGAAACGCAGCAGGTGCGTTATCTGCAGCAGAAAGAAAGGGCGGGGATGAAACCGCTGCACGGGTTGCGGCAGCGGTACGCAATAAACAGCAGCCTGAATCAGGCTGCTTCCGGCCAACGTTGACGCCGGGCGGGATGATGACCCGATCCGGGAACGCGCCAGGCTTTAGCGGGATCGCCAACCACAAATTCCAGCGTGGGGGAAAAATAGAACGGCAGCCAGCCGCCGTAACCGCTTTCCCATTCCCAACGCACCGGACAGGGCCAGAGAATACCGTCATGCAGAATGTAATAAATCCACCGTCCGTTAGGACGACGGGGCTTACGGGTTTTCATGGGATTCACAACGATGTTAGTTAATGCGAAAACAGCTCATATTTTGACCCGTTTACTGCCGGATAGCAACCGGCTAAGCGGCAGAAAAGGGATTTTTACGTTAGCTTACCGACGAACTTCGCCACAGATCAAAACCGCATTGGGACGGCGCTGCTTAATGCGCCAGGCCATATGTTCGCAGGCCGCCTGCGTGGGGTAGATATGTTCGGTAACCGGCAGGGCATCACAGGCATCGTGGCCACAGGCGCTGACTAAAAGCACAAATCCTATCAACATGGTTAGCTCCTTTCGCGCGCCTACCGAAGGTACTTTTTCTCCAGAAGACAAGTATAGCCGATAAGCCTGTTTACGTATTTCCTCACAAACAAAGGGTGGCGCTAACTTTCGGATAAAAACGCGTTCCGCCCACGCTGTTTTTGCCTGAAATTACCTATAATCGCTGCGTAAACTGACAGTCAGGAGAAAAGTATGCGCACTACCACGATAAAACCGCTGCTGGCGCTGAGCGTGCTGCTGCTGAGCGCGCCGCTGTATGCCGATCCCGGTCACGGTCACGGCAACGGCCATGGTCATGGTCATCAAGGCAATGGCAAAAACAAGCACGGGGAGTATCAACAGGAAGAAGAGGGCTTGCATCTCAATCTCGATTACCGCGATGCACGCCGGCTGGCGGTATCGCACGGGCTGACCGGCTATTCGGCGCTGCCGCCCGGCATTGCGAAAAACCTGGCGCGCGGCAAACCGCTGCCGCCGGGCATCGCCAAAAAAGCGGTGCCGGCGCCGATGCTGCGCGAACTGCCGCACTATCCCGGCTACGAATGGCGCATCGCCGGTCGCGATCTGGTGTTGATTGCGCTCAGCACCGCGGTGGTCACCAGCGTGATTAATAACGTGTTTGATTAAGCGAACAGGGCGATAAACACACGGCTTAGCTTTGATTCTCAATAATAATTTCTGGCTGGCAAGCTTCGTCCGCTTTTACGACGCGAAACAGCGCCTGCCCCTGATGCACATAAATACAGGCGCGGCCCTGCGAGCCGCCGTCCTGCTCCTGCGACAGCGAGACGGCGACGCCTGCGCGCCGACGACGACAAGCCATGTCGTTGCGAAAAAAAACGGACGGAGAAATGCCCTGTTTACCAGAGAAAAGGTCATACAGCATCCTTACTTCTTTAGTGCGTTTTACAGCGAGCGGCCATGGCGGGTCATCCCATTATTGGTTCTGGTGAAATAAAGGAAACAGGTTTTTTTCTGAGTTGCTTTTATTAACGAGACGCGTCTGTCAGGAGCGACATTTATCATGCGCCGCCGGTTAAAAATGTGAAGCTGGCCAATAAATCATTTGCTTTTATCGTCCCGGCGCCGCTAAAACGTGCCAGCGGAGTTTATTAACGGAGGATGCCTCGCGCTTATTGACCTTCCCCTAAGGGAAAGGTTTATTTTGAGCCTTTCAGGACGAATTTCCACTGACGAGGATAAATGATGAAAACGTTGTCTGTAACACTTCTGCTTTCCGTACTGACCGCGTCCGGCGCCTGGGCTGCCGACGACATGCATCAGCATGAGGCCATGACGCCCGCCCAGCAGAGCTATCAGCAGGGCATGACCGCCATGCATGAAAAGATGATGGACGGCCTTAAGGCGCAGGATGCCGACGTCGCTTTCGCTCAGGGCATGATCGCCCATCATCAGGGGGCGATTGAGATGGCGAAAACCGAACTGCAATATGGCAAAGATCCTGAGATGCAGAAGCTGGCCAGAGAAATTATCGCTGCGCAGCAGCCGGAAATCGACAGAATGCAGGAATGGCTGAAAACGCATCAGAAGTAAGCGCGGCGCATCGGGACAGCAGCGCGACGCGGTTTTTTGTCGGCGTTTAGGCTAAACTCTGCCATTTCCCCTTAATGACAGGAACGTTTGTATGTCGAATGAAATTGCGCATCCTTCCAGCAGCCCGAAGCAGGCTGCGCTGCAGCTGGTGATTGAACTGGTGCGTGCCGGCAAGCTCAGCCCGCTGCAGGGCGACGCCAGCAACATGATCTCTATCTACGAGCAGTTCAGAACGCATTTTGAATCTGAAAAGAAAAAAGAAGCGTCAGATTCAGCGATTTCCTGACCGTTAAACCGCTCCTGAGCGCATGATAAAAAGGCGGCCGTCGTAAGGCCGCCTTTGTCCGTTTTGGCGCGGCGTCAGGCGCTGCGGTTGCCGACGATGCGGCCTGCCTCCATCTGCACGGCGCGATCGCACATATGATCGATCACATCCGGGTCGTGGCTCACCAGCACCATTGTCAGCCCATCCTGCTGTTTCAGCTGATTCAGCAGATTGAGAATTTCCGCCTGCACCGACATATCCAGCGCCGAGGTCGGCTCATCCAGCAACAGCACTTTCGGCTCCAGCAGCAGGGCGCGCACAATCGCCACGCGCTGACGCTGGCCGCCGGAAAGCTGATGCGGGTAGCGTTCCGCCAGCGCCGGATCGAGGCCGACATGACGGAAGCCTGCATGAATGCGATCGTCGATATTGTCGCGCTTCAGCAGCTTCAATGGCTCCGCCAGCGTGCGGCGCAGGCGATGACGCGGATGCAGCGAGGCGTACGGATCCTGAAACACCATCTGCACTTCGCGGCGCAGGTCGCCGGTAAAGGCTTTTCCCGGCGGCGCCTGGTGGCCCGCCAGCCGCATTTTGCCCTGCCAGTGCGGATTCAGTCCCGCCATGACCCACAGCAGGGAAGATTTGCCGCAGCCGGACGGCCCTACCAGCCCAAAGCATTCTCCCGGCGCGACCGACAGCGATACATCATGCACCACGGTGCGCAGGTCGTAGCCGTGACGATGCGCCACGCTGAGGTTCTGTAAATCAATCATGCTCAAGCTGCACCTCCAGTGCGGCGCGATCCAGCACCGGCAGCGACTGGCCGTGCGTCGCCTTGCTGGGACGGCAGGCCCACAGCGTGCGGGTGTAAGGGTGAGTGGCGCGCGGCAGGTCGGCGGCGGGCAGGCTGTCGAGCAGCTGGCCTTTGTACATCACCATCACCCGTTCGCAATGTTCCGCTACCTGTTGCAGATCGTGACTGATCAACAGCAGTCCCATGTTGCGCTCCTCCACCAGGCGGCGGATCAGCGCCAGTACCTGATCGCGCATCGCGTGATCCAGCGCAGAGGTCGGCTCGTCGGCGATCAAAAATTGCGGATCGGCGATCAGCGCGATCGCCAGCATCACGCGCTGGCCCATGCCGCCGGAAAGCTGGTGCGGATAGCGCGTCATCAGCTGGGTCGGCTGCGGCAGGCCTACCGCCGCCAGCATCTCCGCCACCTTTTCCCGCCGCTCGGCGCGGCTCAGGCGATGGTGCAGCTTCAGCGGCTCCTCGACCTGCCAACCGACGGTGCGCGTCGGGTTGAGCGCATATTTCGGGTCCTGCATCACCATGCCTACCTCGCTGCCGCGCAGCTGGCTCCAGCGTTTTTCACTGAGCGTCAGGGCGTCGCGGCCTGCGATCTGCAACTGGCGCGCCTGCAAATGCAGCCCCGGCGCCAGCAGGCCCATCAGCGAACGGGCGGTAAGGGATTTGCCGGAGCCCGATTCGCCTACCAGCGCCACGCGCTCGCGTCCCAGAGTAAAGCTGACCTGGCGCACCAGCGCCGATTGCGCGCTGTGGATGCTCAGGTTATCCGCGATAACCAGCGGCGTATTATCAGTTGCCATGACGAGTATCCAGTCGGTCGCGCAGGCCGTCGCCTGTCAGGTTAAACGCCAGGCTGGCGAACAGAATGGCGCCGCCCGGCGCGGCCGCCACCCACCACTGATCGAAAATCACCTTGCTGCCTTCCGCCACCATTGAGCCCCATTCCGCGGTCGGCGGCTGAACGCCCATGCCCAGGAAGCCGAGCCCGGCGGCGGAGAGGATGATGCCGCCGAGGCTGAGCGCGGCGCGCACCACCGCGCTGGGCAGGCAGAGCGGCAGAATATGACCGAACATCAGGCGCAGGCCGGTGATGCCCTGCATGCGCGCGGCGGCGAGGTAGTCGCTGCGGCGCAGCGCCAGCGTCTCGGCGCGTGCCTGACGCGCAAAGGGCGGCCAGCTGGTCAGTGCCAGCGCCAGCGCGCCGTTCAGCAGGCCGGGGCCGAGGATCGAAACCAGCGCCAACGCGATCACCAGGTTAGGCAATGAAAGGAAAATATCGGTTATGCGCATTAATACGCGCTCGGTCCAGCCGCCGAGGTAGCCAGCCATAATGCCGACCAGCAGGCCGACGGGAATGGTCAGCAGCAGGATCAGCGACACCAGCAGCAGCGTCGGACGCGCGCCGTAGATCACCCGCGACAGCAGATCGCGGCCAAAGCCGTCGGTGCCGAACCAGTGCAGGGCGGAAGGCGGCAGCAGACGGGCCGAAATGGTCTGCGCGTTGGGATCGAAAGGCGCCAGCAGCGGCGCGAACAGCGCCATCATCACCAGGATCGCCACCAGCGCGCCGCCGACGAATAGCGTCGTCAGCCGACGGCGGCGGCGTCCCACGGGCGCCACGGTTTCAGCATCGGATAAATGTTGGGTCATCGGGTTCTCGGATCGGTTAACCAGGTCAGGGCGTCCGCCAGCGCGTTAAGCAGCACGAAACAGCCGCCAATCAGCAGCGTTGAGCCAAGGATTGCGGGCACATCGGAGGCGAAAAGCGCGGTGGTGAGATAACGGCCAACGCCGGGCCAGGCGAATACCGTCTCCGTCAGCACCGAGCCTTCCAGCAGCGTGGCGTAGGAGAGCGCCAGCACGGTGATCAGCGTGCCGCGCACATTCGGGAAGATATGACAGAGCAGGATGCGTCCGCGGCTGGCGCCTTTGGCGCGCGCCAGCGCAACATACTCTTTACCGCTCTCTTCGAGCAGGGCGGCGCGCAGCAGGCGCGTGATGCCCGCCATCGACAGCATGCCCAGCACCACCACCGGCAGCCAGAGGTGGGCGATGGCGTTGCGGAACATCTCGCGGTCGCCGGAAAGCCAGCTGTCGATCAGCACGAAGCCGGTTTTCGGCTCCAGCGTGTAGACCCAGATATCATCGAGACGGCCGGGTCCGGCGGACCAGTGCAGCACCGCGTAGAACAGCAGCAGCCCCAGCAGACCGAGCCAGAACACCGGCACCGAATAGCCCAGCAGCGAGATCAGCCGCGCCAGATTATCCAGCACGCTGCCCGGTTTCCACGCCGCCAGTAGCGCGAGCGCGATGCCGAACAGCGCGCCGAAAATCATCGCGCAGCTCGCCAGTTCGATGGTCGCCGGGAACGTGCGCGCCAGATCGCTGGCCACCGGCTGGCTGGTGATATGGGAGATACCCAGATCGCCGCGCGCCAGGTGTTCCAGATAGCGCCAGAACTGCACCGGCAGCGGCTGGTCGAGTCCTAAATCGTGACGCACCTGTTGATAAGTCGATTCGCTGGCGTGGTCGCCGGCGATCTGCAACACCGGATCGACCGGCGAGAGGTGCGAGAGCATAAAGGTGAACGCCAGCAGGCCAAGCAGCGTCACCAGCAGCGAAAGCAGGCTGGTGACGACGCGGCCGCCGCGACGCCAGAACTGCCGGGCGCGCCCGGCATCCGTTGCGGATAACGTCATTACTTACTGACCTGGCTGTAGTAAACCATATCGGGGTTGATGCCCTGCACGTAGCCTTTCAGGTTATCGCGGACGGCAATCAGGTTGCGCGCCTGCAGGCCGACCACGTACGGCGAGTTTTTCATCACTTCGCGCTGCATCGCCTGATAGAGTGCGATGCGCTTCGCCGGATCGCTTTCCGCCGTGGCGGCCAGCGTCTGCTTGCTCAGTTCAGGAATGTGCCAGTTGGAGCGCCAGGCGAGCGTTTTACTGCCGTCTTCCGGGTTGTAGGCGAAGGCGGAGGCGTTGGTGTTCGGATCGAAATAGTCCGCTCCCCAGGCGTTCAGCGTCGCTTCATACTTATGCGCCTTAACGTTGGTTGAGACTTCGGTGCTCAGGCCGGGGATCAGCTCCACGCGAATGCCGCCTTTGGCGAAGCTGGCCTGCAACGCCTGCGCGATATCCAGATAAGGCGGCTGGTTGCTGACCGCCAGCTTGAAGCTGACATTCTTCAGGCCCGCTTTCGCCAGGATCGCCTTCGCTTTTTCCGGGTCGTACTGATACGGCGTCTCGTTGAGCGCGCCGGGGAAGCCCTCCGGCAGGAAGGACTGATGCACCTGGAACTGGCCTTTCAGCAGATCGTCGGCGATGCCGTGATAGTCAAACAGGTAGCGCGCCGCTTCCCACAGTGCCGGATTTTTCAGCGCGGGCTGCGCGTCAATATTGAACTGTATGTAGTAGAGCGACGCCATCGGGATCGCCAGCGGCTTCACGCCTGGCTTGCCTTTCAGCGCCGCCATCTGATCGGCGCCCAGATTGCGGGCGATATCGGCGTCGCCCTGCTCAAGCAGCAGGCGGCGCGCCGCCGGTTCCGGCACGTTTTTGATCAGAATGTTTTTCAGCTTCGGCTTGTCGCCCGGCGAGCTGGGGTTGGCGGTCATCAGCACCACCTCATGCGGCACGTAGCGGCGGATCTGAAACGGGCCGCTGCCGGCGGAGTGGGTCGCCAGCCATTTGTTGCCGAGGTCATTATTCTGCTGGTTCGCCAGCACGGTTTTGGCATCGACGATCGAGGCCACCGGCGCCGCCAGCAGGCTCAGCACGTAGGCCGGGCTGACGTTGGCCTGCCAGCTGATCTGCACATGCTTGTCGTCGATTTTCTTCAGCTGGCCATCAACATTCTCTTTGGTCCAGCCGAGCTGGGTAAGAATGAAAGAAGGGTCGAGATTCAGCTTCACCACGCGCGACAGGGAAAAGATCACATCTTCCGGGCGCACCGGGTTACCGGAGGCGAAAGTCGCGCCGTCGCGTAGCGTGACGATCAGGCTGCGGTTATCTTTGCCCGCTTCCCAGCTGCTTGCCAGCGTCGGCTTCAGCTCGTTCGGGTTTTGCGGATCGGATTGCAGCAGACGCTGGTAGAGGTTGGTGAACGCCTGAACGGAGGTCAGCTCAAAGCCTTCGGCCGGATCGAAGCTGCTGGCGTCATCGATAGACTGTGCGATAACCAGGGTGTCAGGCGGCGTGGCCGCGCTGGCGGCGAAGCTGGCGCTCATCGCCAGCGTCAGAACTGCAGGAACAAAACTTTTCATGACGTTTCCTTACCGTTTTTTCGCGAGTGTAAGGGAACAACCGGAAGGGCTGATAGTAGAATAATCGCTATGCTTATGAGTAAAAGTTATAAGTCAGCCGAAATGGTTATAAACCTTTTCCGTCAGGACTGCAGCACGTACCAGAGAGAGGGCAGCAGCGCGATCAGATTATTAAGCATATGCAGGAATATCGGCAGCAGCAAACTGTTAGCGCGCAGCCGCGCATAGCAAAGCAGAAGGGAGAACAGCGTCAGCACCGCAAGGGTTTGCCAGTGGACATATTGCGTATGCATCACGGCGAACAACAGCGAGGTCAGCACGATGCAGGCGAAGCGGCTGCGCGGCGCCCACAGCAGAAACCCCTGTAGCAAAAAGCCGCGAAACAGAATCTCTTCAAACACCGGCGCCAGCAGCACGGCGGAAAACAGCAGAATCCAGAGCGAAACAACGCTCTGGTTCGCCTGATCTTCCAGCCAGCGCTCCGGCTGCAAAAACTGCGTCTGCGCCGCCATCAGCGCCAGCAGCAATGCCAGAAACAACAGCGTCGGCCTGGCCCGCAGCCGTCCCAGCGGGATATCGCTGCGGCGCGCCTGATAAAAACGGTAGAGCGGCCACAGCACCGCGAACTCAAACAGGCAGAGCACCGGCACCAGCAATCCCTTCTGCTGTAAATCGCCGTAGTTGGGAAACCAGGTGATCGCCAGCGTGATCAGATAGTAGAGAACAAAACTGCCAAGGTAGAACAGCGTCAGCGCAGCTCTGTCGTGTTGGGTTTTCATAGGCGGTGTCGGAAGCGGAAGGGAAGAGGAGTGTAACAACCGCCACGATCGCTGTCGAGACGCCCACAGAAGCGCGCTTTTTCTCTAAACAGTCGAGGCATCGGGCCGATAACGACTCTAAGCGTGAAATAAGCAGGAATCTACGCCGCGCCTCGCCAGTCGCTGCGTCTTATACAGCGGAGGTTGTACAACGCATTTTACCAGGGTTTCGTAGATGAATTTATCGCCTTTATTACCGTTTAACCTTCGCCCGGCTGAAAAGCCCACCACCTTATTTACGCGCCGTACGCTGGTGGTGCTGGGCTGTATAATGGGCGTCGTCCTTATCACTATGGTGACGATGATAGTTTTTATCGCCCTGCGGCAAAACAGCGCCGCGCTGGCGCAGGAGAAGTTCTTGCTGCGCAACGCCTGGCAGGATCGACAGCAGTCTGTTCTGACCGATATCCGCGATTACGCCTTCTGGGGGAAGCCTGGAACCATCTGCACCTGCGGGTGGATAAGGAGTGGGCGTTCGATCAGCAGAACTTCGGGCCGGGTCTCTACAGTGAATACCACTATGAAGGCGTCTTCGTCGTCGACGGCGCGGGACGCACGCGCTACGCGGTGATCAACGGCAAAGTCAGCACCATGCCGGTCGAACAGTGGCTGGGCAAGCTGAGCCGCAGCGTGGTGGATGAGGCGCGCGCGATGCTCGAAAATGAGACCGCGCTGGTAAAAAATGCGCGCGTTGAAGGCGCGCCCGCCATTGTCGCCGCCGCGCCGATCACCACCGGCAAAGTACCGGGGCTGGGAACCCTTCCCGGTCCGCCGTCGGTCATGATATTCGTCGACCGCTATACGCCGCGCAAACTGCTGGCGCTGGGCAACAGCGTCGGCGTCAGCCAGCTCCACACGGCGCCGGAGAGCGGATCGCCTTCGCGGGCGAGCATCATGCTGTCGGTAGAGCAGGGCGCGCCGCTGCTGGTCCGCTGGGAAAGCAGCAGGCCGGGGCACAATCTGCTGTTGGTAACGTTGCCGCTGCTGGCATTGACCATTTTGATGCTGGGCGTTATTTCGCGGCGCGTGGTGCGTCACGCGATGGATAATGCCCGTCTTTCTGATTGGCGCTTCGAACAGCTGCGCCAGAGCAAGAGCGAGCTGAGCCACAGCGAGGCGCGCTTCCGCGATGTGGCGGAAGCGGCTTCCGACTGGATCTGGGAGACCGATGCGCAGGGCATGCTGACCTATCTCTCGTCGCGCTTCACGGCGGTGACCGGTTATGACGTCGCGGTACAGAGCGGCAAACCGATCGACTGCCTGCTGATTGGCAACGGCCAGTCGGTGTCGGAGTGGATGCTGCGCCAGAGCGCGGGCGGCGAGCGACGCACGCTGCGCTGTCACTACCGTTCGGCGCAGGGCGAAGATCGCATCTGCAGCCTGGTGGCGAAGCCGATCGAGCTGCACGGCAAGCTACAGGGATTCCGTGGCACCGTGTCCGATATCACCCATGAGGTGGAGGCGCAGGCGCGCATTCAGTATCTGTCGCAGCATGACACGCTGACCGGTCTGCCTAACCGCCACCGCATGAATGAGTTTCTGAGCGGCAAGCTGCAGGCGCAGCCGACGGAAGCGCAGCCGCTGGTGATGTTCAGCCTCGATCTTGACCACTTTAAGCCGATTAACGACCTTTACGGCCACGCGGCGGGCGACAGCGTGCTGAATGAGGTCTCGCAGCGTCTGCGCGTCTGCCTTGAGCGGGACGATTTACTGTCGCGGCAGGGCGGCGATGAGTTTATTTTGCTGCTGAGCGGCCTGACCAGCGTCGAGGCGATCGAGGCGCGCTGTCGCTGCCTGATGAGTGAAATCCATAAGCCGTTCCACGTGGCGGGGCAGGTGGTGCATATCGGCGCGTCGATCGGCATCGCGCGCGCGCCGCAGGACGCGCTACAGCCAGAGGAGCTGCTGCGCATGGCTGATATCGCGCTCTATCAGTCGAAAAACCTGGGCCGCGACCGCTGGGTATTCTATTCGCCGGAAATGTCCGAGCAGCTGGTGCGCCGACGTGAAATGGAGCGCGCGCTCAGCCAGGCGGTGGCGCGGGACGAACTGCGCCTGTTCTATCAGCCGCGTTACTCGCTGCACAGCGGCCGCATGGATGGCGCGGAAGCGCTGCTGCGCTGGCAGCCGTCGCCGCCGGCGCTGGTAATGCCCGACAGCTTTATTCCGCTGGCGGAAGAAACCGGGCTGATCCTGCCAATCAGCGACTGGGTATTGCAGCGCGCCTGTCGCGACGCCCTGAGCTGGCCGCGCCCGTTCTACGTCTCGGTCAACATCTCGCCAGTGGAGTTTTGCCGCGGCGACCTGGTCGGACGCGTGGCGAGCGTGCTGCGCATAACCGGACTGCCAGCCGAGCGGCTGGAGCTGGAGATCACCGAAAATGTGACGCTGGAAAACCCGGACAACACGCTGAAAGTCATGCAGCGCCTGAAAGCGCTGGGCGTGCGGCTGACAGTGGACGATTTCGGCTCCGGCTACGCCTCGCTCGGCTACCTGAAAACCTTTCCGTTCGACGGCCTGAAGATGGATCGCTCCTACATGAAGGATTTCCCGCATTCGCAGCAGGCGCATTCCATCGTTAACGGCATTATCGGCCTGGGCAAGGCGTTTTCGCTGGTGATTACCGCAGAGGGAATTGAGAGCGCGGAGCAGTTTGCCGAACTGCAGGCGATTGCCTGCGACGAAGGACAGGGCTATTTCCTGGGCAGGCCGATGCCGGCAGGCGATTTTGTGCGTCTGCTTGAGACGGCGGATGAAACCGATAAAGAAACGGGCCAGCCAGTCTGACCCGTCAGGTGCTTAGCGAACGCGGACGGCCACACAGGTCATCAGCACCGCAAAGCCGATAAAGATAGCCAGTTCCATAATGCACCTCCTGAGATTAATCTTAAAAATTATAGCCAGAGAGTGGGTGAAATTTAGACTGTTTGTGCCTGTTTCACGCTTTGCGTCACAGTCCCGACCCGGATAAAGCGGTCCGCATTCGCTGGACGATCTGTTACGCTTTACCGCCAGTCACTGAACGAGAAGCCAAAGAGGAGAGTCACGATGAAACAGTATGGAAAAGCGGCGCTGGTGATGGCGCTGTTTACTCTGGCAGCCTGTCAGCATGGACAGAAAGGCGCTGACGCGTCGGCGGTCGATCCTGACGCCGACCGCTGCGGCGCATCTGGTTATCAGAGCTATGTCGGCAAACCGCTATCCGCCGTAAACAGCCTGCGTTTCGATCATCCGGTGCGCGCGATTCCTTATAACTCAGCGGTGACGATGGATTTCAATCTGAATCGCCTGAATTTCCTCGGCGATAAGAACGATGTGATTACCCGCGTTTACTGCGGCTAACGTCTGATTTATCCGTTGCGCGCAATTGTCTTGCGGCTGTCACGCTGCTGTCATCTGCGCCGGGCAGGATAGCGGGGAAATAACGTGATTTCCCCGTCACATAACAGTGTACTGCTCGTCTTCATTCCTCCCGCCTCGTGCGGGATTTTTTTATGGACGGATGCAGCGCCGTTACATTCGGCTACGCTTGAAAATTAGCTCGCTAACACATTGCGCTAAACGACAAACCGATGCTGGGGACGAGGGAATGCAGGAAAAAAGAGCGCTACGGGTGACGACCGCAACGCCGACGCTGCTGCGCGCGCTACAGGCGCTTGAATATCGTTTTACCGTCACGCAGGAACTGGACGCCGCTTTTGACAGGCCGGTGCGTGATGGCTTACGTGACGTGACGCCGCGCGAAAAAAACTATTTTAACGATCCGCAGCAGTTCGCCGCTTATCTGGATAGCCGCGACGGGGCGTTTTTCGTCACGCTGGTTGACGAACGGCCGGTCGGCTATCTGGCGGTCAGCCGCAACTGGAACGGTCTGGCGCTGGTGGAGGATATTGCCATCGACAGCGGGTTCAGACGCTGCGGCTGCGGCAGCGCCTTGCTGACGCACGCGATCGGCTGGGCGCATGAACAGCAGCTGGCCGGCGTCACGCTGGAGACGCAGAACACCAACGTCGCCGCCTGCCTGCTCTATGAAAAAATGGGGTTTGAGCTGGGCGGCATTGACAGGCATCTTTATCGCGCGTTGCATGCCCGGCCGGCGGAGGTGGCCCTGTTCTGGTATCTCTGGTTCAGATAACGCTAATCTTCGGAAGTGCCCTGCATCAGCTGCGCCAGCACGTTGCGATAGCTTTGCAGCACGCCCTCATCCTTTTCCAGATCGAGTTTTTTGATCACGCTGGCGATCAGCGCCTTATCCGTGGTGGGTTTGCCTGCCTGCATCAGCTCCATCATCACTACCGCCAACAGCTCTGCTTCTTTCGGCGCGTTCCACGCCGGGCTGTTGAAGTAGTCGGTAATTTCCCGGCCAGCGCTGGTGGATTGTGTTCTCATTCTCAACCTCCAAAAACGCAGCATCGACGCGGAGCGCCGACGGATCAGTGTCAGAGCAACAAGGGGCCAGAAAGGCACATCAACATGACTTGACGCCACCTTAAGGACAAGTGGCGATTTTTTAAACATAGAAGTGTGAATGAGAAATGTCAGTAACAAAATGAAATATTTTTGCGGCGTAATTAACCGCCGGCTGACGTGAAGGCGTGAGCAACCTCCAATACGCCGTTAATCACAAACTGCACGCCCATGCAGACCAGTAAAAAGCCCATCAGACGCGAGATGGCTTCACCGCATACCAGGCGACGGTCATAATCAGGAAAACGTAGCAGGCGGCCTGGAAAGATTGCTTCCTGCGTTCGCTGGCGCTCATATCGCCAGCCAGGCCTAAAAACAGGGCGACGGTGGTTAACGGATTCGCCAACGGCAGCAGCACAACCAGACCCAGCCCCACGGCGCAAAGCAACTCTGACATAGCGTGTTCCTTTATCTGTTTCCATTAAGGCAAATAAGCGCCTGCGGCAGTTGTGCCACAAAATAAGTTTTCTCTCAATCTGTCCGGCGTGCCGGGGCCTGGCGCCTGCCTGTCCGCTTTTTTCATGGCTCGCGCTAAAATCCCGCTTGCATTGCGTTGGCGATTATGAGTAAATGCATCGTCGGTTTGTTAAACAGAACCGGGTATGCGAGCAGTTTTAGTAAAGCAGTCTGCAGTGTAAGAGTTATCTCTGATATCCCTTCTTCAGTATCGCCTTCCTGAGTGCCTCATAACATCTGTACACAAACCTGTTGCCCAAGAGGCGTTAATATTCACTGAAGGAAAGACAAATGTCTGCAAAACTGACTGGTTTAGTAAAATGGTTCAACGCTGAGAAAGGTTTCGGCTTCATTTCTCCGGCTGACGGCAGCAAAGACGTGTTCGTACACTTCTCTGCAATCCAGAACCAGGGCTTCAAAACTCTGGAAGAAGGGCAGAACGTTGAGTTCACCATTGAAAACGGTCCGAAAGGCCCGGCTGCTGCTAACGTAACCGTACGTTAAGCAACCAGAATTCAAAAAACCCGCCTGATGGCGGGTTTTTTATTGCCTGAATTCAGGCTACTGAGCTTTTTCGACGGTGCCTGCGATACGCATCCTGTTCGGCTTTACGCGCCATCGCCTGTGGCGGTGAGCCGGGCGGGCTGGCGGATAAAAAAGAACCCCGGAATATCAGTGATATCCCAGGGCCTGATAGCGTGTTGCTACGTCACCGCAGTTTCGACGGCGGCGACGAATACGGGTCAGGACTTACGGCCGCCGTGGCTGTTTTGTCCGCCTTTTTTACCCGCTTCGGATGCTTTTTCACGGTCATTTTTGAAGTTGCCGCCGCTCTGCTGGCCGCCTTTTTTACCGGCTTCAGAGGCTTTTTCACGGTCTTCTGCAAAATTACCTGAACCACCACGATGTTCTGCCATAATCGTCTCCTGATTACTTTTCCAGTTTTGGTGAGCATCTAAGAATATGTTTATTACCTGGGTAATGCATATTCTGCGTTGTGACAATTTAAAGTGTAGGCGGAGTTATTTATTTTTCCAGCCGGAGAGGATTTTTTGTTGACTGATATAAACGACTGAAATAAATCTTTTTTCATATTATGTTGTATTTTATGTATTTTTAATGGTTTGATTTTATTGAACAAAAATAAAGAGATATTGATTTTTGCTACAGCCGCTTCCAGGACGTTTCTGAAAGGTATTGCCTGGTTCGCTGCGCTTGTTTTTTTTCGGGCAATTACCGCCTCGCCTGTTAGCGCGTCTCTGCATAAATAGTTTACAGAGCCTGAAACGGCACGGTTACGATAATATTTGGCTAGATAGCAATAATAAAACAGCCGTAAAAGAGAACCTGTTAATATAACGTCAGGGCGCTCCTGCCGCTACGTTTGTCCCTGACGTAGTATGCCTTTTCTGCTGTCTCCCGGCGCCGTTGATATTTAAAAAAAGAAATCTGTTTTAAGATAACCTGCAAAAAAAAGTGTAAAATATCAGTGGCCTCTGCTGTCATTTTGTTAATCATAGTGATAATGTCTGCCTTTACATTGTTATTGAGATAATGTGATGAAATACCTCATTGCAGAACTACTGGATAAGCTGGCGGAAAAAGAAGCAGAGTCGAAAGAGCTGGTTGCCCAGGTTGAAGCGCTGGAGATTGTTATGACCGCGCTGCTGCGAAAACTGGGTGACGAACAGCGACAGGAACTGAGTAACGGTATCAGTCAGGCACTGGCTACCGTTGCTGCGGATGGCGCAAAGCCGGAAGATGCTTCTTTGCTGCATGGTTATATCGACAAGCTTCTTAATCATCCTCGCTATTGATCCTGCCTTACGTTAACAACGGCCACCTGATACGGTGGCCGTTTGTTTTGCTGCCAGTGCCAGGGAAGATATCATGTCACGCCTTGCCGGAAAGTGATGCGTCGTCAGCATAACGCTATCGTGCTATTCATCGAACCCTGCCCGGCAAAGCGCCTTTGTAGTTACAACATACTTAAAAATGAACAGCCTCTGCAACCCTAAGTAGCATGGGCTATTTATCAGATACAGATAAATTAGCGCAAGGCAGAAAAGGCCATTTTGCGTTAGTTTTCCCATTCTCTCTGGAGGAGGGCCAAGGGTTGCGTAAGCACCTTTTAAGCAGAATTGAAGGTTACAGCGCCGCGCAGCGTTAACTGCGCGGCGACGCGTTAGCTTTTGCTCAGCGCCTGAGAGCGATCCATGCATTTTTCCATCGCGGCGATCACCGCCGAGCGGAAGCCTTTCTCTTCCAGCGCCTTCACTGCCTCAATGGTGGTGCCGCCGGGCGAGCAGACCATATCTTTCAGTTCGCCGGGATGTTTGCCGGTTTCCAGCACCATCTGCGCCGCGCCTTTGACCGCCTGAGCGGCGAACTGATAGGCCTGCGCGCGCGGCATGCCGCCCAGCACCGCCGCGTCGGCCATCGCTTCGATAAACATAAATACATACGCGGGCGCTGAACCGCTGACGCCGACGACTGCGTGGATCAGATATTCCGGCACCGTCTCCGCCTTACCGAAGCTATTGAAGATAGCCAGCACTTCGTCGGTCTCTTCCGGCGTCACCAGCGCGTTTGGCGTAACCGAGGTCATGCCCTCATTCACTAACGCAGGCGTATTTGGCATCACGCGCACAATTTTTCGGTCGTGTCCCAGCACGCCCGCCAGCGCGTCGAGCGTGACGCCCGCAGCGATAGAGACGACCAGCGTCTCTTTATTCAGGGCGCCCGCTACCTCTTTCAATACTTTTAAAATTACGTTGGGCTTAACCGCGCCGAACAGGATATCCGCTTCGCGCGCCACTTCTTCCGCGCTTTGCGCTGGGTTGAGACCATACTGCTGCGCCATCTGCTGATTGGTTTCTGATTTATGATCGTAGACCCAAATCTGGTCAGCCTTTACCTGACCGCCAGCAACCAGCCCGCCGATAATAGCTTTGGACATATTGCCGCAGCCAATAAAACCTATTTTCTTTTCCAGCATGGTTTTCCCTCTGCTTAGCCGTTTTCAGTTGTGCACCAGCTTACGTCATTCTGCCGCTTTATCCAGCTTCGGCTAAACTCAAAGCGTTACCGGAGGAGAGGAAAATGGACGATTTTCAGCAAGATGAAACGCGGAACCGCCGCTATCCCGTACAGGAGCATATGCGCTGGCAACGGCTGGAATGGCGTATTCAGAAGGTTGGATATGCGCTACTGCTGGCGATAGTAGTGAGCGGCGCCTGCGGCTTATTCTCGAAAGGCTTTCTCAGCGACAGAAAACAGGTCTCGCCGCACGGTAACCTGGAGGTCAAGTATGAGCGCTTTGCACGTCAGCAGAGCGATATGGCGATGACTATCCGCCTGCATGCGCTGCGCGACGGGCTGTACAGCATTACGCTCAGCGGCGATGGGGTGGATAATTTCCAGCTGCAAAGTATCCAGCCGCAGCCGTTGCGCGCGGAGAGCAGCGAAGCTTCCCTGACGCTCTGGTACAAAACGCAGAATATGAATCGCGGCGCCACCGTCTGGTTGGGCGGGCAGCCGCAGTCGCCGGGCAAATACGCCTTCGTCGTTAGCGACAGCAGCGGCGCGCAGGTGGGTTTTACTCAGTGGGTTTATCCCTAACAAACAGTGGGTTTATCCCCAGGAGCAGAGAGATGGAAACGGTATTACGCGCGGTAAGTATGTACTTCTTGCTGATGGTGGTGCTGAAAATTGCCGGGCGCCGTACGCTGCTGGAGATGACCAGTTTCGACTTTATTCTGTTGCTGATTATCAGCGAGGCGACGCAGCAGGCGCTGCTGGGCAACGACTTTTCGGTGACCGGCGCGGGTCTGACCATCATTACGCTGATTGTGATGGACATTTTCCTCGGCAAGTTCAAGGCCTGGTTTCCGCGTCTTGAACTGCTGATCGACGGCGCATCGCTGATTTTAGTCGAAGATGGCAAACTTCTGGCGCATCGGGCGAAAAAGGCGGGCATCACCGCTGAAGATATCCTCGCCTCGGCGCGCAGTTCCCAGGGGCTGGAGCGTCTCGACCAGATAAAGTTTGCCATTCTGGAGAAGAACGGCAAAATCAGCATTATTCCCCACTCCTGACAGGTAAACCGATGCCAATTTGGGTGGACGCCGACGCGTGTCCGAAAGTGATCAAAGATATTCTCTATCGTGCGGCGGAGCGCAGCCAGATCGAACTGATTCTGGTGGCTAACCAGCCGCTTGCCGTGCCGCCTTCGCGTTTTATCCGCACGCTGCGCGTCGCGGCTGGGTTTGACGTGGCGGATAACGAAATCGTTCAGCGCGTCAGCGCGACGGATCTGGTGATCACCGCCGATATTCCTCTGGCGGCGGAAGTGTTGGCGAAGGGGGCGGCAGCGCTCAATCCGCGCGGCGAGCGCTACAGCGAGGCGACGATTCGTGAACGGCTCACCATGCGCGATTTTATGGATACGCTGCGTTCGAGCGGCGTGCAGACCGGTGGCCCGGCGGCGTTGAACCAGCGAGATCGCCAGCAGTTCGCCGCTGAGCTGGATAAATGGTTGTTGGCGCGCCAGCGACGCAAACGCGACGCCGCGCAGTAAGGCAGGGCGACCAGCCAGGCAGACGCTGGTCGCGAAAATTTACCGCTTAGATTTAGATAAAGCTGTCGTCATCGTTGAAATCGTCATTGCCGAAATCATCGCCGCCGAAGCCGGCATTATCATCCTGCTCCCAGCTGGCGTCCTGTAAAAAGGCGCGATCGTCGCCGTTGTTAAAGGTGTCCAGGCTGGTGTCCAGCTGTTCCGGCTCCGGCTGCGCCGGTTCGTTAATAATATTCACAATTTCCTGCGGCTGAGAGTGGTGGAACATGCTGGTCAGCATATCCGCCATTACTACACCGCCCGCCACGCCCACTGCCGTTTGCAGCGCGCCGCCGAGAAAGCCGCTGCCGCGCGGCGCGGGCGCGCTGTAGGGCTGCTGGCCGTAAGGCTGTTGCTGCGCATTATAGGGCTGCTGGCCGTAGGGCTGTTGTTGCTGCGCATTGTTCCACGCCGGCTGCTGGGGCGCTGTGTGGCGCTGACCGCCGCCGAACAGCCCGGATAAAAATCCGCCGCTCTGACGCGCCGGTTGTTGTTGTTGCGCCTGCGCCAGACGGCTTTCCAGATCGTTCACCTGCGCGCTCAGCTTCTTCATCGCCGCCTCCTGAATCAGGATAGCCTGCGCCATATAGTAGGGCGCGGCAGGCTGCTGACGCAGCTGCTGCTCAATCAGGCGCTCCGCGGCCGCATCGCGGGGCGCAGACTGGCTCTCAGCCTGTTTTAGTCGGCTGAACAGACTCTCTATCAGACGTTGTTCTTCGCTCTGCATGGAAACCTCCTTAAACAAGCGTTATCTGTTTATTCTGGTCGCTGCGCGGGGAAAGTAAATTAACACTGCGTAAGTAAATATTGCCATCTGTCGCGCGCTGACATACTGGCTAGTCGCGCGCTGACATACTGGCTAAGTGTAGCCGCTGGTTTTTGTTCGCTAAGATGCACAGATATCCTCACTTTCCTTGCGTAAAAACAACGTTACAGCTGGCCCGGATTTTTTTTTGCCGGTATGATGCCGGGCATACACATTATGATCAGCCAACTGCGGCGTTACGCAGCGCTGGCGGAGGATAGCCTGTTATGTCGTCACCCATTTTTTTAATCGGCGCGCGTGGCTGCGGTAAAACTACCGTGGGCGAACTGCTGGCGCAGGCGCTGGGCTATGATTTTCACGATACCGACCACTATTTACAGCAGGTCAGCGGACAGACGGTGGCCGATATTGTCGCCGCCGAAGGCTGGGAAGGCTTTCGCCACCGGGAAACGCAGGCGCTGATGGCGGTAAGCGCGCCGGAAACCATCGTCGCTACGGGCGGCGGTATGGTGCTGGCGGAGATCAATCGTCGCTTTATGCAAGAGCGTGGCAGCGTCATCTGGCTGCAGGCCAGCGCCAGCGTGCTGGCTTCACGTCTCTCGGCTTATCCGCAAAGCTCGCAGCGGCCCACTCTGACCGGCCGACCCATTACTGAAGAGATGACGGAAGTGCTTCATCAACGCGAAGCTCTCTATCAGCAAACGGCGCACCATATTATCAATGCGATGCAGCCGCCTGAACAGGTGGCCGCGCAGATTCTGGATGCGCTTTCGCTGGCGCGCGCCAGCTAAAGGCGGGCGACAGCCCGACCGTCAGGAATATCTGTTTTTGTTACCTTTCTTTTCTGAAGCGACAGCGCCTCGGTCTCATTGTCTATACTTACACTACGAACGCTGACAGGCGAACGATCTCCGCCGCAGGCGAACGGAGAGTAACGGATACCACTTTCATCAAAAGAGGGAAGACATTATGCCGAGCAGACCACCCTATCCACGTGAAGCGCGCATTGTTCAGGTTGATAAAGGGGCAGCAGGAGAGAGCGTAACGCGTTACGAACTGCGCGCCGATCATCCGAAACCCAACTCGCTGATTAGCGAACATGAAAGCGAACAGGAAGCGCTGGATGCAAAAGAGCGCTACGAAAGCCGCGACAAAGATTAACCTGGCGGGCATGGACGCCTGTTAATAGGCGGCAGTAGAGAAAATCACTTTGAACATGGCGCTTTAACGGAAAAAAAAGTGTATCCTTCCGTGTATGTCGCCGTTACGTTATTGTTCCCTGTCATTGATATTATTTAACCTGTTTTTGCATCCGCAAAAATAAGCGATACCTGTTGCATATTATAGAGATATCTCTGAAAACCGCATTTCAGCCTTGACCTAGCTGGCCATGCAATTTATTTTCCTGCCCACAATGTGAATTCTTGCTGGCGTCATCGCCTTCTTTTCATCAAATAATTAGCGATGCGGCAGGCGGAGCCGTTAATGGCGCGCCGTTTAAACGCTCAGGAAGTGTGGCCAATTTACTGCTTAAAGGTTATCGTCAGAAATACACCTGTTAGCTATATATAATCGTCGCTTTCGATGATGGCCTTTAGCTTAAGGCTGTGCCAGGATGATATTGTCCCGGTAAAGAAGATAATCGCTGGATAATAGCCTGATGGCTCATTATCCGCCGGACAAATTCGCCGCGGCGCCTTTGATAGCGCGCAATGGTTGGGGAAGAGCGCCCAGCCTTACAGCCGTGCGGTGATGATTATCAGACGATGGCGTCTATTATCGGGGGCGAAAAATGTAACGTTAATTTATGCTAACGGGAGAACGAAGCCGCAACGAAAGTTTATTTATTCACTTTTGCTTATCTGACGATTACTTTATCAGAAAATACCAGGGTAATAAGGGAAATATTCAGCGAAATAATGCATTTTGTACCGCAGCACAGAAGATAAAACCCCTGTAAAAAACAGGGTATTTCGTTGAATAAAAAATGATGACGTTTTATAAACGCATTAACAAACAGGAAAACGGCAGCGGTTCAGGGAATAACCTGGCCATATACCTTTTCCGCCGGACACATCGAAGACGCGTCGCAAAGCACAATTCTTGCGGTGCCTGCGGTGAACCGCTAAGTCCGGCTATTTACATGGTCGAAGAATAAATAATGAAACAGACACTCGTAATCGTGACCATTGCACACTCTCCGCGCAGCGATATAACCCCGCTGCTGCTTGAACACCTGCCTGAAGAGCAAATATTGCGCGTCAGCCTGCTTGAAGGGCTTTCGGCGGAAGAGATCGAAGAAAAATACGCGCCTGAGGAACATGAACGCACGCTGGTGACGCATCTGCCGGATGGTTCGCCGTTCACGCTCTCCGCAGATAAAGTGGAAGAAGGATTGCAGCAGCTGATCTGGCGGCTGGAGGCGCAGGGCACCGAAACCATTCTGCTTCTGGGATATGCCGCTGATCGGCTGCAAACGCACAGCGCCGTCCTGCTGGAGCCGGATCGTATTGTACCGCCGCTGGTTAAGGCTATTGTCGACGGACATCAGGTAGGCATCATGATTTCTGCGGAAGATCCGCTGCGACAGCAGGCGATTAAGTGGCGTAATCTGAGTCATCCCGCGCGCTTCGCCGTCGCCAGCCCTTATCACAACGATAATGAGACGCTGATCGATGCGGCGCTGCAGTTGCAGGAGCAGGGCGCGGATGTGGTGGTATTGGACAGCCCCGGCTATCACCAACGCCATCGTGATTGCCTTCAGCAGCTGCTGGGCATACCGGTGCTGCTCTCTCATGTGCTGCTGGCAAAAATGGCGGCGGAGCTGCTGGTATAAGCAACAATTGAGATGACAAAGCGCGCGTTTAGCCTCTACACTGCCGATTCATCCATTTTTGGTTTCGGGGAAGTTGCATGCTGAATGTAAGCGAGTACTTTGAAGGGAAAGTGAAGTCGATTGGTTTTACCAGCGCCAGCACCGGGCGCGCCAGCGTGGGCGTAATGGTGGAAGGAGAGTATGCCTTCAGCACCGGACAGCCTGAAGAGATGACGGTCGTCAGCGGCGCCCTGAATGTGCTGCTGCCCGGCGAAACCGAATGGAAAACCTATGAAGCGGGCGGCGTGTTTCACGTGCCCGGCCACTGTGAGTTCCATTTGCAGGTCGCGGAGCCGACCTCTTACCTCTGCCGCTATCTTTAAGCGGCCGTAGTAAGTGCGCCGCCAGCGGCGCACTTACCGGCTTAGCGCTGCGCTTCGCCGCCTAACGCTTCCGTCAGATTGCTCACCAGCGCCGCCAGCTCGCTGGTCATCAGAATAAAGTCCGCGTCGAAACGCTGAGCGAAATCTTCACGATCGATATCGTCATTTTGCTCACGCAGCGTGTCGGCAAACTTCAGGCGCTTCAGCGAGCCGTCGTCCGCCAGCACCAGCTGAATGCGTTCCTGCCAGTCCAGCGCCAGTTTCGTCACCAGCTTACCCGCTTCGATATGGTTGGCGATCTCATCGCAGACCAGATCCTGTTTTTTGCAGCGGATAACGCCGCCATCTTCCAGAATCGCTTTCAGCTCCGCTTCATCCATCAGCGCAAAGCCCGCCGGCAGATCGCCGGAGCGCACCCATTCGGTCAGCGTCAGCTCGATCGGGTTTTCCATCGTCAGCGGCACTACCGGCAGTGAACCGATGCTCTTACGCAGCAGCGCCAGAGTGTCCTCCGCCTTTTTCGCGCTGGCGCAGTCCACCATAATCAGGTTATTAACGCTGTCGATCCACAAAAAGGTCTGGCTAAAACGGCTGAAGGCGCGCGGTAGCAGGCTGTGCAACACCTCATCTTTCAGCGCGTCCTTTTCGGTCTTTTTCAGCTTGCGCTGCTGTTCCGCTTCCAGCTTCTCGATCTTCGCTTCCAGCGACTGTTTGATCACCGGCGACGGCAGGATCTTCTCTTCTTTGCGGGCGCAGATCAGGATCTGTCCGTTATTGACATGGGTCAGGGCCTCACTGCGCGAACCCATCGGCGAAACCCAGCCGGTTTTCGCCATATCCTGACTGCCACACGGGGAAAAGGAAAACGCAGCGAGTTGTTTTTCCAGGTCGTCTGCGGACAACGGGATGTCACGATTCAGACGATAAATCATCAAATTTTTAAACCACAACATAGGGTTTTCCTTTGCCGGTTGTGCATTAACGCACAGCTCATAAACGGTGCTGCGCATGATAGCGAAACATCGTCGGCGGGTCATTGCCTTTCCTGCCGTCGCCTTCTAATGTGAACAGCATCGGGATAATGAATGAGGAGAAAGCTGTGCGCATTGGCATTGACTTAGGCGGGACAAAAACGGAAGTGATTGCGCTCTCTGACGCAGGCGAGACGCAGTTTCGCCATCGCGTGCCCACGCCGCGCGACGATTACCCGCAGACGTTGCAGGCGATCGTCGATCTGGTTCGGCTGGCGGAGGAGAAAACCGGCGAACGGGGCAGCGTCGGCTTAGGCATTCCCGGCACGCTTTCGCCCTATACCCAGCGGGTGAAAAACGCCAATTCCACCTGGCTTAACGGTCAGCCGCTGGATCGCGATCTGGCGCGCCTGCTGGAGCGCGAGGTGCGCATCGCCAACGACGCCAACTGCCTGGCGGTGTCGGAAGCGGTGGACGGCGCGGCGGCAGGCAAGGCGCTGGTGTTCGCGGTGATTATCGGCACCGGCTCCGGCGCGGGCATCGCCATTAACGGCGTCTCGCGTATCGGCGGCAACGGCAACGCTGGCGAATGGGGCCACAATCCGCTGCCGTGGATGGACGCCGACGAGCTGCGTTACCGCGAAGAAGTGCCCTGCTATTGCGGGCAGCAGGGCTGCATCGAAACCTTCGTCTCCGGCACCGGCTTCACGACCGACTATCATCGACTGAGCGGCAAACGGCTGAGCGGCGCGGAGATTGTGGCGCTGCTGGCGCAGCAGGATCCGCTGGCGGAACTCGCCATGAGCCGCTACGAGCTGCGGCTGGCGAAATCGCTGGCGCAGGTGGTGAACCTGCTCGACCCGGATATTATCGTGCTGGGCGGCGGCATGAGCAACGTCGATCGCCTCTACCAGACGCTGCCGCAGCTGATCAAACCCTGGGTGTTTGGGCGCGAGTGCGAAACGCCGATCGTGAAAGCGCAGCATGGCGACTCCAGCGGCGTGCGCGGCACCGCCTGGCTCTGGCCGCTGAACAGCAGCGTTTAACCTGCGGCGTCGGGGCTAAAGGTGATGATCGCCTGCTGCGACGCGCCCGGCGGCGGCGGCGGCAACTGCGGCGTGCTGCCTACCGTCTGCCAGGCCTGCAGGCAGAGCGGCTCGTCGCCCTCGGTGCGTAGCACCTGATAGCCGCGTCGCGCATCGTAATTCAGCGTCACGTCGCAGCGCTGGCCACGATAGCGTTCGCCGTGAGAAAAGTTGCGCGTGATGCGCCATTGCAACTCTTTTACCCAGGCGCATTCCTTTTTAGCCGACGCGCAGCCAGCGAAAAAGTTGGGCGCGGCGGGGTTTGGCGCTGGCGGCTGGGCGCTATGGCAGGCGCTCAGCAGCAGCGCGAACAGCGGAGCGAAGCGTAAAGCGGACATCATCTTTCCTTCCGGTCTGAGGAGTTTCGTCGCGCACGGTAACATGCGCGGCGCGACGAAAACAGGCGCATCAGACTGAAAATAACCGGTCCAGTCGGCTGTAGCCCAGACCATTCACCTTCCTGACTTTAATCTGTACCGGGATACGCTCTTTCATCGCGTCGACATGGCTGATTACGCCGATAGTTTTGCCGCTGGCGTTCAGCGCGTCCAGGGCGTCCAGCGCGGTATCGAGCGTGTCCGCATCGAGCGTGCCGAAGCCCTCATCCAGGAACAGCGATTCGATACGGGTTTTATGGCTCACCAGATCTGAAAGCGCCAGCGCCAGCGCCAGGCTTACCAGAAAACTTTCGCCGCCCGACAGGGTGCGGGTATCGCGCTTCGCGTCAGCCTGCCAGGTATCCATGACCTGCAACTCCAGCGTATCGGCGGATTTGCGTTGCAGCAGATAGCGTCCGTGCAGGCGATTCAGTTGCTGGTTCGCCAGCCAGACCAGGTGATCGAGCGTCAGCCCCTGGGCGAAGCGGCGGAACTTATCGCCGCTGCTGGAGCCGATCAGCTGATTCAGGTAGCCCCAGTCTTCGGTCTGCTGCGCGTTATCCTCAATGCGCTGCAACAGCGCCTGCTGCTGCTGGCGCTGCGCGTCGTCGCTCTCCAGCTGCTGGCGCAGCTGCCCCTGCTGACGAACAAGGTCACGCAGTCGTTGCTGCTGCGCTTCCAGTCGTGCCTCCAGCTCCGGCAGCGCGGCGCTAAGATCGGCCGGACGGTCGGCAAGATGCTGCGTCAGTCGCGCCTGCGCCTGCTGCGCCACCGCGTTCGCCTGCTGCCGCCGCGCCTCCAGCGCCTGACAGCGGGTGCGTAGCTGCATCGCCTGCTGTTCATCCAGCAGGGCGGCGCGAAAAGCTTCTTCATCGCTGAAATCGCTCTGCGTCAACGCGTCGATAAACTGCGCACTGCACGTTTCATAGCGTTTCTGCGCCGCCTCCTGCTGTTGTGCCAGAGAATTATGCTGTCCGGTCAGGTTATTTAACCGATCCTGTCCCTGCTGCCAGCGCTGCTGCCGTTCGCGGAGAAGGGCGTCGGCCTGGGCCAGCCGCTGCTGCCACTGTTGACGCACCTCCGACACCGCGCTGTCGCCCAGCAGCTGATGACGCTGTTGACGCAGCTCGCTCAGCTGTCGCCGCTGCGACTGCGCCAGCTGTTCCGCCCGTTCCCGCTGTTGCGCCAGCTGCGTCAGTTCGTCATCGATGCCGCGCAGCGCGGTGTCGCAGGCGGCAAGGCGCGCGGCGATATCGGCCAATAGCTGTTCGCTTTTCTGCCAGCGCCGCCACGCCTCCTGACGATCCTCAAGCCAGGCCTGCTGCGCCTGCGGCTCCGGCAGCGTCAGCTGATGCTGCGTCAGCTCCTGCGTCAGAGCTTCGTCCAGCAGCGCCAGCTGTTCGCTTAACTGCCGCTGCTGCTGTTCCGCCTCCTGCCGTTGCTGACGCAGATAGCCCAGCTGTTGTTCCGCCAGCTGGCGCGCCTGATGCTGCTGTTGCCAGCGCTGCTGACAGGCCGCCAGCGCCTCTTTCGCCTGCTGATAAAGGCGCGCGGCGCCTTCGCGCTGTTGCAGCTGCGCCTGAAGCTCGCTCTCCTGCCGTTCCTGCTGTTCGATCCAGGCGCTGAGTCCCGCTTCGTCTTCCGGCGCCAGCGTCAGTTCGGCGGCGGCCAGCAGCGTATGCCACTCATCCTGCTGGCGCGTCAGTTCGGCGCTCAGCGTCTGCTGTTGCTGCATCAGCCGCTGCTGCTGGCTTTGCAACGCCTTCAGCTGCTCGCCGCAGGTGACGCCTTCGATGCGCAGCTGCTCTTCCTGCTGGCGCACGTTCTCCAGCCGCTGCTGATTCTCGTTCAGCGTCAGGGTTTGATAGTGCGCCACCGCCGGATGCTCGGTGGCGCCGCAGAGCGGACAGGGCTCGCCGGCGATCAGGCGGGCGCGCTCCTGCTCCAGACTGACGATGCGCTGCTCCAGCTCCAGGCGCTTTTGCAGGTCGATCCGGTGCTGGTGCTTCTCTTTCCACGCCTGGCGACGCTGTTCCAGCTGCTGCGTTTGCTGCACGATTAGTTCATCCAGCGCCAGCAGCTCCTGCTGCTGTTGCGTATGACGCTGGCTGAGAGGGCGCAGGGTGGAAAAGCAGATCGCCAGCTTTTGCCGTAGCGGTCGCTGCCGCTGCTGTTGCTCCAGCTGACGGCGCAGCGCGCTTTCCGGCTGCTGCTCTTCTAACGCAGTAAGCGCTTGCTCAGCCTGTGCCGCGTGCTGACGCGCGCGTTCAAGCTCGCTTTCCAGCGGCGTCGACGCTGAAGCGAGTCGATCGGACAGCTGCTGCTGTTCATTCAGCTGCTGCTGATGCTGGCGCTGTTTTTCCTGCATCGCCGTCAGGTTCTGTCGCAGCTGTTGCTGCTGCTGAAAACGCTCGCGCCAGCCGCCCAGCCGCTCGCCCCAGTCCGCCACTCCGGCATGGTCGCGGCGCCACTGTTGCTCTTGCTGCTGCTGCGAAAGCAGCGTCTGCCGTTCGTCGCTGAGCTGGCGTCGGCGCTGCTCGCGCTGCTGCTGCGTGCGCTGGCTTTCCTCCAGATTCTGTTGTTGCAGCGTCAGCTGCTGCGTCAGGGTAGCGATCTGATGGTCGAGCGGGATCACCTGGTCGTTGATCAGCGTTTCCTGCTGACGCCACTGGTCGTTGAGCCGTTTATTCTCCTGTTCGGCCAGCAACTGCGCCTGTTGCATTGTAAGTAACTGCTCGCTTTCGAGTTTGAGCGCGGCAGTCAGCTGCTGCGTTTGCTGCGCCAGCTGTTGCAGATCCTGCTGTAGCTGGCTGCGCTGTTGCCAGAGCGGACGCAGCTTTTCCGCCGGTTCCGCCCGCGCCAGCTGCTGACGCGCCGGTTCCGCCTGTTGCCAGTCGCTTTCCGCCTGACGCTGAGCGTCGGCGGCCTGCTCCGTTTCCTGAGTCAGACGCTGCTGCTGGCTGAGCCACTGGTGTTGCTGCTGAGTAAGCGCTAACTGTTTTTGCAGCTCTTGTTCCTGCTGCGTCAGTGCGCCTAATGCCTGCTCAAGTTCCTGACGCGCCGCCGGCTCCAGCAGCGCCATGCCCGCCGCCCGCGCGCGCAACTGGTCCAGCTCGATGCGCGCCTGCTTGTGCTGTTCATAGATGCGCGCGGAAAGCTGGCCGTAGATCTCGGTGCCGGTCAGCTCCTCCAGCAGTTCGGCGCGGTCGTTGGCGTCGGCGTTGAGAAACGCGGCGAACTGCCCCTGCGACAGCATCATCGATTTGGTGAAGCGGGCAAAGTCGAGTCCGGTTAGCTGGGCGATCATCTCCAGCTTATCTTTAACCTTGTCGGCGACGATAACATTGTCCGCGCAGCGAGCCAGCTCGACGCGCGGCGCCTGCAGGTTGCCGTCCACCGCGCCGCGCGCCCGGTTCTGACTCCAGAAGGCGCGCCAGGCTTCGCCTTTGACCTCAAATTCCACCTCGGCCAGACATTCAGCGGTATCGCGGCTGATCAGCTCGTTCTGCGTTTGCGAGATTTTGCCCAGCCGCGAGGTTTCGTGATAGAGCGCCAGGCAGATGGCGTCGAGCAGGGTGGTTTTACCGGCGCCGGTGGGGCCGGTAATGGCGAACAGGCCGCTGCTGGCGAACGGTTCGCGGGTGAAGTCGATTTTCCACTCGCCCTTCAGCGAGTTGATATTTTTAAAGCGCAGCGAAAGGATTTTCATGGCTGGCTCTCCTCGCCATGATGCAGCGCCTCCAGCGTGCCGCTGAATAGCTGACGCACGCGCTGTAGCCGCGCCTCGTCGGTCTCTTCCTCCTGTTCCAGCCGCCGCTCGAACACCTCTTCAACCTTGAGCTCGCTCAGCGTCTCGTTTTGCAGGCGCGCCAGCGCGCGTTCGCGCAGTTCGCGACTGCGGCGCATCAGCAGCACCTCGACCGGCAGTCCTTCCGTCAGCGCCTGAATATGCTGCTGCATATTGTGCAGGTACTCTTGGGTGGTGATTTCGATATCGAGCCAGACCGGCTGTTCCGGGCTGGCGTCGGCAAACGGCTTCAGCTGCGCCTCGATTTCCGCCAGCGTGCCTTTGATCGTTTGCATCGGCTGGAAGCAGGGCACCGGCAGCGGCGTGACGCGCGCCAGTTTGCCGTCGGCAAAACTTACCAGAAAGACGCTTTTCTCGCTGCCCAGCTCGTCGAAGCTGAGCGGCAGCGGCGACCCGCTGTAGCGAATATGCTCGCTGTTGGCGATGCGCTGCGCACGATGGATATGACCCAGCGCGATATAGTCGGCGGGCGGAAACGCCTGCGCAGGAAAGGCGTCGAGCGTGCCGATATAGATATCGCGCACCGCTTCGCTCTTACTGACGCCGACGGTGGTGAGATGACCGGTGGCGATCACCGGCAGCGGCGTCGTCGCCTGTTCGCTCAGCCTGCGCGCATGCTGATAGCTGCGCTGATAGTGTTGCGTGATGGCGCTGAGCAGCGTCAGCTGCTTCTGCTCGCCGGACTGGCCCGCCTGGCTGCGCATAATATCGCGCGGGCGCAGGTAGGGGATGGCGCAGAGGATAGCGCCCGGCTCGCCCTGGCGCGTTTTCAGGGTAAGCACTTGCTCTTCGGGATTGCCGCTGGCGGCGGCGATCACCTGCGCATTCAGACAGGCGAGCAGCTCGCGCGATTCGTTAAGGGTGGCGACGGAGTCATGGTTGCCGCCCAGCACAATCAGCTGGCAGCCGGTGCGTTGCAAATCCACCACGAAACGGTTGTAGAGTTCGCGCGCGTAGCTGGGAGGCGAGCCGGTATCGAAAATATCGCCCGCCACGATCACCGCATCCACCTGATGCTCCTCCACGCGGTCGATCAGCCAGTTAAAAAAGGCCTGATGCTCGGCGGCCCGACTGCGGGTATAGAAAAACTGGCCGAGATGCCAGTCTGAAGTATGGATAATGCGCATAGAACTCCCAGCTAAAAGCAGAACGCCGGAGGCGATTATAACCAGAGCGCTGGCGCAGACCAGGTAAAATCCGCTGCGAGCACGTCACAAAAGCGTTACTTAAGCGTCGCGCAGCCCGTGCATTTTTCATAAATCTGTCATAAAACTGACGCATAATGACGCCGCAAATTCCCGTGACAGAACGTCACATTCGCAGGAGCAATAATGGCTAAGCGCATTCTGGTTGTCGAAGATGAAGCCCCCATCAGGGAAATGTTGTGTTTCGTGTTGGAGCAGAACGATTATCAGCCGATAGAGGCGGATGATTACGACAGCGCTGTTAACCTGCTTATCGAACCCTGGCCCGATCTGATCCTGCTGGACTGGATGCTGCCCGGCGGCAGCGGCATTCAGTTTATTAAACATCTCAAGCGCGAAGCGATGACGCGCGACATTCCGGTGATGATGCTGACGGCGCGCGGCGAAGAAGAAGATCGCGTGCGTGGTCTGGAAGTGGGCGCTGACGACTACATTACCAAACCCTTCTCGCCGAAAGAGCTGGTGGCGCGCATCAAAGCGGTAATGCGCCGCATTTCGCCGATGGCGGTGGAAGAGGTGATTGAAATTCAGGGATTGAGCCTCGACCCTTCCTCGCACCGCGTCATGTCGGACACCACGCCGCTGGAAATGGGCCCGACCGAATATAAGCTGCTGCACTTTTTTATGACGCACCCGGAGCGCGTCTACAGCCGCGAACAGCTGTTGAACAACGTCTGGGGCACCAACGTCTACGTAGAAGATCGCACGGTGGACGTGCATATACGCCGCCTGCGCAAAGCACTGGAGCTGACCGGACACGATCGGATGGTGCAAACCGTACGTGGAACGGGGTATCGTTTCTCCGCGCGTTACTGATCGGAGTTTGCCTCGTGCTGGAACGCCTCTCCTGGAAGAGACTTTTACTGGAACTGCTGTTGGTCTGCCTGCCGGCGCTGCTACTCGGCCTGCTGACCGGCTATCTCCCCTGGTTCCTGCTGGGCGCCGTGCTGCTGTTGCTGGGCTGGCATTTCTGGAATCTGCTGCGGCTGTCGCACTGGCTGTGGACCGACCGCACCATGACGCCGCCCACCGGCCAGGCGAGCTGGGAGCCGCTGTTTTATGGCCTTTACCAGATGCAGCTGCGCAACCGCCGTCGCCGCCGCGAGCTGGGCAACCTGATCAAACGCTTTCGCAGCGGCGCGGAGTCGCTGCCTGACGCGGTGGTGCTAACGACCGACGAAGGCACTATTTTCTGGTGCAACGGCCTGGCGCAGCAGCATCTGGGGCTGCGCTGGCCGGAAGATAACGGCCAGAATATCCTTAACCTGCTGCGCTATCCTGAGTTTTCGCGCTATCTGCGCCAGCAGGAGTTTTCCCGTCCGCTGACGCTGGTGATGAACAACCAGCTGCATATGGAGTTCCGCGTGATGCCCTACAGCGAAGGCCAGTGGCTGCTGGTAGCGCGCGACGTGACGCAGATGCATCAGCTGGAAGGGGCGCGGCGCAACTTTTTCGCTAACGTCAGCCACGAGCTGCGCACGCCGCTGACGGTGTTGCAGGGCTACCTGGAGATGATGGGCGACGCGGTGCTGGAAGGCAAAGCGCGCGAAAAGGCGCTGCAAACCATGCAGGAGCAGACGCGGCGCATGGACGGGCTGGTGAAACAGCTGCTGACGCTGTCGCGCATCGAGGCGGCGCCCGCCATCGATCTGGCGGAGAAGGTCGACGTGCCGATGATGCTGCGGCTGCTGCAGCGCGAAGCGGAGACGCTCAGCGGCGGACGCCACGAGATTGCCTTTCATACCGATCCGCACCTGAAAGTTTTCGGCAACGAGGAGCAATTGCGCAGCGCCATCTCCAATCTGGTCTATAACGCGGTGAACCATACGCCGGAAGGAACGCGCATTGACGTCTGCTGGCTGCATAACAAACAGGGAGCGCTGTTCGCCGTGAAGGATAACGGGCCGGGCATCGCCGTCGAGCATCTGCCGCGCCTCACCGAACGCTTTTACCGCGTCGATAAGGCGCGATCGCGCGCCACCGGCGGCAGCGGGCTGGGGCTGGCGATTGTGAAACATGCCCTGAGCCATCACGGATCGCGCTTAACTATCACCAGCGAGCCGCATAAAGAGACCTGTTTCAGCTTTATTCTGCCGACAAGGTTGATTGTCGGCCCGCAACTGCCGGACAATGCGGCGCATAAATCCTGATGGACGCCAGGCATGAAAGTGATCATTACCGTAGCACTGCTGCTTTTTTCCGGCGCGCTGCAGGCTAAACCTGCGATACTGGCGGGCAATCTTAGCAGCGTCGGTTCCGATACGCTCGGCAACCTGATGGCGCTGTGGGGCGAAAGTTTTAACCGCCAGTATCCAGGCGTCAACGTACAGGTGCAGGCGGCGGGGTCCTCTACCGCGCCCACCGCTTTGGCTGCGGGCGCCGCGCAGCTGGGCGCCATGAGTCGACCGATGCAGCCGGCTGAACGCCAGCTGTTTCAGCAGCGCTACGGCTATCCGCCGCTGGCGGTGCCGGTGGCGCTGGACGCGCTGGTGGTCGTAGTGAATCAGGATAATCCGCTAACCCAGCTTAACGCACGGCAGCTGGACGCCATCTTTTCCATTACCCGTCGCTGCGGCGCTGCGTCTGCGCCGCGCGCCTGGGGCGACCTGCAATTGACGCAGCCCGGCTGGCAGCAGCGGCCATTGCAACGCTTAGGCCGCAACTCCGCATCGGGCACCTGGGGCTATTTTAAGCAGCAGGCGCTGTGCGGCGGTGATTTCCGTCAGGACGTCGGCGAATATCCCGGCTCGGCGGCGGTGGTGCAGGCGGTGGCCGCCAACCTCAACGCCATCGGCTACGCCAGCTTTGGGTTTCATATCAGCGGCGTAAAAATGCTGGCGCTGGCGAAAGAGGGTGAGGCAGTGATGCCTGATGCGACTACGATCCGCAGCGGTCGCTACCCCTACGCGCGACCGCTCTATATCTATATCAATAAGCCGCCGGGCAAGGCGCCGGAGCCGCTGACCGCCGCGTTTCTGCGTCAGGTGCTGTCGCCGGAAGGACAGGCGCTGGTCAGTCAGGCGGGCTACCTGCCGCTTTCCGATCGGCAGATTGCTGAGGCGAAAGCGCTGTTGCATCTCTGATGATGCGCTTGCGTCGTCGTTTTTGACGCGGGGCGTTACGCTTTTGTCGCTGGCTTCGTCACCGTAGTGCAGGAGTATGTTTTCCTCTCGTCTGCGGCAGAAATATCGCTCCGCTGTTTTACTTTTTTCCGGCGCGTCTGAGGGAGATTCAACGTCTTATGACCGTTTCTCATGATGTCAGCCTGTTCGCATTGCCCTAAAGGCGTTTTTACAGGCGTTTCACCTGTTAACATGAATATTATTCATGACTCATGAAATTTCTTCCCTTGCCGCCTGCTAAAAGTCATGAGAGTCTGCTTTCAGACATATAGACATCCAGAAGTCTTAAAAATCAGAGTCTGAAACTATTTCACCGGTAAATCAACGGGGCGGGATCATCGCCTCGTAACAGGAGTTGAACGTCATGCAAAGAACAACCGCCCCTTTCCGCGCCGACGTGGTTGGCAGCTTTTTACGTCCGGCCGCCATCAAGCGCGCCCGCGAGCAGTTTGCCGCGGGCGAGATTGACGCTGCCGCGCTGCGCCGCGTGGAAGATGAAGAGATCCGCCATGTCGTTGAGCAGCAGCTGGCTGCCGGATTACAGGTCGTGACCGACGGCGAATTCCGCCGCGCCTGGTGGCACTTCGATTTCTTCGATGGCTTACAGGGCGTAGAACGCTATGAGGCGGAGCAGGGCATTCAGTTCAACGGCATTCAAACCAAAGCGCGCGGCGTGCGCGTTACCGGCAAGCTCGGCTTCGGCGACCATCCGATGCTGGAAGATTTCCGCTACCTGAACAGTATCAGCGGCGACGCAGTGGCGAAAATGACTATCCCCAGCCCAAGCGTGCTGCATTTCCGCGGCGGCCGTAAAATGATCGACGCTGAAGTCTATCCCGATCTGGCGGACTATTTCGACGACCTGGCGCAGACTTACCGCGACGCCATCAAAGCATTCTATGATGCGGGCTGCCGCTATCTGCAGCTCGACGATACCGTCTGGGCCTATCTTTGCTCGGAAGATCAGAAACGTCAGATTCGTGAGCGCGGCGACAACCCGGACGAGCTGGCGCAGACCTATGCGCGCGTGCTGAATAAGGCGCTGGAAGGCAAGCCGGCCGATCTGACCGTCGGGCTGCATGTTTGCCGCGGCAACTTCCGCTCGACCTGGATTTCCGAAGGCGGTTATGAGCCGGTGGCGGAGATCCTGTTCGGCGGCGTCAACATCGATGCGTTCTTCCTTGAATATGACAATGAGCGTTCCGGCGGCTTCGAACCGCTGCGCTATATCAAGCCGGGCCATCAGCAGGTGGTGCTGGGCCTGATCACCACCAAAGAGGGCGCGCTGGAAGATCCGCAAACCGTGAAGGCGCGTATCGCCGAAGCGGCGCAGTATGTCGATATCAATCAGATCTGCCTCAGCCCGCAGTGCGGTTTCGCCTCGACGGAAGAGGGGAACAATCTGAGCGAGGCGCAGCAGTGGGAAAAACTGCGCCTGGTGGTGGATATCGCGAAAAACGTCTGGTAACTGGCGTAAATTTGTGCAGACAGGCGCGTGAAAACGCGCCTTTTGTGCATGCGGCCAGGATTAAATGAAGAAAATAACGCCGGGCTGGCGAAAAAAAAGTCACATCATGTAATGTCCTTTAGTCATAATTTGAAGTGATTCTCTGGTCTGAAATCTATATTCGTTATATCGTTCTGCTTTTCCGATCCTGTATTGCCTTTCTCCGCTATAAACGTTTTACTTATGCCCCTTATCGCGGTTTCCCTCTGTGAAAAGAACAAAATCAGCTCAAATCACCTGCGCCTGGCGTCGTGAATCAGCATAAATTCAGGTAATTGCCTGAGTCGCCAGCATTTGTAGCGCAGAGAGGGTGCGGTAAGCCTTAACACAACATCCACCGCAACATCAGTAGCAGGCAATACAGTTCTATGACACATCGTTTAACGTCGAAAGACATCATTGCGCTGGGCTTTATGACGTTCGCCCTGTTTGTCGGCGCAGGCAATATTATCTTCCCTCCTATGGTTGGTTTGCAGTCAGGCGAGCATGTCTGGATTGCGGCGCTTGGTTTCCTGGTAACCGCAGTCGGTCTGCCCGTGATAACGGTCATCGCGCTGGCGCGCGTGGGCGGCGGCATCGACGCGCTCAGCACCCCGATCGGCAAAGCGGCCGGCGTGCTGCTGGCGACGGTCTGCTATCTCGCCGTGGGACCGCTGTTCGCCACACCGCGTACCGCCACCGTTTCGTTTGAGATCGGCATTGCGCCGCTGACCGGCGACGGCGCGCTGCCGCTGCTGGTTTACAGCCTGGTCTACTTTGCGCTGGTGATTGGCGTATCGCTCTATCCGGGCAAACTGCTGGATACCGTTGGTCATATTCTCGCGCCGCTGAAAATTTTCGCGCTGGTGGTGCTGGGTATTGCCGCGCTGCTGTGGCCGGCGGGCAGCCCGATCACCGCGACCGACGCCTATCAGAATGCGGCGTTCTCCAGCGGCTTCGTTAACGGCTATCTCACTATGGATACGCTGGGCGCGCTGGTCTTCGGCATCGTTATCGTCAACGCCGCGCGTTCCCGCGGCGTGGAAGAGGCGAGTCTGTTGACGCGCTACACCATTCTGGCGGGTCTGATCGCTGGCGTCGGCCTGACGCTGGTCTACCTGAGCCTGTTTAAGCTGGGCGCGGGCAGCGGTTCGCTGGCCGATCAGAACGCCAACGGCGCCGCGATCCTGCACGCCTATGTGCAGCATACCTTTGGCGGCATGGGCAGCTTCTTCCTCGCCGCGCTGATCTTCATCGCCTGCATGGTGACGGCAGTCGGCCTGACCTGCGCCTGCGCTGAGTTCTTCGCGCAATACCTGCCGTTTTCCTATAAAACGCTGGTGTTTATCCTCGGCCTGTTCTCGATGGTGGTCTCCAACCTCGGCCTGAGCCACCTGATTCAGATCTCCATTCCGGTGCTGACGGCGATCTATCCGCCCTGCATCGTCCTGGTTGTTTTGAGTTTTACCCTGAGCTGGTGGAACAAAACCACGCGTATCGTTGCGCCGACCATGCTTGTTAGCCTGGTATTTGGTATCATCGACGCGATTAAAAGCACCGGCTTTAAAGATGCGTTGCCCGCCATTAGCCAGCACCTGCCGCTGGCCGAACAGGGACTTGCCTGGCTGCCGCCTTCGCTGGTCATGCTGCTTATTGCGGCGATCGCCGACCGCCTGATGGGCCAGCAACAGGTCAGGGCGCATCATTAAACCTGATTCATTCAGTTTAACCACGGGCTTGCCCGTGGTTTTTCATTTCCACAGGTAAGATGTCACTATGCAAGAAACCAATAAGCTCAAACGGGGATTGAGCACACGCCATATCCGTTTTATGGCGCTGGGGTCGGCGATTGGTACCGGACTGTTTTACGGTTCTGCCGATGCAATAAAAATGGCCGGGCCGAGCGTGCTGCTGGCCTATATTATCGGCGGCGCGGTAGCCTATATCATCATGCGCGCGCTGGGCGAGATGTCCGTCAACAATCCACAGTCCAGTTCCTTCTCGCGCTACGCACAGGATTACCTCGGTCCGATGGCGGGCTATATCACCGGCTGGACCTACTGTTTTGAAATTCTGATTGTCGCCATTGCTGACGTGACGGCGTTCGGCATCTATATGGGCGTCTGGTTCCCGGAAGTGCCGCACTGGATTTGGGTGCTGAGCGTAGTGCTGGTAATCGGCGGCATCAATCTGATGAGCGTCAAAGCTTTCGGTGAAGTGGAGTTCTGGTTCTCGTTCTTTAAGGTCGCCACCATCATCATCATGATCGCGGCGGGCTTAGGGATGATTATCTGGGGCATCGGCAATGGCGGCGAGCCGACCGGCATCCATAATCTCTGGACCAACGGCGGCTTCTTCGCCCACGGCGTCGTCGGCATGCTGCTGTCGCTGCAAATGGTGATGTTCGCCTACGGCGGCATTGAAATTATCGGCATTACCGCCGGTGAAGCGGAAGACCCGGAAAAATCGATTCCGCGCGCCATCAACTCGGTGCCGTGGCGTATCCTGGTGTTTTACGTCGGCACGCTGTTTGTGATTATGTCAATCTATCCCTGGAATCAGGTAGGCACGCAGGGCAGTCCGTTTGTACTGACCTTCCAGCATTTAGGCATCGCGGCGGCGGCGTCGATTCTGAACTTCGTGGTGCTGACCGCCTCGCTGTCGGCAATCAACAGCGACGTGTTCGGCGTGGGACGCATGCTGCACGGCATGGCGCAGCAGGGCCATGCGCCGAAGATGTTTATGAAAGTGTCGGATCGCGGCATTCCGTGGGTAACGGTCGTAGTGATGATGCTGGCGATGCTGGTGGCGGTTTATCTTAACTACCTGATGCCGGAAAAAGTGTTTCTGGTGATCGCTTCGCTGGCGACTTTCGCCACCGTCTGGGTATGGATTATGATCCTGTGCTCGCAGATCGCCTTCCGTCGAACGCTGAACAAGCAGCAGGAGAAAGCGCTAAAGTTCGCTATGCCGGGCGGCCGCTATACCGCCGCATTCGGCGTGCTGTTCCTGCTCTTTATTATCGGCCTGATTGGTTATTTCCCGGATACGCGCGTGTCGCTCTACGTCGGCGCCATCTGGATAGTGCTGCTGCTGGCAGGCTATAAGCTGATGATGCGACGTCGTTAATTTGCTCCATAAAAAAGCCGCAGCGATGCGGCTTTTTTTGTGCCCGTGGAAGCGTGGATCAACGCTCTGTTTTCTGTATCAGAGCCGGTCGCCCAGCGCGATGTTGCTGCCCAGCTCGGTCAGGTGATTAGCGTCATAATAGAGCGGCATATTATCTCTGGAGATAAGGCATCCCTCCGTCGAACAGAGATTTTCTTTTATCGACACCACCTTCACGCCGCGATCGCGCCAGGCGGTTAACATGCGCTCCATCTTAAGCTCCGGCAGATGGAACAGGTGGGTGCGGTCGCCTGGCATTGGCATGCCGTTCCAGCGTGTCAGAAACTGATTCAATTCCTTACGCAGCGGAATATTGCGGTTGTTATGCAGGCGCAGCGGATCGACATCAAGATTAGGCACATCTTCGATGATGGTGATTTTTTTACCTGCCGCCTGCAGGCGGGCAATGGCCTGCTCCATCCCCTGATTGAAGGCGACGTAGTTATCGTCGATATTCCCGGCGATATCGCGGTAACCAAAACCAGGAAGGATACTGATGCCGGACGTCCAGTAGGCGGAGATGATGACCTCATCGACTTTATCGCTTAGCGCAATATTCATTGCCGCCTCATTAAACTGCTGACATTGCCGCGCATGGTTCGGGTGATCGGAGACGTAGCGGGTAACGCCAGCCAGGAAAGGGCAGGATGCTTTAGTAATTTGCAGCAAAGGCTTATGTTTCTTCAATGCATATTGCGCCACCGCGCTGCGCAACGCGGCCGCATGGCTGTCGCCGAGCAGCGCAACGCCCGGCGTGGAGGTATCCGGCAGGCACAATTTATTGTAAGAAGGCGTACTGGTTCCATAGTCGCGCAGGCAGGGGTTGCTTTGCGCCGTAATTTTATACTTTTCACCCTCGTTCACCAGATCGTTCATACGATATTTCAGTCCGCCCATCATATAGGCCGAAAAGAATGCGACGGCCGCCACGCTGGAAATCAGGCAGTAGCCAGCGATGACCTTACGGTCGCTGCCGCTGGGCCGACGAAAGGGCTGTTCCACCCAATGCCAGGAGAGGGCCGCCACGGCGAAAGCCAGGGCGCAGATGACCAGCGCCTGTGTGACGTTCAGAGGACGATCGCTGCAGATGCGGGCGATGCTGAGTAACGGCCAGTGCCAGAGATACCATGAATAGGATACTTTACCGATATAACGCATTGGGCGGTTTTCCAGCAGCCAGCGGCTGATGGAGCCTCGCGCCGCCAGCAGCAGCACCGCGCCCAGTACCGGCAGCAAGGCTAAAAAACCGGGAAAGCTGTTGCCTTTCTCCAGCAGCATCGCGGGCAATATCAACAATAGCAGGCCGCTAAGCGTCAGGCTGTTCGCCGCTTTGCCGCCGACGGGCTGTGGCAGATAAAGCGCCAGCAGCACGCCTGCACCCAGTTCCCAGGCGCGGGTATGCAGCAGGTAAAAGGCGTTTTTCACATTTACCGGCGTCAGGATAATACTGGCGACCAGCGACAGCAGCGACAATGTCCAGATAACAGTCTTCGCCGACCAGCGTCGGCGGCTGGCCAACAGCAGAATAAAAGGCAGAATAAAGTAGAATTGCTCTTCAATTCCCAGCGACCAGGTCATCAACAGCGGATTTAAATCGGCTGAGCTGCTGAAGTAGTCGCTGCCTTTTAATAACGCGACGTTAGGCAAAGAGAGGAAAACGAAGGTGCCATATTTAGTGAGATCGCGGAATTCCAGCGGGGATAAAAGGAGATAACAGAGGGCGAAAATAACGGCCATCATAAAGAACAGCGCCGGGGCAATACGCCGAATTCGCCGAATATAGAAATTTTTAAAACTAAAAACGCCCTGACCGATTTCTTTATTAATAATGCCGCCGATCAGAAAACCGGAAATCACGAAAAAGGCGTCAACGCCGATAAAACCACCGCTTAATGGCGCGATGCCCGCATGAAATCCGACTACCAGCAGAATCGCCAGCGCGCGCAGGCCATCAATATCCGCCCGCCACTTTAGTGCATTTTGTTGATTCATAAAGCCATCCTGACAGTGTTTTTAAGATCTGTAATGGATGAGCAAGTGAAGTTATTATTATTTCATTTAAATCAAGGTGAAAGCGCCGCAAAAAATTGCTCACTGTAAATTTGACTTAAAAATATCACGAGAAGACTAAGCTTTATTGCAATGGTTTCCAACCCGCATGGGGGAAAAACAGAAAAAACTCAGGCGCATTCTGTTTATTAATGGCCCCAGTATATCCAGGGCCATTTTATTTAAAAAGAATACAGCGCGACGTTAGCGCACCGCTTTATCTGCTGTAAGGCCGGCGAAAGATTTTAGGTCATGCCCGGTTGGCGTTTGATGCACGCGCAGGCCGAAGGCTGGCAGCACGGCGTAAATATGGTCGAAGATATCTGACTGAATGCGTTCATATTCAAGCCAGACCGTCGTATTGGTAAAGGCATACACCTCCAGCGGCAGGCCGTCCGAACCCGGTGCCAGCTGGCGCACCATCAGCGTCATATTCTGATGAATATGCGGATGGCTTCGCAGCCAGGCTTCCAGCCAGGCGCGGAAGGTGCCGATATTGGTCAGGTGTCGTCCGTTCAGCGGCGTGGTGAGATCGCATGCCAGTTCAGCGTTGTGGCGAGAGATCTCTTCCTTTTTCTGCGTGATATAGGGCGTCAGCAGCTGCGCGCGCTGCAATGCCGCCAGCTCCTCTTCGCTGAGAAAATGAATGCTGGTGGTATCAATATTAAGGCTGCGCTTGATGCGACGTCCACCCGACTCCGACATGCCGCGCCAGTTTTTAAACGAGTCAGCGATCAGCGCGTAGGTGGGAATCGTGGTGATAGTATTATCCCAGTTGCGCACTTTTACCGTCGTCAGGCCAATATCGATTACCGCGCCGTCCGCGCCATATTTCGGCATATCCAGCCAGTCGTTGATTTTCAGCATATCGTTGGCAGAGAGCTGAATGCCTGCCACCAGACCCAGAATCGGATCTTTAAACACCAGCATCAGCACCGCCGTCATCGCACCCAGACCGGTAATCAACACCAGCGGCGATTTACCCAACAGCACCGAAATCATCATGATGGCGAACAAGATCGCCGCCACCAGCTTGATGCTCTGGAAAATGCCGCGCAGCGGCAGCTGGCGCGCCAGCGCGCTGTCGGCGGAAAGCTCCAGCAGAATATCCAGCAGCGAAAAGAGCATCAGCAGGGTGAACAGCATCATCCAGACCTGTGAGATAACCAGCAGCACCGCATACAGCGGCTCGCTGCTGTGCAGAAACAGGCTGGTCTGAATATTCAGCAGTACGCCCTGCAGCAGCAGCGCGAAGCGGTTAAACAGATGATTGTCGATTAACGATTTCGGCCACTGCTGGCTGGAGCCGTAGGCGCGGCGTCGCAGCATCGGCAGCACGGCGCGGTGCAGTATAAGATGGGCGATAACGGAAATCAGTAAAATTACCGCGACGACGGCGGCTAACGAAAGCGGGGTGGCGTAAGGCACGTCAAAATGACGCAGCCAGTAAAGGATCTGGTGTTGCATGATTTCTCCCTGAGATGTCGCTAATCCTGATAAGGCATAAAGCAGTGAAACGGGCGCGCCGTTCTAACGGCTTATCGCAGGGCAAGTCTATCAAAGCCCTGCGGAGAGGGATATCGTAAACTGACGGATCGTCGGGGGCTAAAGCTGCTGCTCAGCGGCGCGCGTCATCAGACGCGGATAGAACTGCCAGAACAGGGTTTCGAGCGCGGCGTAGTTGTCATGGAAATCGAGCCAGGAGTCGGCGAGCGCCGCCAGGCGCGGACGTCGCGCCGCCATGCCGCGCAGCACCTGTTGCAGATAATCGGCGTCGGCGTAGCGCTCCATCCAGCGTTCGCGCCACAGATAGCTATTAAGCCGCTGGAAGCCTTCGGGCGACTGCGACAGCATCGGTTCGATCTGCGCGCGCGCCTGCGCAAGGAACTGCGGCAGCGGCTGCGAGGGAGTTATTCGATCCCAGTGGCGCGACAGGAAATGATCCCAGACGACGTCCAGCGTAATCGGCGCGACGCGCCGCGTGACGTCGCGAAACAGACGCTTGGCGCTCAGCACCTCCGGCAGCGAGTCGGTCAGGGCGTCCAGTCGGCGGTGCAGGGCGATGCCGGCGGCGATATCCGCAGGCCAGTGCGGAAGCGGATCGCCGCGCACATAATCTGCCATCAGATTGCCTGGCAGTGAGCTGTCGGCCAGCGAGGCCAGATGAAGATGCGCAAGAAAGTTCATCCAGGCAGTATACGCTAACAGAATGGTTACCGGGTAACAGTTCAGAATTTGTCGCTTTTCCGCTAGACTATGCCGCCTGTTTGTTATCCGTAAGACATTTAGCATGCGCGTTGCCGATTTTTCTTTTGAATTACCTGAGTCGTTGATTGCCCACTATCCGCAGCCCCAGCGTAGCGGATGTCGGCTGCTGTCGCTGAATGGCCCGATGGCGCCTTAAGCCACGGCGTGTTCACCGATGTGCTTGATAAGCTGAATCCCGGCGATTTGCTGGTATTTAACAACACCCGCGTTATTCCGGCCCGTGTTTACGGGCGCAAAGCCAGCGGCGGCAAGATCGAGATGCTGGTGGAGCGCATGCTGGATGACAAGCGCGTGCTGGCGCACGTGCGCGCCTCGAAAGCGCCGAAGCCGGGCGCGGCGCTGCTGTTCGGCGATGATGAAAGCGTACGCGCCACGATGGTGGCGCGGCATGACGCGCTGTTTGAAATCGTCTTTGACGATGAACGTAGCGTACTCGATATTCTGAACGCCATCGGCCATATGCCGCTGCCGCCCTATATCGATCGTCCTGACGAAGAGGCGGATCGCGAGCTCTATCAGACGGTCTACAGCCAGAAGCCGGGCGCGGTCGCCGCGCCCACCGCCGGTCTGCACTTCGACGAGCCGCTGCTGGCGGCGCTGCGTGAAAAAGGGATCGAGATGGCGTTTGTTACGCTGCACGTCGGCGCCGGCACGTTCCAGCCGGTGCGCGTCGACAGCATCGAAGATCACATCATGCACTCCGAATACGCGGAAGTGCCGCAGGAAGTGGTGGATGCGGTGCTGGCCTGTAAAGCGCGCGGCAATCGCGTGGTGGCCGTCGGCACGACCTCGGTGCGTTCGCTGGAAAGCGCGGCGCAGGCGGCGCAGGACGCCCTGATCGCGCCATTCTTCGACGATACCCAGATTTTTATCTATCCCGGCTATCACTATCAGGTGATCGATGCGCTGATCACCAATTTCCATCTGCCGGAATCGACGCTGATCATGCTGGTGTCCGCCTTCGCTGGCTATCGCCATACCATGAACGCCTATCGCGAGGCGGTGGCGCAGCAGTATCGCTTTTTCAGCTACGGCGATGCGATGTTCATTACCCGTAATCCTCAGGCACCGAATGAAAAAGTCGGCGTCTGATTAGCCGGCGCCGCAGCGGCGGCGCCGTCATATTAACTGTGCATCAGACTGTTTCTCTGGTGGAGGCAACGTGAAATTTGAACTTGATACAAAAGATGGCCGCGCGCGTCGTGGCCGTCTGGTTTTCGATCGCGGCGTAGTGGAAACGCCGGCCTTTATGCCGGTGGGCACCTACGGCACGGTAAAAGGCATGACGCCGGAAGAAGTCAAAGAGACCGGCGCGCAGATCCTGCTGGGCAACACTTTCCACCTCTGGCTGCGTCCGGGGCAGGAGATCATGAAGCTGCATGGCGACCTGCACGATTTCATGCAGTGGCACGGGCCGATTCTGACCGATTCCGGCGGCTTCCAGGTCTTCAGCCTGGGCGACATTCGCAAGATCACCGAGGCGGGCGTGCATTTCCGCAATCCGATTAACGGCGACGCGATCTTCCTCGATCCCGAAAAATCGATGGAGATCCAGTACGATCTCGGATCGGACATTGTGATGATCTTTGATGAGTGCACGCCATACCCGGCGGACTGGGACTATGCCAAACGCTCGATGGAGATGTCGCTGCGCTGGGCGAAACGCAGCCGCGATCACTTCGATAAGCTGGGCAATAAAAATGCGCTGTTCGGCATTATTCAGGGCAGCGTTTACGAAGATTTACGTGATGTCTCTGTCAAAGGGCTGGTGGAGATCGGCTTTGATGGTTACGCTGTGGGCGGCCTGGCGGTCGGCGAACCGAAAGAAGATATGCACCGTATTCTGGAGCATGTCTGCCCGCAGATCCCGGAAGATAAACCCCGTTATCTGATGGGCGTCGGCAAGCCGGAAGACCTGGTCGAAGGCGTGCGTCGCGGCATCGATATGTTCGACTGCGTAATGCCGACGCGCAATGCGCGCAACGGCCATCTGTTTGTCACGGACGGCGTGGTGAAAATCCGCAACGCCAAACATAAAGATGACACCTCGCCGCTGGACGCCGAGTGTGATTGCTACACCTGTCGCAATTACAGCCGCGCCTACTTGCACCATCTCGACCGTTGTAACGAAATATTGGGCGCGCGTTTGAATACCATTCATAACCTGCGTTACTACCAACGCGTGATGGCGGGTTTACGCAAGGCCATTGAAGAAGGTAAATTAGAGCGCTTCGTCAGTGACTTCTACACGCGGAAGGGTAAAGCGGTTCCGCCATTAAACGTTTGATAATTAAACAATGAGGGAAAGTTGATGAGTTTTTTCATTTCTGACGCAGTGGCAGCAGCTGGCGCACCGTCTCAGGGGAGCCCGTACTCTCTGGTGATTATGCTGGTAGTTTTTGGCCTGATTTTCTATTTCATGATCCTGCGTCCGCAGCAGAAGCGTGCGAAAGAGCATAAAAAGCTGATGGATTCCATCTCCAAAGGCGATGAGGTGTTGACCACCGGCGGTCTGGTAGGTCGCGTGACGAAAGTGGCGGACACCGGCTATATCGCTATTGCCCTGAACGATAACAATGAAGTGGTTATCAAACGTGATTTCGTGGCTGCCGTCCTGCCGAAAGGTACGATGAAGGCGCTGTAATTATTTGTTTTCCCTAAGGGAACTGCCGTGTTAAACCGTTATCCTTTGTGGAAATACATTATGCTGATCGTGGTGCTTGCCGTCGGTCTGCTGTATGCACTTCCTAACCTGTATGGAGAGGATCCGGCCGTTCAGATCACTGGCGCGCGCGGAAGCGCCGCCAGTGAGCAAACGCTGGACCAGATCCAAAATGTATTAAAACAAGAGCATATCCAGAGCAAATCCATTGCGCTGGAGCAGGGCGCCATTCTGGCGCGTTTCGCCAATACGGATGTACAGCTGCGCGCCCGTGAAGCGCTGATGAAGACGCTGGGCGAAGATTATGTCGTGGCGCTTAACCTCGCCCCGGCCACGCCTAAGTGGCTGGAAATGCTGGCGGCGCAGCCGATGAAGCTCGGCCTTGACCTGCGCGGCGGCGTTCACTTCCTGATGGAAGTCGATATGGACACCGCGCTCGGCAAGCTGCAGGAGCAGAATACCGACAGCCTGCGCAGCGACCTGCGCGATAAAGGCATTCCTTACACCAACGTGCGCAAGATTGATAACTACGGCGTGGAGATCCTGTTCCGCGACGCCGCCGCGCGCGACAACGCCGTCAGCTACCTGACGACCCGTCATCGCGACCTGGTGATCAACAGCCGCGGCGATAACGCGCTGCGCGCCGTCATGAGCGATGAGCGTCTGCGTGAAGCGCGCGAATATGCAGTTCAGCAGAACATCAACATCCTGCGTAACCGCGTCAACCAGCTGGGCGTCGCCGAGCCGCTGGTGCAGCGTCAGGGTTCCGACCGCATCGTGGTTGAACTGCCGGGCATTCAAGACACCGCGCGCGCGAAAGAGATTTTGGGCGCGACCGCGACGCTGGAATTCCGTCTGGTAAATACCATCGTTGACGCTAACGCCGCCGCCAAAGGCCGCGTGCCGGGCGATTCTGAAGTGAAGCAGACGCGCGAAGGGCAGCCGGTCGTGCTGTACAAACGCGTGATCCTGACCGGTGACCATATCACCGACTCCACCTCCAGCACTGACGAATACAATCAGCCGCAGGTTAACATCTCGCTCGACAGCGCGGGCGGCAACATGATGTCGACCTTCACCAAAGACAACATCGGCAAGCCGATGGCGACGCTGTTTGTCGAATATAAAGACAGCGGCAAAAAAGACGCCAACGGCCGTGCGATTCTGGTGAAACAGGAAGAAGTGATCAACGTGGCGAACATTCAGTCGCGTCTGGGCAACAGCTTCCGCATCACCGGCATCAATAACCCGAATGAAGCGCGCCAGCTTTCTCTGCTGCTGCGCGCCGGCGCGCTGATTGCGCCGATTCAGATTGTTGAAGAACGCACCATCGGTCCGACCATGGGTCAGCAGAACATTACGCAGGGGCTGGAAGCGTGCCTGTGGGGGCTGATCGCCTCCATCGTCTTTATGGTGGTTTACTATAAAAAGTTCGGCGTTATCGCCACCACCGCGCTGGTCGCCAACCTGGTCCTGATTGTCGGCATTATGTCGCTGCTGCCTGGCGCCACCCTGACGATGCCCGGCATCGCGGGAATTGTGCTGACACTGGCGGTCGCCGTCGATGCGAACGTGTTAATAAACGAGCGTATTAAAGAGGAGCTGAAGAATGGGCGCACCGTTCAGCAGGCGATTCATGAAGGCTATAAAGGCGCGTTCTCCAGTATCATTGACGCCAACGTCACCACGCTGATTACCGCCATTATTCTTTATGCGGTCGGCACCGGCTCCATTAAGGGCTTCGCCATCACCACCGCGATTGGCGTGGGCACCTCGATGTTCACGGCGATTGTCGGTACGCGTGCCATTGTTAACCTGTTGTATGGCGGCAAACGCATCAACAAGCTGTCTATCTGAGGAGTAGGTTGTGGCACAGCAATATAGTGTTGAACAATTAAACTATGGCCGTAAAGTCCATGACTTTATGCGCTGGGATACGCTGGCCTTTACCCTTTCGGGGCTGCTGCTGATCGCGTCGGTGATCATCATGGGCGTGCGCGGCTTCAACTGGGGGCTCGACTTCACCGGCGGCACCGTGATTGAGATTACGCTGGAGCAGCCGGCCGACCTCGATACGCTGCGCGGTTCGCTGGAAAAATCGGGCTTCGTCGAACCGCAGGTGCAGAACTTCGGCAGCAGTCGCGACGTGATGGTGCGTCTGTCGCCGAACGCCGGTAACGCGGGTCAGGAGCTGGGCAACAAGGTCGTCTCGGTAATTAACCAGGCGGCGGGTCAGAACGCCACCGTGAAGCGCATTGAGTTCGTCGGCCCCAGCGTCGGCAGCGATCTGGCGCAGGCGGGCGGCATGGCGCTGCTGGTGGCGCTGATCTCTATCCTGATTTACGTCGGCTTCCGTTTCGAGTGGCGTCTGGCGCTCGGCGCGGTACTGGCGCTGGCGCACGACGTGATCATCACGCTCGGCATCCTGTCGCTGTTTCATATCGAGATCGACTTAACCATCATCGCCTCGTTGATGTCGGTTATCGGCTACTCGCTGAACGACAGTATTGTGGTCTCCGACCGTATCCGCGAAAACTTCCGTAAGATCCGTCGCGGCACGCCGTATGAGATCGTCAACGTCTCGCTGACGCAGACGCTGAGTCGTACCATCATGACCTCGGCGACGACGCTGGTGGTGGTGCTGATGCTCTTCATCTTTGGCGGCGCGCTGCTGGAAGGCTTCTCACTGACCATGCTGATCGGCGTTTCCATTGGTACTGTCTCTTCAATCTACGTAGCTTCGGCGCTGGCGCTGAAACTGGGTATGAAGCGAGAGCATATGCTGCAGCAGAAAGTGGAAAAAGAGGGTGCCGATCAGCCTTCGATTCTGCCGTAATCTCTACTCAGCCGTAATAAAAAGGCCGCGCAAGCGGCCTTTTTTATTGCGCCAGAGGCAAGGCATCGCCTCAGATTACGGCTGCGCAGAAGAAGCCGCCCCGTTTTGTTTGACAGCGGGCGCGCTGTTCGGCGCGGGCGTCAGCGGCTCGATGTCATGCACCCGCACGTAACCCAGCTGTTCCGGCGGCAGCCCGCTCAGGCGCAGCGGTACTGGCTGCTCGCTTTTCGGCAGCAGGGCATTGCGCACTTCAATGGTTTGCGACAGCGCGCCAGTGCTGAGCGGTTTGCCGGTGGCGGCGTCCAGCTCGCCCCATTCCACCTGCATCCGCAGGTTCTGCAGCGGCCTGTCGCCGGCGGCGCGCAGCGTAAGCAGGGCGCGCGTGCCGCTGGCTTCCGGCTCGATGCGCGTCAGCGACAGCATCAGCGGACCGGCGAGGCTTTGCAGCTCGACGCGGGTGCTGGCGGCAGGCAACAGCCAGGCGCCCTGGGTTGAGTGGCTGTTAAGCTGGTTTTGCAGCTCCAGCGCGCTGGCCTGACGCGTAAGCTGCGAGACCTGTTGGTTCAGCTGGCCAACTTCGCTATGCAGCGCCTGTGTGCTGGCGGACGGCGGCGCGGCGCAGCCGTTCAGCAGCGCGGCGCTCAGCAACGGCAGCAGGAAAAGCCCTTTTCTCATCTTCGTTCTCCTTTTAATGCGTTTACTCCCATAAGCTTAGGCGAAAGCGCGCAGGAGGGCGAAAAGGGCGGCAGGACGTGTCCGGACGCGCAGAAAAATGCGCTGACCACCCGCCGAGGCTTTGGTTGTCAGGGGCTTCAGGGTACACTAAGGTTTAATTTCGTGAAGAATCAGGATACGTCATGCATTGCCCATTCTGTTCCGCTGTGGATACCAAAGTGATTGATTCCCGTCTGGTCGGCGAAGGCACTTCAGTACGCCGTCGTCGTCAGTGCCTGGACTGTCATGAACGTTTTACCACCTTTGAAGTGGCGGAACTGGTAATGCCGCGCGTGATCAAAAGCAACGATGTTCGCGAACCCTTCAATGAAGATAAGCTGCGCAGCGGCATGGTGAAGGCGCTGGAGAAGCGTCCCGTGAGTTCAGACGCGGTTGAAAACGCCATCAGCCATATCAAAACGCAGCTGCGCGCCACCGGCGAGCGCGAAATCCCCAGTAAAATGATCGGCAACCTGGTGATGGACGAGTTGAAAAAGCTCGATAAGGTCGCCTATATACGCTTCGCCTCCGTTTACCGCAGCTTTGAAGATATTCGCGAATTCGGCGAAGAGATCGCCCGTTTACAGGATTAAGCCATGCGTGATGAAGAGTTTATGGCGCGCGCGCTGGAGCTTGCGCGGCGCGGTCGTTTTACGACGACGCCTAATCCCAACGTCGGCTGCGTGATCGTGCGCGACGGCGTTATCGTCGGCGAAGGGTGGCATCAGCGCGCCGGCGAACCGCACGCTGAGGTGCATGCGCTGCGCATGGCGGGCGACCGCGCGCGGGGCGCCACCGCCTACGTGACGCTGGAGCCATGCAGCCATCATGGACGCACGCCGCCCTGCTGCGACGCGCTGATCGCTGCCGGGATAAGCCGCGTGGTGGCGGCGATGCAGGACCCGAATCCTGAAGTGGCCGGCCGCGGTCTTTATCGCCTGCAACAGGCGGGCATCAACGTCAGCCACGGCATGATGATGGCGGAAGCGGAAGCGCTGAACCGCGGCTTTTTGAAACGGATGCGCACCGGCTTTCCCTTCGTGCAGCTAAAATTAGGCGCGTCGCTGGATGGCCGTACGGCGATGGCCAGCGGCGAGAGCCAGTGGATAACTTCGCCGCAGGCGCGACGTGACGTGCAGCGCCTGCGCGCGCAGAGTTCGGCGATCCTCAGCAGCAGCGCGACCGTGCTGGCGGACGACCCGGCGCTGACGGTGCGCTGGGACGAGCTGGGCGAACGGATTCAGGCGGACTATCCGCAGGAGAATTTACGCCAGCCGGTGCGGGTGGTGATCGACAGCCAGAACCGCGTGACGCCGCAGCATCGGTTGCTGCATCAGCCGGGCGAGACCTGGCTGGCGCGCCTTGAGGCCGATGAGAGCCAGCCGTGGCCGCCGACGGCGCGACAGCTGCGCGTGCCGGCGCGCGACGGCCGCGTTGATCTGGTGTCGCTGATGATGCTGCTGGGCAAGCAGCAGATTAACCACGTGTGGGTAGAGGCGGGCGCGCAGCTGGCGGGCGCACTGCTGACAGCAGGCGTGGTGGACGAGCTGATCGTTTATCTGGCGCCGAAATTATTGGGCGACGGCGCGCGCGGCCTGTGCGCGTTGCCGGGCCTGGCGCGTTTACAGGATGCGCCAGCCTTTCGCTTTAGCGAGGCAGTGCAGGTGGGTCCCGATCTGCGCCTGACGCTCCGACCGGTTTAGCGCCCTGCGGAAAAGCGGAAGCAGAGTGCGAAAGAGTATGATAGAATTCGCCCCCCTGCGGGGCCAATCAGAACCCTGAAAGGAAAACTATGAAAATTATCGAAGCTGCTGTTGCCACGCCAGAGGCGAAAGTCGCCATCATTATCGCGCGTTTCAACAACTTCATTAATGAGAGCCTGCTGGATGGCGCGATCGACGCACTGAAACGCATCGGTCAGGTGAAAGATGAAAATATCACCGTTATCTGGGTGCCGGGCGCCTATGAATTACCGATGACGGCGCGCGCCGTCGCCAATGCCGGCAAGCACGACGCGGTTATTGCCTTAGGCACCGTGATCCGTGGCGGCACCGCGCACTTCGAATATGTTGCCGGCGAAGCCAGCTCTGGCCTTGCCAGCGTCGCGATGAACAGCGACATTCCGGTCGCCTTCGGCGTCCTGACCACGGAAAATATCGAGCAGGCGATTGAACGCGCCGGCACGAAAGCGGGCAACAAAGGTGCGGAAGCCGCACTGACCGCGCTCGAAATGATTAACGTATTGAAAGCCATTAAAGCCTGATTTTTGTAAGGGGATTTTTGTGAAACCTGCTGCTCGTCGCCGCGCCCGTGAGTGTGCTGTCCAGGCGCTTTATTCCTGGCAGTTGTCCCATAATGACATTGCTGATATTGAATATCAGTTTCTCGCGGAACAGGATGTCAAAGACGTTGATATCAACTATTTCCGCGAGCTACTGGCTGGCGTTGCGACCAACAGCGCATACCTTGACGGTCTGATGAAGCCTTACCTGTCGCGCCAGCTGGAAGAGCTGGGACAGGTGGAAAAAGCTATCCTGCGCGTTTCTCTGTATGAACTGAGCAAGCGTAGCGATGTGCCCTATAAAGTGGCCATCAACGAAGGTATTGAGCTGGCAAAAGTATTTGGCGCTGAAGACAGCCATAAGTTTGTTAACGGCGTGCTGGACAAAGCCGCTCCGCAAATCCGCCCCAACAAGAAATAATCTATCGAGGCCGGAGAATATCCGGCCTTTTTCATTCAGGTTTAGCGGAAATTCATTATGTCATGTGGCGAATTTGAACTGATCGCGCGTTATTTTAATCGCGTGACAAGCTCACGTCGCGATGTGGAAAAGGGTATCGGCGACGACTGCGCATTATTAAACGTGCCGGAAAAGCAGACCCTGGCCATCAGTACCGATACGCTGGTGGAAGGTATCCACTTCCTGCGCGACATTCATCCTGCCGATCTCGGTTATAAAGCGCTGGCGGTCAACCTGAGCGATCTGGCTGCTATGGGCGCCGATCCCGCCTGGCTGACGCTGGCGCTAACTTTGCCGGACGTGGACGAGACGTGGCTGAAAGCCTTCAGCGACAGCCTGTTTGAACTGCTGGATTATTACGATATGCAGCTGATCGGCGGCGACACCACGCGTGGGCCGCGCAGCCTGACGCTGGGCATTCACGGCCTGGTGCCTGCGGGCAGGGCGCTGCGACGCAGCGGCGCGCGGCCGGGCGACTGGATCTACGTTACCGGCACGCTGGGCGACAGCGCGGCGGGCCTGGCGCTGTTGCAGCATCGCATGCGCATTACCGATCCGGCGGCGCACGAGGCGCTGATTAAACGCCATCTGCGTCCCATGCCGCGTATTTTGCAGGGCCAGGCGCTGCGCAACCTCGCCAGCGCGGCCATCGACATCTCCGACGGGCTGGTATCCGATTTAGGCCACATCCTTAAAGCCAGCGAGTGCGGCGCCCGCGTTAACCTTGACGCGCTGCCGCTCTCCACCGTGCTGCGCGATCATTTTGACAGCGAGCAGGCGCTGCGCTGGGCGTTAAGCGGCGGCGAAGATTACGAGCTCTGCTTTACCGTGCCGGAGATTAACCGCGGCGCGCTGGATGTGGCGTTGGGGCATCTTGGCGTGCCCTATACCTGCATCGGCCAACTGGGGCCAGAGTCGGAAGGGTTGGTGCTGTTACAGGACGGGAAGCCGACGACACTCAATCTGAAAGGATTTGATCACTTTGACGCGCGATAAAGATTTGGCGAAAAGCCGCCTGCGCCTGAGCAACCCGTGGCATCTACTGGCGACCGGCTTCGGCAGCGGCTTAAGCCCTTATGTGCCGGGCACCATGGGATCGCTGGCAGCAATTCCGTTCTGGTGGCTGATGGCCTTTCTGCCGCCGGATATCTATTCTCTGCTGGTGATGTTCGGCATCTGTATCGGCGTCTATCTTTGCCATCGCACGGCGAAAGATATGGGCGTTCACGATCACGGCAGCATCGTCTGGGATGAGTTTATCGGTATGTGGATCACGCTGATGGCGATTCCGGCAATGACCTGGCAATGGGTGCTGGCCGGTTTCGTGATTTTCCGCATACTGGATATGTGGAAACCCTGGCCGATCCGCTGGTTCGATCGCAACGTGCATGGCGGCATGGGAATTATGGTGGATGATATTATCGCCGGCATTCTTTCCGCCGTGCTGCTGTGGTGGATGGGTCTGCACTGGCCGCTATTTTGATGAAGGTATGCGGCGAATCCTGCTCGTCGCATACCCGTTACTGACATCCTGCCTGGATGCTTCTGATAATCTGTTCCCGCTATTTACTCTTCTGTTTCTAAAACGATTTTCTGTAGTCACGAAAAAAAGCGATGAGTTCTTCCGCATAGAGCTCAGGTTCTTCCATGGCGGCAAAATGACCGCCGCGAGGCATGTCTCTCCAGCGACAGATATTGTAATTTTTTTCTGCCCAGCTTCGCGGCGGCGGCAGAACATCGGCAGGGAAACAGGCTATGCCTGTTGGCACCTCGCTTTTTTGCAGCGGGGGAAGCGAATGGAGGTTTTCATAATAGATATTGTTGGACATTGCTGGCGAGCCGGTGAACCAGTACAACGAAATATTGGTCAGGATGTCATCCCTGCTGAAGCGGCTGAACAGGGCTTCATCGCAACCGCTCCACGACCCGAATTTTTCAACTATCCATGCGGCAAGGCCGGCTGGCGAATCATTAAGCCCGAAGGCCAGGGTACGAGGTTTGGTGGCTTGTATGGACATATAGCCACCTTCCTGGCTGATCCATCGAATCGCCGAGCGGCGATATGCCTGTTCTTCTTCCGTCAGCGTTTCCGGTTCCGCATGCGCCATCAAATCTCTTACGATGCCGATATCCGTAAGATGTATTGCGGTAAGGCGCTCAGGGTAGAATGCTGCCAGGTAACGGGTTACGCCTGAACCCAGGTCGCCGCCAGCGGCATAAAATTTTTCGTATCCGAGGATGTCTGTCATAAGCGTTAGCCACAGGCTGGCTACCTGGGCGTTATTGAGCCCTTCAGGCTGCGGACAGGAAGAAAAACCAAATCCTGGAATAGAGGGAACGATAACATCAAAAGCCTCTTCCGGGCTCCCGCCGAAGCGGGCTGGATCGGTTAACCGCGGGATAATCCTTTGATAACGTATAAATGAGTCAGGCCAGCCATGCGTAAGAATCAGGGGAACAGGCGAGGGGCCTTTTCCTCGCATGTGAATAAAATGGATAGGGTACCCATCTACTTCGCTACGGTAATGAGCAAAACGATTTAATTCGGCTTCCTGCTTACGCCAGTTAAATGCTTCTCGCCAGTATTCCACTAGCGGCTTCATAAAATTTACCGGTGTGCCTTTCCCCCAGGTTTCTTCAACTGGCCAGCAAGGCCACCGGGTATTTTTAAGCCTGAGGTTGAGATCATCAAGCTGTGATTGCGGAATATCAATCGTAAAGCGCTCTATAGCCATCATTATTCTCCTGCCGCCGATTTCAGCACGCCGTGAAAGGGAATATTGCTGCATTGTCAGTTCAGCTTAAGCGCGCCGAAAAATAAGAGCAGGACATTCTGGCATCATTTCAGGACAACTTTTCCGCGCCGAAGCGTTGGCGGTACTCGGAAGGCGTTAATTTCAGTCCACGCTCAAAGGCGCGGCGCATCTTCAGCACATTTTTGAAACCGGTTATGGTCGCTACCTGCTCTATTCTTAACGGGCTTTGTTCAAGCAGCGCTCTTGCCGCATCCAGTCGCGCAGCCTCAACATACTTTGCCGGGGTGGTGCCGGTTTCGCGGGTAAATACGCGGACGAAATTGCGCGGGCTCATCGAAACTCGACTGGCAAGAGAATCAATCGTCAGATTTTCAGCAAGGTTTTCCAGTATCCAGACCTGAAGATCGCGCACGGGCCCAGGCTGAACGGCCTGATTAACCACATACCGGCTAAATTGTGATTGCCCTCCGGGACGCTTCAGGAACATAACCATATCCTGAGCAACGCTACGTGCATGCTGAAAGCCGTAATCTTCTTCAATCAGAGCCAGCGTAAGATCGAATCCCGCGCTAACGCCTGCCGAGGTCCATATTTTACCGTCACGGGTATAAATAGAATCCTCATCCACCTTTACGTTGGGAAAACCGGTTTTAAGTACATCCAGAAGCTGCCAATGCGTGGTTGCCTTGCGCCCGTCCAGCAATCCACTTTCAGCCAGTAGCAATGAACCACCGCATATGGATACCACCCGACGCGCATAAGGCTCAGCTTGCCTGAGCCAGTTTGCTATCAGACGACGTTCATCCTTATCCATACCCCGACCGGTCACAATTATCGTGTCCCAACCCGCGTTTACGCTGAGATCGGAAAGGTAATGATTAACCGAGAGGCGAATGCCTGAAAAGCCTTTTACCGCCGTGTTGCTTTTACCCGCCGTTATGCTCACCTGGTAGGCTTCTCCGCCGCCTGTAAACCGACCGGTGCGGCTGGCATGCGATAAAATTTCAGCAATCCCCGCGGCCTCAAACAGCATGCCGCCTTCAGGAATAATAATAAGAACTTTTATCATGAGAATTTCGTCATGAGACATTCGAGGGCCATTCAGAACGCCTATTATACTCGGAAACGGTATCCATTATCGTCAGCGCGAGATGGTTGCATGCTGAAGAGAGTTGCTTCTGCGCCCGTACTGGCTTTACCAAAAGGAAGGCGCGTGGGAGAGAGCAGGGACGCTTCGCGTCTGAAACGCCGGCTGGCTTATTGCGACTCCGATGCTTCGTAGGGCAGCATGCTTGTCATGCGCAGGCGGAGAGCGAAGAGGGATGTGGTAGCAATACAGGAAAGGGCCGACGCGTGGCGTGCGAATAAAAGGCTGCAAAAAACAAAGCCAGGCATAACGCCTGGCTTTTTACTGTGTTGCGGCTGTTCGCTTTTAGCTAACTGGCGGCTGAGCATTTGCAGCGCCAGTCAGCATAGCGGCGAAGTGACGCGTACCGGACAGGCGATTACTGCGCCAGCCAGCGCTCGATCTGCTGCTGAATGCCGACGGCGTCAAGCTGGTAGTCATGACGGATCTCTTCCTGGGTGCCCTGCGGGATAAACTCATCCGGCAGGCCGAGATTCAGCACCGGCGCCAGCACGCGCTTCGCCATCAGCAGCTCGTTAACGCCGCTGCCAGCGCCGCCTTTAATCGCGCCTTCTTCCAGCGTCACCAGCGCTTCATGGCTGGCTGCCATCTCCAGCACCAGCGACTCATCCAGCGGCTTCACGAAACGCATATCCACCAGCGTGGCGTTCAGCGCTTCCGCCGCCGCCCGCGCTTCCGGCAGCAGCGTGCCGAAGTTCAGGATCGCCAGCTTTTCGCCCTGACGTTTCACCACGCCTTTGCCCAGCGGCAGCGAGGCCAGCGGTTCCAGCGTTGCTCCGGTGCCGGTGCCGCGCGGATAGCGCACCGCGCTCGGACCGTCCTGATAGTGATAGCCGGTGTAGAGCATCTGGCGGCATTCGTTTTCGTCGCTGGGCGTCATGATCACCATGCCCGGAATGCAGCGCAGGAAAGCGAGGTCGAAGGCGCCCTGATGGGTTTGCCCGTCGGCGCCGACGATGCCGCCGCGATCGATAGCGAACAGCACCGGCAACTGCTGAATAGCGACGTCATGGATCAGCTGATCGTAGGCGCGCTGCAGGAAAGTGGAGTAGATCGCCACTACCGGCTTGTAGCCGCCGATCGCCAGCCCGGCGGCGAAGGTAACCGCATGCTGTTCGGCGATGGCAACGTCGAAATATTGTCCCGGATACTGGCGTGAAAAGCCGACCATGCCGGAGCCTTCACGCATCGCTGGCGTCACCGCCATCAGCTTATCGTCGCCCGCGGCGGTTTCACACAGCCAGTTGCCGAAGATAGTGGAGTAGCTCGGCAGGCCGCCCGCGCTTTTCGGCAGCGCGCCGCTGGCGGGATCGAACTTCGGCACCGCATGCCAGGCGATCGGATCGTTTTCCGCCGGCGCATAGCCTTTGCCCTTTTTCGTCATGATATGCAGGAACTGCGGACCTTTCAGGTCGCGCATGTTGCTCAGCGTATGCACCAGCGTCAGCACGTCGTGTCCGTCCACCGGACCGATATAGTTAAAGCCCAGCTCCTCGAACAGCGTGCCCGGCACCACCATGCCTTTCAGGTGCTCTTCAGTGCGACGCACCAGCTCTTTAATCGGCGGCAGGCCGGTCAGCACTTTTTTGCCGCCCTCGCGCAGACGCGCATAGGTTTTGCCGGAGAGGATCTGCGCCAGACGATTGTTCAGCGCGCCGACGTTTTCTGAAATCGACATTTCATTGTCATTCAGGATCACCAGCAGGTCGGCCTTGATATCCCCGGCGTGGTTCATCGCCTCGAACGCCATGCCGGCGGTGATCGCGCCGTCGCCGATAATGCAGGCGGTGCGGCGGCCTTTGCCCTCTTTGCCGGCGGCGACCGCCATACCGAGGCCCGCGCTGATAGAAGTAGAGGAGTGGCCGACGCTCAGCACGTCATACTCGCTCTCGGCGCGCCACGGGAAGGGGTGCAGGCCGCCTTTCTGCCGGATAGTGCCGATGCGATCGCGGCGGCCGGTCAGAATTTTATGCGGGTAGGCCTGATGACCCACGTCCCAGACCAGATGGTCGAACGGGGTGTTATAGACATAGTGTAGTGCTACGGTCAGTTCAACCACGCCGAGGCCGGAGGCAAAATGACCGCTGGAGCGGCTTACGCTGTCCAGAAGGTACTGACGCAGCTCATCACACAGCGCGGGCAGTTTCTCTTTTGGCAGTTGACGTAGTTCTTGCACGGAATCGGCAAGCGCCAGCGTCGGGTATTTTGCAGTATCAAAACTCATCAGAGACTCATCGTGGAGGTTATTTATCACGTTCGATTACGAAGCTTGCCAGAGCACGCAGCGTGGTCGTATCCAGGGAAAGCGCGGTCAGTTGATCCAACGCATCCAGCGCTTCCTGATACAGCGCCTGGGCCTTCTGACGGGCGTTATCCAGCCCCATTAACGCCGGGTAGGTGCTTTTTCCCAGCTGCTGGTCGGCGCCCTGCTGTTTACCGGTGACGGCGGTGTCGCCTACCACGTCGAGGATGTCGTCCTGCACCTGGAAAGCCAGCCCAATAGCGTTCGCATAGCGGTCAAGCAGCGGCAGCGCATGACGCCCGCGTTCGCCTGCCGCCAGCGCGCCAAGCCGTACCGCAGATCGAATCAGGGCGCCGGTTTTATGACGATGAATCGCTTCCAGCGCCGTCAGGTCGATCTGCTCTCCTTCAGCCGCCAGATCCAGCGCCTGACCGCCGCACATGCCAGCCACGCCGCTGGCCTGAGCCAGCTCGGAAATCATCGCGATGCGATCCTGCGGCTGTACGTTGCGCATCGGCGCATCGGCAAGAATGGAAAAGGCCAGCGTTTGCAACGCGTCGCCCGCCAGGATAGCGGTATCCTCGCCAAATTTTATATGGCAGGTAGGTTGCCCACGACGCAGGCTATCATCATCCATGGCGGGAAGGTCATCATGAATTAATGAATAGGCGTGGATGCATTCAACGGCGGCGGCGGGGGCATCAAGGCTCTCTGCATCAACGCGCAGCATATCGCCGACAACATAAACCAAAAAAGGGCGCAGTCTTTTACCGCCCAATAATGCCCCATATTGCATAGCATTAACCAGAGGAGAACTCTGAAAGGGCAGGGGAGAAATAAAGCGCGCCAGCGCGCCGTTCACCCGTTCATGATAGTGGGCGAGTAATTGAGCGAAATCCATTATTCAGCGTCCGGCGTGAAAGGCGTCAGGGCAGCGTCTTTATCATCGTTAAGCAGGATCTGCACGCGCTGCTCCGCCTGCTGCAGCGTTTTTTGTCCTACCCTGGCCAGTTGCACGCCGCGCTCAAACTCGTTCAGCGCCTCTTCCAGCGGCAGATCGCCGCTTTCCAGACGGGTGACTATCTGTTCCAGCTGCTGCAGGGAAGTTTCAAAACTGATCGGCTGTTCGGCTTTTTTTGGCATAGTGATTTTTGGCTCACAGGTTTTTTATCTTATAGCAATCGGACATGGTAGCCGACTCGAAATGATTAGCAAAATAATGATAGAGCATGGCAGTAAAACAGGCAGCCCGCAGACAAAGGTGATATACTGTCGCGCCTCGGAAGCAAAGGACACTAGTTACTTTGCAATTCATTGATTTTATCAGTTAAGTGCTGCCTTTTTTAGCACTTAATTGTCTCAGAGCTGCGCTGTCATGAAGTTTATCATTAAATTGTTTCCCGAAATCACCATCAAGAGTCAGTCGGTGCGTTTGCGCTTTATCAAAATCCTTACGGGGAATATTCGCAACGTATTAAAAGATCTTGATGAGACGCTGGCTGTCGTGCGTCACTGGGACCACATCGAAGTCCGTTCTAAAGATGAAAGCCTGCGTGAAACCTTTATTGATGAGCTGACGCGCATTCCCGGCATTCATCATGTCCTGGCGGTGGAAGATCGCGTCTGGACCGATATGCATAATATTTTTGAACAGGCGATGGCGGTCAACCGCGAGCGGCTGGAAGGGAAAACCTTTTGCGTACGCGTGAAGCGTCGCGGGCAGCACCCGTTCAGCTCGCAGGATGTGGAGCGTTACGTCGGCGGCGGCCTGAATCAGCATATCGCCAGCGCGCAGGTGAATCTCTCGAACCCGCAGGTCACGGTGAGTCTGGAGATCGAAAACGATCGCCTGCTGTTGGTGACCGGTCGCTATGAAGGATTGGGCGGCTTCCCGATCGGCACGCAGGAAGATGTGTTGTCACTGATTTCCGGCGGCTTCGACTCGGGCGTTTCCAGCTATATGCTGATGCGCCGCGGCTGCCGCGTACACTACTGCTTCTTTAACCTGGGCGGCGCCGCGCATGAGATCGGCGTGCGTCAGGTGGCGCACTATCTGTGGAATCGTTTTGGCCGCTCGCACCGCGTGCGTTTCGTCGCTATCAATTTCGAGCCGGTAGTCGCGGAGATTCTGGAAAAGGTAGACGACGGTCAGATGGGCGTGGTGTTGAAGCGCATGATGGTGCGCGCCGCTTCGCAGATCGCCGAGCGCTACGGCGTGCAGGCGCTGGTTACCGGCGAAGCGCTGGGCCAGGTTTCCAGCCAGACGCTGACCAACCTGCGACTGATCGATAACGCCTCCGATACGCTGATTCTGCGTCCGCTGATTTCACACGACAAAGAACATATCATCAATCTGGCGCGTAAGATCGGTACGGAAGATTTCGCCCGCACCATGCCGGAGTATTGCGGGGTGATTTCCAAAAGCCCGACGGTAAAAGCGGTGAAGGCGAAGATCGAAGCGGAAGAGGAAAACTTCGATTTTACGGTACTGGATCGGGTAGTGCAGGAGGCGACCAATGTCGATATCCGCACGATCGCCGAGCAGACGCAGGAGGAGGTAACCGAAGTAGAAACCGTCGCCTCTTTCTCCGCCAACGATGCGCTGTTGGATATTCGTTCACTGGACGAGCAGGAAGATAAGCCGCTGAAGGTCGACGGCATTGAAGTGACCTCGCTGCCGTTTTATAAGCTCGGCACCCAGTTTGGCGACCTCGATCAGAGCAAAACCTGGCTGCTTTACTGCGATCGCGGCGTGATGAGCCGTTTGCAGGCGCTCTACCTGCATGAGCAGGGCTTTAAGAATGTGAAGGTCTATCGCCCGTAACCTGCATTAATCAGGCCAGCCGTCAGACTGGCCTTTTTTATCCTACGCCATCGGCGTTTCGCTTATTCGCGATAGTCGTAAATGCCCGCCGCGAGCACCAGCTGCGAGGCGACCTCCGCTGCTTTCTCTTTTCCCACCAGCAGGTCGATAAGCTTCAGCGCAAAGTCCATCGCGGTGCCGGGCCCCTGGCTGGTCAGCAGATTAACGCGCGGGTCCCAGACCACGCGCTTTTCCACCCACTTATCTTCCGGGATGGTCTCTTTCAGGCCGGGAAAGCCGGTCATATTGCCGATGGGAAACAGGTCGTGCGGCACCAGCACCGTGCCTGCGGCGGCGCAGATCGCCGCCACGATGCGGCCCGACAGATGAAACTGCTGCACCGCTTCCACCAGCAGCGGACTGTCGCGGAACGCTTCCGCGCCTTTCAGACCGCCCGGCAGCACGATGGCGTCATAATCGTTGTCCGCCACGTCCACCAGCCGCGCATCCGCCAGCAGCTTCACGCCGCGCGAGCAGACAATCTGCCGATCGCCGTCGCCGTTAACGCTGGCCGTGGTCACCGTAATACCGGCGCGCACCAGCAGATCGATCACGGTCACCGCTTCGATCTCTTCAGTGCCATGTGCCAGGCAGACCAGCGCCGATACGTTCGCGCTCATAATTTTGCTCCTTTCGCTTAATCAGTTCGTACAGCCGGGTATTTTCAGGGACGGCAATGCCCTGCGCCCGCGCCCGTTGCAGTAAATAGCCGGTGATATAGTCAATTTCCGTGCGGCGCTGGGCGCGCACGTCCTGCAGCATCGACGAAACATTCTGCGCGGTGCTGGAGATAACCGCATAAACATAGTCCCGCAGCTGCTGCGCGCTGGTATGCACCCCTTCGCGCGCCATCACCGTCGCGACCTCATCGCACAAACGAGTAATCTCCTCCGGCCAGGCGACCAGATCTCCGTTCAGACAGTCGTGCAGCGCGCTGAGCGGATTGATGACGCAGTTTACCGCCAGCTTTTGCCAGCAGGCGGCCAATACGTCGTTGTGCCAGGCGACATCCGGCAACGCCTGATGCAGCGTTTCCGCCAGATCGCTCTGCGCGGCGCTTTCCGGCGAACCGGGGCCGATATGGGTGATGCCGCTGGCGACATGGACAATGACCGTGCCGTCGCGTTTTGCCGCATGCGTCGTGACGCCGCGCAGCAGGGGCTGGGTTAAACCGCGCAGCTCCTCCAGCGTGCCCATGCCGTTATGCAGCAGCAGGATGGGACACTGGGCCGGCAGCAACGTTTGAATATTTTTGATGGCGCCTGAGATCTGCCAGGCCTTAAGCGTGACCAGCAGCAGATCGCTGCTACCGAGAAACAGCGGATCGTTGGCGATAAAGGTTTTATTGATCGCGGACCCCTCGGTATCGATAAGGTTAACCGAACAGTAAGGCTGAGGTACGCGTAGCCAACCCTGAACCTCATGTCCCTGTCGATCGAGCGCGGCCAGCCAAAGCTGACCCAGCGCGCCGCATCCGAGCACCGTAATTTTCATGCGTCCTCCCGCGGGCGCTTACCGGCGAGTTAATTGAGTATAGCTGTGCATATGGGCTGTTTTCTTTGCCGTACACAAGCAGGTATTATGCATGTCACGTTGGAGTCTGGAGAAAAAATTATGCCATCTTTCGATATCGTTTCTGAAATCGACATGCAGGAAGTGCGAAACGCCGTTGAAAACGCCAACCGCGAACTTTCAACCCGCTTCGATTTTCGCAACGTTAGCGCCAGCATCGAGCTGAATGAAAAAGCGCAAACCATCAAAGTGACCACCGAGTCCGATTTTCAGGTGAAGCAGCTGGTGGATATCCTGCGGGAAAAACTACTCAAGCGCGGCATTGAAGGCGCGGCGCTGGACGTGCCGGAGCAGATTGAACATAGCGGGAAAAACTGGAGCCTCGATCTCAAGATGAAGCAGGGCATTGAGGCCGATATGGCGAAAAAAATCGTCAAGCTGATTAAAGAGAGCAAAATCAAGGTGCAGCCGCAGATTCAGGGCGAAGAGGTGCGCGTGAACGGCAAATCGCGCGACGATCTGCAAAGCGCCATTGCGCTGATTCGCGGCGGCAACCTGGGGCAGCCGTTCCAGTTTAAAAACTTCCGCGATTAATTCCCGCCGCGGCGGAATGCGGCCTTCAGACTGCACTGAAACTTAAGGCGCAGGAAGACCAGGCCGGGGAGTAAAGCGTCCCACGCCAGGGATGGCGCGGGCCGAGCCGTCAGGGATGACGTTTTTGCGTCTTTACGATCGGACTGGTCTTCCTGCGCGGGAGCCATGTCCTTGTCTGAAGGCTGCACCGTGCGGCGCTGGCGATATATGACCCTCAGGCGCTGGCGATCAACGCCTCCAGTTCAACCCGACTGGTCACCTTGCTGTCGATTTTAACGTAGGCGCTGCGCTCTTCCGGCACGATAAATACCGATGAAACGCCCGGCTGCGCCTTCAGCTTCTGTTCCAGACGCGCGTCGTTAAGCGCGTTGTCGTCCAGCACGATGCGAAGGCTGCTGACGTACGGCGGCTCCTGCATCGTGGTGCTGAGCAACAGCCACAGCGTCGCTACCACGGCGCCTAATAAGAACACCGTCTGTGCGTCAAAGCTGTCGAACACCCAGCCGCCGAGACTGCCGCCGATCGCCACGCCGAGAAACTGGCTTGTGGAGTAGATGCCCATCGCGGTGCCCTTATAGCCCGCCGGCGACTCTTTACTGATCAGCGACGGCAAAATCGCCTCCATCAGATTGAAGGCGAGAAAAAAGAGCTGTACGCCAATCGCCAGGGTCCAGAAATGGTTGCCGGAACCCCACAGTACAATTTCTGCGATCAGGATCAGCGCGACGCAGGAGATAAATACCCGTTTCATGCGCCGTTTGACTTCGGCATAGATAATGAAAGGCACGACGGCGACAAAAGCCACCAGCATGGTCACCAGGTAAACCTTCCAGTGCTGCTCCGCCGGGAAGCCTGCCTGTTCAAACTGGCCGGGCAGGGCGACGAAGCTCGACATCAACAGAATATGCAGGCAGAGAATGCCAATATTGAGCTTCAGCAGGCGCGGCTGCATTAGCACTTCACGAATACTGCCTTTCACCATGCCCGATTCGCGGTTCAGCATATGATGCGGCGCGTTAGGCACCACCAGCAGCGTAATGACAATGCCGCAGCTGGCCAGAATCGCAATCATCCAGAACAGCGCATGCAGGCCGAAAGCATGAGTGATAATCGGCCCCAGCACCATGGCGATGGCGAAAGTAATGCCAAAGCTGATGCCGATAAACGCCATCGCCTTGGTGCGATTCTGCTCGCGGGTCAAATCGGAAAGCAGTGCCATTACCGCGGCAGCGATAGCGCCGGAGCCCTGCAGCGCGCGGCCGAGAATGACACCCCAGATAGAGGTGGTGCTGGCGGCGATCACGCTGCCCAGCACAAAAACCAGCAGGCCGCCGACGATCAGCGGCTTGCGGCCGATGCGATCGGAGAGCAGGCCGAACGGAATCTGAAAAATCGCCTGCGCCAGGCCATAAATGCCGATGGCCAGGCCAATCAGCGATTCGCTGGCGCCCTGCAACGCCATGCCATAGGTCGTTAGCACGGGCAGGACCATAAACATGCCCAGCATGCGTAACGAGAAAACGGTGCCTAAACCCCAGGTTGCTCGCAGTTCAACCGGTGTCATTTTATTATCGTTCATTACAACCTCAGTCTTATCACTGACAATATTTTAAGGAGCGGGGCAGGGCGGGTAAAACAGAAGTTTTTAAGCAGTCGTAACAAAAAGAAAGGGCGCACGAAGCGCCCTTGATGATGTAGCTTGCGGTTAACGTACGTAGGTCAGTAGGTTCTGTGAAGCCGGGGCCATAAAGTCCACCGACATCATCACGCTCAGCGCGGTAATGGCGACGATGGAGAACACAAACAGCTTACGTGCCCAAACGCGATCGTTTGAGGTTTTGTAACCTGAAAGCGCCATGCCCAGCCACCACACGCTGACTGCCGCCGCAACCACCAGATATTTGTAGCCAGCGTAGCCGCCCAGTGACAGCATCAGCGTAGCGATCATAAACGCCAGAATGTAGAGCGTAATATGATTCTTCGCCACGGAAATGCCTTTTACCACCGGCAAAACCGGAATGTTCGCTGCCTGGTAATCTTTAAAGCGGAAGATCGCAATCGCATAGGAATGCGGCATCTGCCACAGGCTAAAGATAGCCAACAGGATCAGCGCGCCAGCATCAAACTCGTTAGTCACCGCACAGTAGCCAATGACCGGCGGCGCAGCGCCGGAAAGACTGCCGATCAACGTACCGTAGACTGATTTACGCTTCATGTAGAGGCTGTAAATGCCGACGTATACCACGAAGCCCATCACCGCCAGCCACATGGCCAGCGGGTTAGCTCCGAAATACAGCAACGCAAAGCCAGCAATACCTAATGCGGTTGCATAAACCAGGCTTACTTTCGGAGAGATGAGGCCTTTAACCAGCACTCGATTCTTGGTTCTCTCCATTTTTCTGTCGATGTCGCGGTCGATAAAGTTGTTGTAAACACAACCTGATGCGACCACCAGTGAAACACCAACGAGGGCGGTGAGAAACAGGGTGTAATCAATGCTGCCTTTTGACGCCAGCAGAAAACCCCCGATAACAGAAATTAAATTCCCGAAAATAATTCCTGGTTTTGTTACTTGCAGGTATTGCTTAATCATCACGTACGACTCTTTAGTGGGACATCATCATGTTGTAGTTGAGGTTCCACATGATCCACAGCGAGCCGACGACGACAATCAGGATAATGATGGCGGCAAAGACAATCGCCACCATATTCCAGCCGCCTTCAGATTTGGTATCTAAGTGCAGGAAGAAGCCCAGGTGAACCAGCACCTGAACTACCGCGCACACCAGAACCACGCTGAGAATGGTGCCATGCGAAGCGCCGCCATCCATTACCATCCAGAACGGGATGCCCGTCAGGATGACAGAGAGGATGAAGCCGATCATGTAAGACTTCACGCTACTGTGAGGAGTGACGCCATGTTGGTTAGCAGAATGACTCATTACATGACCCCCATCAGATAGACAATGGTAAATACGCAGATCCAGACCACATCCAGGAAGTGCCAAAACAGGCTCAGGCACATAACGCGGGTGCGGTTGGTCTCGGTCAGGCCGTTTTTCGCCAGCTGGAACATCAGCACCAGCATCCAGATCAGACCGGAGGTAACGTGCAGACCGTGGGTGCCGACCAGCGTAAAGAAGCCGGACAGGAAGCCGCTACGATCCGGACCAAAGCCTTCCGCGATCAGATGATGGAACTCATAGATTTCCATCGCGATAAAGCCGAGACCGAACAGGAAGGTCAGCGCCAGCCAGCGGTTAACCGCGCCTTTGCTGCCGTTGTTCATGCCGATAACGGCCATACCGTAAGTAATGGAGCTCAACAGCAGCAGCGCGGTTTCGGCCAGTACAAACGGCAGTTCGAAGATGTCTTTACCTGCCGGGCCACCGGCAGTGTTGTTGACCATAACCGCATAGGTCGCAAACAGCGTTGCGAAGATAATGCAGTCACTCATCAGGTAGATCCAGAAACCAAAGATTTTATTGGCTCCTGCATCGTGATGCCCATGCTCCGCATGAGCGTCGTGCTGTTTAGACAGTGTTTGTGCCATTATTTCAGACCTGCTTTGCTGATGTCTTTGAAGTGCTGATTTTCAATTTCTTCGATCTGTTTGACCGGAACATAGTAATCAACATCTTCGTCGAAGCTTTTAACGATCCAGCTCACAATCATCGCGACAAAAGACAGACCCAGCAGCCACCAGATGTGCCAGATGGCGGCGAAACCAAAGACCGTGGCGAACAGGGCGATAATCAGACCTGCACCGCTGTTTTTCGGCATATGGATCTCTTCGTAATGCGCAGGCTGCTTGTACGCCTCGCCTTTTTCTTTCATTTCCCAGAAGGCATCGCGCTCGTTGATGTGCGGAACCACTGCGAAGTTATAGAACGGCGGCGGAGAGGAAGTTGACCACTCCAGCGTACGGCCGCCCCACGGGTCACCGGTCAGATCGCGGTTTTCGTGACGGTCACGTACAGATACCCAGAACATGATCAGCTGGCAGAGAATACCCAGCGCGATCAGGCCAACACCAACGGCGGCTACAACCAGCAGCGGATGGAACTGCGGATCGATATCCTGGCTCAGACGACGGGTCATACCCATAAAGCCCAGCGCGTACAGCGGCATAAAGGCAACGAAGAAGCCGATAATCCAGAACCAGAAGGCGCGTTTACCCCAGGTTTCGTTCAGGGTGAAGCCAAACGCTTTCGGGAACCAGTAGGTTACGCCAGCCATACAACCGAACACCACACCACCGATAATTACGTTATGGAAGTGCGCGATCAGGAACAGACTGTTGTGCAGAACGAAGTCGGCACCCGGAACCGCCAGCAGAACACCGGTCATACCACCTACGGAGAAGGTGACCAGGAAGCCTACGGTCCACAGCATGGCAGAGTGCATCTGAATGCGGCCCTGGTACATGGTGAACAGCCAGTTAAAGATCTTAACGCCGGTCGGGATGGCGATAATCATCGTCATAATGCCGAAGAAGGCGTTAACGTTCGCGCCCGCACCCATAGTGAAGAAGTGGTGCAGCCAAACGATAAAGGACAGTACGGTAATCACCACGGTCGCCCACACCAGAGAGGTGTAGCCAAACAGGCGTTTTTTCGAGAACGTCGCAACCACTTCTGAGAACACGCCGAAGACCGGCAGAACCAGAATGTATACTTCCGGGTGGCCCCATACCCAAATCAGGTTGACATACATCATCATGTTGCCGCCCATATCATTGGTAAAGAAATGGAAGCCCAGATAACGGTCAAGGGTCAGCAACGCCAGCGTGACGGTCAGCACCGGGAACGAAGCGATGATCAGCACGTTAGTACACAGAGACGCCCAGGTGAACACCGGCATTTTGAACATGGTCATGCCCGGCGCACGCATTTTCAGGATAGTAACGAAGAAGTTAATACCTGTTAATGTCGTACCGATACCGGAAAGCTGCAAACTCCAGATCCAGTAATCAACCCCTACGCCCGGACTGTATTCAGCCCCCGACAGCGGCGGATAAGCCAGCCAACCGGTCTGCGCGAATTCACCCACGCCCAGAGAGAGGTTAACCAGGATCACGCCAACGGCGGTGAACCAGAAGCTCAGGTTGTTAAGGAAAGGGAACGCCACGTCGCGCGCGCCGATCTGCAGAGGAACAGCAATGTTCATCAGACCAACAACGAACGGCATCGCTACGAAGAAGATCATGATAACGCCGTGGGCGGTAAAGATCTGATCGTAGTGATGAGGCGGCAGGAAGCCTGCTTCCCCGGCAGAAGCCAGCATCTGCTGGCCGCGCATCATGATGGCGTCGGCAAAGCCACGCAGCAGCATGACGAATGCCAGGATCACATACATGATACCCAGCTTTTTGTGGTCGACTGAGGTCAGCCATTCCGTCCACAAGTATTTCCACTTACCGAAGTAAGTCAGCGCAGCGACAAGGGCCAGACCACCAAGAATGATGGCGGCCACCGTAATCATGATAATGGGTTCATGATACGGCACTGCATCCAGTGTTAATTTTCCGAACATCGTATTATTCCTCGGCTCCCGCGTGAGAGGCTTCACTCATGTCCATGCCTTCATGACCTGACATGTCCATCTTCCCGTGGCTCATCTTGAATTTTTCAATAACCTGCTTGAACAATTCAGGATTCGCGTTGGAGAAATACTCAACCGGATGATTTTCGCTTGGCGCTGCCAGTTTCTCGAATTCATCCATGGTGGTTAAGGTATTCGGTGCCTGTTTGACTTTCGCTACCCACTGCTCAAAACCTGCCTGATCGGGGGTGGCAATCGCCTGGAACTTCATTCCTGAGAAACCGCGGCCGCTAAAGTTGGACGAGATACCTTTAAAGGTTCCCGGCTCGTTGGCGATCAGGTGCAGTTTGGTCTGCATCCCAGCCATGGCGTAGATCTGGCTGCCAAGGGTCGGAATGAAGAAGGAGTTCATGACGGAGTTAGAGGTGATCCTGAAATTCACCGGGGTGCCTTTCGGGAACGCAATTTCGTTAACCGTCGCAATACCCTGTTCCGGATAGATGAACAGCCATTTCCAGTCCAACGCCACAACTTCGATCTCAACCGGTTTCACGTCAGAAGCGATAGGCTTGCCTGGCTCCAGAGCGTGGGTCGATTTCCAGGTCAACACGCCAAGGAAGAGAATGATTAGGATCGGAACGGTCCAGACCACCGCTTCCACTTTATTGGAGTGGGACCAGTTAGGGCTGTATTTTGCATTCGTGTTGGACGCACGATATTTCCATGCGAACACCACGGCCATCAGAATTGCGGGTATAACGACGATCAACATCAAGCCAAAGGCTGTCAGTATCAGCGAACGTTGCTCCATTGCAATCTGTCCTTTGGGATTTAACAACGCACTGTCACAGCCACTTAACAATAAAGTGCCTGCAATTAATGACAAAATCCCCAAACTTTTATTGTATTTCCTGAGTCTCATTTAACGACCTCAATGACAAGGGCTCTATTGTCGTTTAAGTGTGGCGGCATTTTACGGGAAGGTTTATGCAGTGTAAACCAGCTTAAGAACGTGTCAGAACAGTGTTGACACCTTTTGCCAAGGGTGTCACATCTGTTGCGGAAGGTAACAAATTATTAATGAGGGCAGGTATTTGGGTTAATATAACGAAAAAAGATGACTCTAATCGTCTATAGGAAGGGATGAATCTAAACAACGTAATCAAGCCTCAATAGTTTAACAATTTTGCATCATTTAGGTGATGATTATTAAACATAAATAATTACGCACCGTTTTTTAATATTAGACAGGGATTGTTAAACCGGCTGGATAATTTTTTGGACTGGGTCGGACAATATAATTTACATGCGGAGATTATTTTCACCACCGGACGACAATTTATTTTCGCCGTCCGGTTTTATTTGGCTTAGGCCGCTTCGCGCTGCGCCAGATAGTCGAGCAGCGTGCCGGTAAATATCCCAAGCAGCATGACGATGCATCCTGTGTTAAATAACGCATAGAGCGGCAACGACAGCGCAACCAGGCCGCTGGCGTTCAGCGCCAGCGCGAGCAGCCAGAGCGCTAACAGCGCGGCGCCGCCCGCCAACAGGCGCAGCGCCCAGCGATAACCGGATGCCCAGCGGCGACGCAGGGCGAAGCGCTGCGCCTCCTGCGACTGTTGCAGGCTGTTTTTACCGGCGGCCAGCAGCAACAGTCCCGGCAGCGCAGCGGCTACCGAGAATGCATAAAAGGTGGGCCATCCCCAGAGTTCCACCAGCCAGCCCGCCGCCGGACCGACATAAACGCGGCCCACCGCCGACAGCGCGGAAAGCAGCGCGAACTGCGTGGCGGAAAATGAGCGATTGCAGAGGCTCATTAATAGCGCGACAAACGCGGCGGTGCCCATGCCGCCGCACAGATTTTCCGCGAACACCGCGCTCGCCATGCTCCACATATGGGGCGGCGTGACCGAAAGCAGCCACCAGGCGAGGTTAGAAAGCGCCTGCAGAATGCCGAACAGCATCAGCGCCCGAAACAGGCTCAGGCGCTGCATCAGCATCCCGCCGTACAGCGCGCCGATAATGGTGGCCAGCAGCCCGAGCGATTTATTGACCAGCCCGACGTCGCCCGCGGAAAAGCCGACGCCGCGTATCAGGAAGGTGGTGGTCAGGCTGGCGGCGAAAGCGTCGCCCAGCTTATAAAGTACAATCAACGAGAGCATCAGCCAGGCATTGTCGCGATTAAAGAAATCACGCAGCGGCGCGATGACCGCTTCTTCCAGCGTGTGCGGGCGCGCGATCGTATCGCCGGGCTCGCGCGCCAACAGCGTGGCGATCAGGCCCGGCAGCATCATCAGCGCCATCAGCCAATAGGTCGCCTGCCAGCCCAGGTAGCGATCCGCCAGCCACAGCGCCAGCCCGCCGGAAACCAGCATCGCCAGGCGATAACCCAGCACGGTAATCGCCGCACCGCTGCCGCGCTCTTCCGGCGACAGAATATCGGTTTTCCAGGCGTCGAAGACAATATCCTGCGATGCGGAGCAGAAGGCGATCAGCACCGCCAGCGCCGCCAGTAGCGTTAAATGACGCGCTGGCTCCATACAGCCCATCAGCGCGATACCGCCAATAAGCAGCAGCTGAGTGAGAAGAAGCCAGCCGCGACGCCGGCCCAGGAAAGGCGGCGTATAGCGGTCCATCAACGGCGACCAGAGAAACTTAAAAACATAGGCCTGTCCAACCAGCGAGAAAAAGCCGATGGTTTTAAGATCCACGCCCTCTACGGTCATCCATGCCTGCAGCGTGCCGGAAGTCAGCGCAAGGGGAAGGCCGGAGGCGAAACCCAGCAGCAGCAAAACTGCCGCGTTGCGCTGAGTGAAAATACGCAAGAGTGAATTATCCATAACTGCCTTTTTGTGTAGACAGGCCCGGCGATCCTGCCGGGCCGTTAAAGATGATTAACGTGCGTTCTGCTTGATAAAGGCGCTGACGCTGGTGTCCTGCGCCATATCGCTGATAACGTCGCTCAGCGTTGCGTTGACCGCTTTAGTGATTTTATCGTTAGTGGCGTTGAACGCCCCTTCGATGCTGTAGGTCTGACGATAGTTTTTCACCTGTTTATTGCCATTTTTCGCGCTGGCGATAATGGAAATATCCGCCTTGGTGGTGATGCTGTAACGCAGGTTGCCCTGAGTCACGTCGGCATAAAGATTGTTAACCACGATCTGCAGATCGACCGCGCCGTTCGGGCCGACCATATAACCGCGCGCGGTCATCTGTTTCTCCAGCACTTCCTGCAGCAGAAAACGCAGGTCGCGGCTCGGCGTCAGGGTCACCAGCTGGTTGTCGCGGGTGACTTTCGCCAGCGCCTGGTCGGCGCGTTGGTCGGCACCGTTAATGCTGACCGTTACGCCCATCAGGCCAGGGTCCTGTTGGGGAAGCTGAATCGTCGGCTGTACATCAAGCGTATTGCTGTTGGTGGCACAGCCAGCCAGAATAAAGGCAGCCAGCAGGGGGAAAAGGAGTTTTTTTAGCATGCTTATTTTCTCATAGGTCTGAAGGATATTGCTGACAAAACAGCGGCCATCATATCATCGCCTCTCTGTGAAAAAAGCCCTGACGGCGCGTAAATTCATCATCCTGCTTGTTTTTTCATCGGGGTTAAGGGGAGCACGCCGCTGAGCCTGTTGCGACGGCGGCGTTGATAAAGTAACAAGCGGGACAGTTTTTTTCGCCTTATGCAGGGAAACGGGTGAAAACCGACTAATATTTAAAGAGATGAGGCGTAGCTCTCTGCCGTAGAGGAGTGGAAGTCATGATTCGCGAACAAATAGAAGAAAAGTTAAGAACGGCATTTCAACCGGTTCACCTGGAAGTTCATGATGAGAGTTATCGTCATAATGTGCCTGCGGGATCGGAGAGCCATTTTAAAGTGGTGATCGTCAGCGACAGCTTTGCCAACCAGCGCTTTCTGATGCGTCATCGTGCCATTTACAGCACGCTGAGCGAAGAGCTGGCGGGCAGCGTTCATGCGCTGGCGCTGCATACCTATACCCTGAAGGAGTGGGAAGGGTTGCAGGATACCGTACTGGCCTCGCCTAACTGCCGCGGCGCCGGCATGCTGGTCTGAACCTCACTGAATGGTTTTAACGAAACGGCCTGCGGGCCGTTTTTTTTATCTGAATTTTTGACTTTTCGCGGCTGCGTTTGCGCGTTTTCCGCTTATTTTCCGCCAAACTGCGGGTCGGTGCCCGGTTTGCGTTCTCGACGCGGTAAAATGATGCCGCTATAATGCGGCGTCTATTTTTCCGGAATTGCTTCGGGACGCTTCTGGTAACAGGGAATGGGTTCTTCATCAGAGGCCGTCCCGGTTGTTGGATAGCGCAGGCGATGACAGCGTGCGCTATCTGAAGTTGACCGAGCTCGTGATTTTTTGAGGTAACAAGATGCAAGTTTCAGTAGAAACCACTCAGGGCCTGGGCCGTCGCGTTACGATTACTGTCGCTGCTGACAGCATCGAGAACGCTGTGAAAAAAGAGCTGGTCGAAGTAGCGAAGAAAGTCCGTATCGACGGTTTCCGTAAGGGCAAAGTGCCGATGAGCGTAGTGGCTCAGCGTTACGGCGCCTCTGTTCGCCAGGATGTGCTGGGCGACCTGATGCAGCGCAACTTTGTTGACGCCATCATCAAAGAGAAAATCAATCCGGCCGGCGCGCCGAACTACGTGCCGGGCGAATATAAGCAGGGCGAAGACTTTACTTACTCCGTTGAGTTTGAAGTTTACCCGGAAGTTGAGCTGAAAGGTCTGGACACCATCGAGGTTGAAAAACCGATCGTTGAAGTGACTGACGAAGATGTGGACGCCATGCTGGACACGCTGCGCAAGCAGCAGGCGACCTGGAAAGAGAAAGAAGGCGAAGCGGCCGCTGAAGATCGCGTTACCATCGATTTCTCTGGTTCCGTAGACGGCGAAGAGTTTGAAGGCGGCAAAGCCTCTGATTTCGTTCTGGCGATGGGCCAGGGCCGCATGATCCCAGGCTTTGAAGACGGCGTCGTGGGTCACAAAGCGGGTGAAGAATTCACCATCGACGTGAAATTCCCGGAAGATTACCACGCGGAAAACCTGAAGGGTAAAGACGCGAAGTTCGCTATCGTGCTGAAGAAAGTTGAAGAGCGCGAGCTGCCGGAACTGACCGAAGAGTTCATCAAGCGTTTCGGCGTGGAAGATGGCTCCGTTGCCGGTCTGCGCGCTGAAGTGCGTAAAAACATGGAGCGCGAGCTGAAAGGCGCGGTGCGCAACCGTGTTAAAACGCAGGCGATCGACGGTCTGGTGAAAGCGAACGAGATCGACGTGCCTTCCGCGCTGATCGACAGCGAAATCGACGTGCTGCGTCGTCAGGCTGCCCAGCGTTTCGGCGGTAACGAGAAGCAGGCGCTGGAGCTGCCGCGTGAGCTGTTTGAAGAGCAGGCGAAACGCCGCGTTGTCGTGGGTCTGCTGCTGGGCGAAGTGATTCGCACCAACGACCTGAAAGCCGACGAAGAGCGCGTAAAAACCCTGATCGAAGAAATGGCTTCCGCGTATGAAGATCCGCAGGAAGTTATCGAGTTCTACAGCAAAAACAATGAGCTGATGAACAACATGCGCAACGTCGCTCTGGAAGAGCAGGCGGTTGAAGCGGTGCTGGAAAAAGCGAAAGTGACTGAGAAAGCCACAAAATTCCAGGATCTGATGAACCAGACCTCTATGGCCTGATTTTCACGCTTTGTCTGCTGAAAGCCCGCTGCCGTAAGGAGCGGGCTTTTTATTTATCGTTTCCAAAAATGTCTTTTTGTGCGCCTGTTTGGCTAATTAAGCGCCAGAATATCCGGTATCATATTATTCCTGGTTAGCGATTGAAGAAAACGTTGTTATGCTTGAAACAGCGGGGGCACGCCCCCAGATAGCTTTTCGAGTATCTTGAAGAATGTAAGGCTGGCTGATTAACCGTCCGGGTAGCGTCGGAGAGTGGCAGCGTGAAGCGTGGTTTTCATGTTCTCACTTAAGTAGAATCGGTACAGTGCCAATGAAATTTATCCAGGAGACGGTAATGTCATACAATGGCGAACGTGAATTTTCCGCACCTCAGATGGCGCTGGTGCCCATGGTGGTCGAACAAACCTCGCGCGGCGAGCGTTCTTACGACATCTATTCCCGCCTGTTAAAAGAGCGCATCATTTTCCTTACCGGTCAGGTTGAAGATCATATGGCGAACCTGATCGTCGCCCAGATGCTGTTTCTGGAAGCGGAAAACCCTGAGAAAGATATCTATCTGTATATCAACTCCCCAGGTGGCGTGATCACCGCCGGGATGTCGATTTATGACACGATGAAGTTTATCAAGCCGGACGTCAGCACCATCTGTATGGGGCAGGCCTGTTCAATGGGCGCGTTCCTGCTGACGGCGGGAACCAAAGGCAAACGCCACTGCCTGCCTAATTCCCGCGTGATGATCCACCAGCCGCTGGGCGGTTATCAGGGCCAGGCGACCGATATTGAAATTCATGCGCGTGAAATTCTGAAAGTGAAACAGCGCATGAATGAGCTGATGGCGGAACATACCGGCAAATCGCTTGAACAAATCGAGCGTGACACCGAGCGAGATCGTTTCCTCTCGGCGAGTGAGGCAGTAGAGTATGGTTTAGTCGATTCCATACTTACGCATCGCCAATAAGACTCCATCCCGCAGCATGCGCTATAGTTAGAGCGGATAACGGGTGAAGAGTGGCACGAATGAGGGCAGTCAGACTGGCTGCCATCGCCGCATACAGTGCGGACGAAGATAAAAGAAGAGGTTAGCTGATGACAGATAAGCGCAAAGACGGTTCAGGAAAGCTGCTGTACTGCTCTTTTTGCGGTAAAAGCCAGCATGAAGTGCGCAAACTGATTGCCGGGCCGTCAGTGTATATCTGCGACGAGTGTGTTGATTTATGCAATGACATCATTCGCGAAGAGATCAAAGAAGTTGCGCCGCATCGTGAACGCAGCGCGTTGCCGACCCCGCACGAGATCCGCCAACATCTTGACGATTACGTTATCGGTCAGGAAAGGGCGAAAAAAGTGCTGGCGGTGGCGGTCTACAATCACTACAAACGCCTGCGCAACGGCGACACCAGCAACGGCATCGAGCTGGGCAAAAGT